>CAZDTG010000004.1:0-82797 GCA_964508005.1 uncultured Steroidobacteraceae bacterium
CGCGCGTCTGATCGTCATCGACGTTGATCCCATACATCTGCAGACCGGCCGAGCGATAGGTCGCGAGACTGCGATCCAGCGCCGCAAGCTGCGTACGGCACGGAGCGCAGCGGCTGCTCCAGAAACTGAGGACGACCACGTCGCCCCGATGTTCGGAGAGCCGGACGTTGCTGCCGGCTACCGCGCGGAGCGCGAAATCCGGCGCCTCGCGTCCGAGCAGGAAGTATGCCGGCTGAGCGAGGGAGGCCATGCCCGCCCCGAACGCGATCAGAACGGCCAACGCCGCGCTGACGCACCGCCCCCCCGGGCCTACACGACGCAAGACAGGCCCTTTCGGCCGCTGCAAGCTCAAAAATTATCCTTGGATGCTGATGAGGATGCGACCCGCTGCCGCCGCGCGGGCAACCCTCGCATAGGCTACTTAACACTGTCAACGAAGAGAGCCCCGCCTTGCGCCGCTAAGCGCCTGAAATACAAGCGCCTGCAGCCTCCCGGGCCACACCGTCATCGTGCCGCAAGGGCCGTCGCGAAAGAATATGCCGGAGCGTCGGCTTTGCGCGACAAAGCCGCAGGCGCACGGCGGGCCCCCGGGGGGTCAGACGATCGGCGCGAAGGCCGTCATCGCCTGTTGCTGCGCCAGCGACCCCAGTCCCTGCTGCGGGAAGAGCGTGCTGAACTTCGCGGTCTGCCCCATCAACCCGAGGTAGTTGAGGATCATGACCTCGGGAATCTGCGTGACCGAGTTGGCCGCCGGGCTGGAAGTGCTGTCGACGCTGCCGTCGGCAGTGAACCAGCCGATCTGCTGGCTTGCCGCGCCGTTCAGAAGCGACGGCCGCCCCTTCGGGCTGTAAACGAGGAAGAATGTCGACGCGACCGACTGGTTGTCCCCCTGCCAGGCGAGCTTGCCGCGACCGTCGATGCTGGTGTCGACCATCGAGCTCGAGCTCAGCGACCCGTCGCTGAACACGTAGACCATGAGGGGCGTCTTGACGCGCTGCGCGTATTCCAGCACCGCGCCGATCATCTGGCCGGCCTTGAAGTTGCGGGTCTCGCCCGTCGCACGAGTGCTGTCGTGATAGTCGTAGCCCCCGAGCGTGATGGTTCCCGCAGCCGCAAAGCCGTTGCAGACCAGCTTCATGACGCTCGCAGTCTTTTGAACGTCCCGATCCATGAAGTCCGCCGCCGTGAAAATCGGCGCGCCCCCGGCGGTGCCGGTGATCAACGGGTCCTTCGTCGCATCGAGCGCTGACGGATCGCCGAACTTATCCGCTGTGAAGGCGGCCTGCACATAGGCGCATCGCACCTGGCTCCTGAGCGCCAGGTCTTTGGCAGCATCCGCAGAGTTGCTGTAAAGCGTGACTCCGGCGGTCCCTCCGTTGGGCGGAGCGAGCATGCCGGTGAATTCGGTGGCGGTGGGCGGGCTGTTGGCAGGGTTCGGGGTATTGCCGCCTGAGATCCGCGCCTGCGACTCGAGCACGGCTACGGACACGGGATCGGCAGGGGCGCCACCTGTGCTGACGAGTGCGACGTCGTCACTCGGCATGGCAATCGTGGTCGGTTGGAACAAAGGGTTGACCATGTACATCGGCGCGGCGGAGTTACCTCCGGACACCGACGACTCGTTCCCGACCAGGTTGAGGAGCGTGCCCCTGGAGCCCGCCGTGGCGATGCCGTACATCGGGTTGTGAGGATTCTGGCCGGTATCGTTCTGCGACATGGCGCAGATGACCGCCCCGTTGGTGTTTGCTGCGGTGGCCGCGGTGGTGGCCTTCGTCAGCATGCCCCGAAGGATGGCGCCGTCCGAGTGCCAGAGGAGGCCGAATGTGCTGCTGACGAAGCCGGCGGCTGACGGCACCATGTTGCCGGGCACGCCCATCTTGCCGTACCCCGCCGTCGTCAGAAAGTTGGCCTGGCCGCCCTTCTGGCCCACGAGCACTTCCGAGCCGACGAGATTCGCACCCCCGGCGAGATCGAAACAAATGACGGGAATGCCGCTCGGGTTCGTGGCGACGTTGCAGTCGTTCGAGCCAAGCAGCGTGGCGATGTCGTTCGACACCGCCGCATTCGCCTTGCCCGGCTGCAACGCGGCGGCCAGCCACGCGGGCCCGATTACCATCGCGGGGGCGCTGGCCAATCCGGCGCCGAGAAGCTCGCGACGCGTCACCGGCAGCTTGTGATTCGGATACAGCAGCGGCTCGCCAGGAGCGTGCGGCCGGGGGAGTTTTTTACGAATGAAGAACATGGATGCTCTCTCCTGATACCGATCACTGCATGGTGGCCGCTGCGCTGCCTAACGCGGCGTTGCAGGCTGCAATTGTCGCGGCGGAAACGGTTGGCGGCGTGCTGAGGGGTAGGGTGGGAATCCTGAGCAACAGATTATTGAGCTCGGTTCTCATCCCCGAGGCGGCCTGCGGGTAAGGGGTCGTGCCGTTGATCGCGGGCCCGACTATCGCGGTGACGAGCGGGGTGACCACGCTGTCGATATTCGCCTGGTTCGCCGCGCCGGTCGTGCCGAAATACGAGGACGCGCTCGCATTCGAATTGATCGCGGCGTCGAGCGCTGCCAGCCCGGCGCCAGCGAAGAGCTTATCGCGATACGACTGCGTACCCACCACCTGGGCGCAGTACACGCCGGC
Source organism: uncultured Steroidobacteraceae bacterium (assembly GCA_964508005.1). Classification (GTDB taxonomy): domain Bacteria; phylum Pseudomonadota; class Gammaproteobacteria; order Steroidobacterales; family Steroidobacteraceae; genus 13-2-20CM-66-19. The sequence continues at coordinate 2,637 of CAZDTG010000004.1, forward strand.
CATCTGCGAGATCGCCGTCTGGTGCGAGGCGAGGAAGGCGTTGATCTGCGGGGCGGACGGCATCGACTGCTGTACCGAGTTGTAAACGGTGGCGACCGCCGCATTGGTGAACGGCACGCCGGTGATGCCGGACATCGCATGATAGACCCGCTCGAACGTCGCGACTCCCATCTCGGGCTGCGGCGCAGTCGGCACCGGCGAAGTCGGTGTGTACGTCGCCTCGACGTACGCATGCGAGAACGTGCCGAACTGATCGAACGAGAGAAAGAACATGTCGTTGGCTGGCCCCTGATCCGCGGCGATCACGGCGCCAACGGTCGAGAGCACCTGCCCGCCCGAGGACTTGTAATTCGGCGGCCCCACCGTCGTGGTGAGAGTCGCATACGACTGCCCGGCCATCGGTATCGCGCCATTCACACCGACGCGGACGCCGCTGATGGCGATGTTGGCCGGCGCCGCAGCCGGGTTGAGGCTGATAAACGTCGGGTTGGTAAAGAGATAGGCATACGTGTCGTACTGGCTGACCTGCATCATGATGTAGGTCTGCGGGATGCCCGACAGCGCGCTCACGTCAAACAGCAGGAAATACTTCTGTCCGACGCCGGCGTTGAAGTTCTGCAGCACCTGCGCGGGCGTGAGCGCACGGCTATGGACCGCGGCGAACTTGATGGTGCCGAGCCACTGCTCCTTGCCCGTGACTTCGCTACCGAGAGCGAGCGCGAATGTGCTGTCCCAGTTGGCCAGAGAGCCGCCGCCGGCAGGGTCCTTGTCGGGGGTGACCTGGCCGTTGACGTAGAGTGTCTGGCCGTTGACCGGGTCGTAGGTCAGTACGACATGCTGCAGAGCCGCCTGAGCCACGTTTTCCGTCGTGGCGTTGATGAGCGGGGGCGTGCCGTTGGTATCTGTAGTGCTGCTGCGCGTGCGGCCCTCGTAGGACTGGGCGCTCTGCGCCAGCGTGGCATTGCGGGTCTTGTCGCTGCCCGAATACGTCATGATGTACGCCTCCTTCTGCGCGACGTTGTTCGGGTTAACCCATGCTTCGAAGGAGTACTCGCCCGTTCCCTGCGCAAGCTGCGCGATCTTCTGGCTCGAGGAGGTCGAGGCCTGGGCCTTGCCCCCCGGCGCGAAGGTCAGACCCCAGCCGCCGGCCCAGGTCACGCCGCCGTTCAGCGTCAGGTCCGCCGCGGGACTCACGCCGCTGGTGTCGTAGGCGATATTACCCGTGCCGGTTTCGAACATGTACTTCGCCACGATGTTGGCTTCGTAGCGGGCGCCGCCGGAGGCGATGGTTCCCTGGGTGAGGGACAGCGCCTTGGACACCACCAGCGTCGGATCGATGTTCGTCGTCGGGATGCTGTTGGCGTACGCCTTGAGCGCATTCAACATGATGGTGGCGCTGGCCGGGCAATCCGGAGCTCCGTTGGAGGCGGGGCTCGCCCAGCAGTGGTGCAGATCCTGTGCCAGGCGCTCGTAGAAACGGGACTGGCCCGGCGAATTGAGATTGATCTTGGCTTGCGCCGCAAGATACGCCTGGTTCGGATCCGACTGCGCGAAGTACGGCGCCTGCGCCGTGGACGAGGTCGGTGTATGGCAATTGACGCAATACACCCTGAGGATGGGCTGCCACAGATAAGTCTGGAAGCCGCTCGAATCGGCGGGGAAGTTCTTGCTGCCGCCCACCGACTGCACCGGAGGCGCCACCAGAGTGATGCTCGTGGCGGAGGCAGAGCCGCCGCCCAGCCAGTTCTGGATCCAGGTGAGCAGAGTCTGGGCGCAGGCGTTCGGATCGGCGACCCAGCAGTTGTGGCCGCCGGCGACCTTCAACACCATCGGCGACTGCGATGGGTTGGTGGCGTTGATGAGCGGGAGCACCGCCTGGTAAGCGAGGTTCACGTCGTCCGAGCGCGCGAACATCGGGGACTGGCCGCCCGCGTGATGGCAACCGCCGCAGCGGTTCTGCACGCGGATGTTCTGCCAAAGGTTGACCTGAAACGCCGTGACGTCGGCCGTCGCAGCCGACGGTCCCGTGTAGGCGTTCGCCGTGGAAGTGTTGCTCGTTTGCTGCTGCACGACAGTTGCGGGGCCGCCCGAGCCGCCGCCGCAGGCCGCCACCAGGGTGACGAGGACCACAGCCGCTGCGGCCTTGAGGGCGCGCACCGCCAGGAAAATGAGCCCGAAGCGGTTCATGTGTTGTTCCCTGTTCATTGCGGCTGCCCTCTCAAGTGCCCGGGCAGGCCGCTGCGACCTGCTGGAAGACCGTCTTGAGGTTGTAGCCGGACTGGAAGCTGCTCGTGATGCCCTGGGCCGCGGAAATGTCCGCGGCGGTCGCGGGAGTGCGGAAGCACACCGTCTGGAACACCTTCTGGACCTGGCACGCGGCAAACTGCTTGCTGGAGGCGATCTCCTGTCCCCAGGATTTGGCGCCCGTACCGCTGGGCTGCGATGAGCTCCAGCCGAGCACCGAATTCGGCCCCTCGCGCCAGCGGTTCGACCAGCTGTTGTCCGGGGTGACGAACCCCTGCGGGAAGTTCTGTGAATTGATGTGATATTTCGCCTGCACCTGGCCCGGCGTGTAGACGAGCTGGTTGGAGGTCTCGTCGAAGTTGTAGTAGGCGAACGCCTGCGCCATCGGATCCATGCCGCTGTGGCAGCCGACGCAGTTGTTGAGGAAGATGCGACTGTCGCCGCCGGGGCTGCGTGATACGTCCTGGCGAATACGGTCGGTGGGCCGCGACGTATCCATGAGCGTCTCCATGTCGTGACACATGTGATTGATCATGGTGAAGCGGAACATCGCGCGGTTCGTGCCCTTGATGAAAAACGCGGACGCGGCACCGGCGGTGGTGATCACTCCCGCGGTCGCCTCGGTGGGCAGCCCGTAGGCCGCCGACTGCGTGGTCCGCACGAGAGCCGTGGACAGATCCACACCGTTGGTTTCCGCGGCGGCATAATGGTTGTTGTTAGCCGGCGAGACGGCTGGTAACCCCGGGGCATTGACCGTATAAAGAATGTCATCCGACAATACGGTATTGAAGGGAACCCCGTCGCGCACCATGCCGATCACGGTCGCTGCGTAGTCGTTCAGCGGCGCGAACACGGTCTGGTTGCGGTTCGTCCACGGAATCACCATGTTCTTCAGCACCACGTTGTAGAAGGTCGGTGCCGTGGTGGCGTCGGTAGCTATGACGGCTGCCGCGAGCAGCCCCGGCTGGCCCGGGTTGCTGTTGATCGCAGTCACCATCTGACCGAGCACGGTCGCAGAGGGCGGTACGCCGGCGAGGCGCTCATAGATGCGCTCGGCCTGCTCCGTCGGACCGGCGAAGGCGGGAGCGGCCGCCTGTGCGAGGAGACTCGCAGCGACCGCGGCGGCGGCCGCGCCTGAGCGCCGCGCCGCGCGCGTGCTCCCGTTCCCGACTGTTTGCGTACTCATAAGCGCCACCACTCCCGATATCGCTGCGCGGGCCGAACTATAACGGCCCGCGAGTCCCGCCCCGATTGTCTGTCGCGGCTGACGTCGCCAGATGACGACATGTTTCTTGTTAGTCCCGCCGCGGGACCATTACTCGGCGAAGTGCGAGTCTTGTCACGGTACCCGGGCAACCAAAGGACTACCTAGTGACCCGCGGCCGCCGGTGCACCAACGTCGTAGAGAGAACAGGGAACCGCGGCCGCATGCCGTGACGAAACCGGCACAACGGCAAAAACCTGGCGAACGGGGCCGTGAATTAAGTTACATTCGCCCACCATGGGGCAGGCGCGGGCGGATCGATGTGGAGTTTCTCGAATGAACGTGCAGCGCGGACGACTCGCTGATCGGTTGCTGGCCACCTTCCTGGTGCTGGTGCCGCTCGCTTTCCTTGACGCCTGCAGCGGCGGCGGCAGCTTCAACATCTCGAACAGCCAGGCCGCCGATCCCGCGACCAACGATTACCCGATCTTCTACGTGAAGCGCACGATTCCGACGCCGGCGAACATCGCGGCCGGTGCGGATGACGTACGCATGCTGCGGGTCGCCTTCCCGTCGGCCGACCTTTACATGCGGCAGAGCGCATCGCCGAGCGCGCGGGAAACCAACATCACGAGCCGGATCACCGCCGCCACGGCGACCGGGACCTGGGACGTGAAGGATGTCGATGCGTCCGCGGACGGCACCCGGGTGGTATTCGCGATGCGCGGCCCGATGACCGCGAACATGCAGCAGAAGAACGCGCCGTCATGGCGCATCTATCAGTACGTGATCGCCACCGGCACCCTGGCACCCGTCATCAATCCGGCCACCGACCCCGACCCGCCGACGGTGAACGACGTCTCGCCGCACTATCTGCCGGACGGGCGGATCGTATTCTCGTCCACGCGCCAGACACAGTCCCGCGGCATCCTGCTGGATGAGGGCAAGCCGCAGTTCGTTTACGAGAACGAGGACCGCACCGAGCCCGCTTTCGTGCTCGAGGTCATGAACGCCGACGGCACCGGTCTCCACCAGATCTCCTCGAACCAGAGCGACGACCAGGATGCGACCGTGCTCATGAGCGGCCGCGTCCTGTGGACCCGCTGGGACAATGCCCCGGGCGGCACGAACTCGATGCATCTGTACTCGGCCAATCCCGACGGCACCGATACGCAGCTTTACTATGGCGCCAACAGCCACATGACAGGGACGAACAACACGGTCGTCGAGTTCCTGCGGCCGCACGAGATGCAGAGCGGCAGCATGCTGGCGCTCATCCGCCAGTACGCGAACGTGGACTTCGGCGGCGATCTCGTCATCATCGACGGCAGGAACTACGTCGAGGACACGCAGGCGCTGCTCGCGAGCGCGGGATTGAGGGGACCCGCGCAGACGCGCGCCACACCGAACGCCGTGTTGACCATCCCCGGCCCCTCGCCCGGCGGACGCTTCAACTCGGCCTTCCCTCTCTGGGACGGCACGAACCGCATCCTGGTGAGCTGGGAGCAATGCCGTATCCTGAATGCCGACGGGACGATCGGTCCCTGCACCGATGCGGCGCTGGCGAATCCTGCCGTGAAGATCGCGCCACCTCTGTACAGCGTGTGGATGTTCGATCCCAAGTCGAACACCATACTGCCGGTGATGCAGCCGGTCGAAGGGGTGATGGTCACGGACGTCGTGGCCACACAGCCACGGCCCCTGCAGAACATCATTCCCGACGGGATCCCCGGTGTCGGCCTGGATCAGAATCTCGCCGCGGCGGGTGTCGGCGCGATCGATATAAAGAGTGTTTACGACTTCGACGGCGTCGACACCGCCGTGCCAAATATCCAGGCCGTCGCGGATCCTGCTCAGACTCCGGCAAGCGCGCGGCCCGCACGCTTCGTGCGGCTCACCAAAGCAGTGTCGATCCCCGACATGACGGTCGTGAATCTCTCCGGCGCCGCCTTCGGCGCGAGCAATTACATGCGCGAGATCCTCGGCTACGCGCCGGTCGAGCCCGACGGCTCGGTCAAGGTGCGCGTGCCGCCGAATGTGGCCTTCTCACTGCAGGTTCTGGATGCCAATGGACGCAATATCCAGCCGGACCTCACCGTCTGGCTGCAGGTGAAAGCCGGTGAGGTCGTCTCGTGCAACGGTTGTCACAATCCCGCGACCCCGCAATCGCCGTTTTCCCACGGCCGCTCGGGGGTGTTCGCGCCGGTATATGCGGGCTCCACGACTGGAACGGCATTCCCGCACACTCTGCAGACGACGTACACCGCGCCGGACGGCACTGTCCTGCCGCCGATTCTGCCGAACGTCGGTGAAACCATGGCCGAAGCGCGCGCGCGCGTAACCTGCGTGACCGGTTCGGTATGCAGCGAAGTGCCGAGCGTAAACGTGCTGTACACCGACGTCTGGACCGATCCGGCGCAGGCCCCGCAGGGCCAGGGCAAGCCGATCACACTCAGTTACAACGATCTGATCCCGCCCGAGGCGATTCCGACGAACACCACGTGCGCGAGCGCGTGGGCAGCGAACTGCCGCATCATCATCAATTACCCCAAGAACATTCAGCCCGTCTGGGACCTGCCGCGCCCGGCGACGGCCGGACGCAACCCCGCGCCGCCGTATACCTGCAATCTGGCAGGGGGATGTACCTGCACGCAAGCTACATGCCACGACGCGCAAACCCACGCCGGCCACCTCAATCTGACGAACGCCGCCTCGAACGATGTGCCCGCGGAGTCGGTCTCTTATCGGCAGCTGCTGTTTCCGCATAACGAGCAGATAGCTATGATGGGAGTTCCGCAGACTGTTTCTGTGGGACCATACCTGAATGCGGGAAGCGCGAACGGTGGGCTGTCGGCCCAGTTCCTGGGCCGCTTCGCAATGGGTTCCGGAAGCCACGCGGGCTACCTGAGTCCCGCCGAGCTTCGCTTGTTGTCCGAGTGGCTGGATATTGGCGCGCAATACTTCAACAATCCGTTCGACCCGGCTGTGCCAGTCAATTAGGACGCGCTTGAGAAGCCTTTCGGTCGCGGGCCTGTTCGCCCTCATGGCCCTGTGCCTCGCCCCGGCGGTGAGCAGCGCGCGGGAGCATCTGCAGGTGTTCGTCACGGCGCCCTACCTGGAATTGCATTCCGGGGCGGGCCGCGGCTACCCGGTATTCAACGTGGTGCCTCGCGATGAAAGCGTACTGGTGCTGTTTCGTCGCACCGACTGGTTCAAGGTGCGCACCCGTCGCGGCGTCGAGGGCTGGGCGTCGCAGCGCGATATGCTCAAGACCGTGCTCGCCGACGGTACGCCGTTCACCTTCCCGCTGGGCGACCGCCCGGGCTTCACCTCGCACCGCTTCGAGCTCGGCATGTTCGCGGGCGAATGGGGCGGTGCCACGCTCATCTCCGCTTACGGCTCGTTCGCCTTCAACTCGCAGCTCGCCCTGGAGCTCGCGGGCGGCCAGTATCTGGGTAAATTCACGAATGGCGAAACCGTGGACATCGGGCTCACGCACGTGCTCGTGCCGGAGTGGCGCCTGTCGCCGTTCTTCATGCTCGGTACGGGCTTGGTGCACATCGAGCCCAAGGCGACCCTCGTGCAACCCTCCGTTCGCACGGAACAGACGGCCTACGTCGGAGCCGGCCTGCGTTTCTATCTCACGCGGCGCTTTTTCCTGCGCGGCGAGTTCAAGAGCCATTACATTTTCACCAACCGCAATCAGAACGAGAGAGCAGACGAATGGAAAATGGGATTCGCGTTCTTCTTCTGACGGTGACGCTGGCTGCGCTGTCCGGTTGCGCGACAGTGAGCAACTGGTTTCACCACCGCCAGGAGGCGCGTGACGAGCGGGAGCAGGCCCGCGAGGACGCCAGGCGCGCGGATCAGTCGCTGGATGACGACACCGCGCCGCGCGTCGTCGAGCCTACGGTGGAACGTCGCAAGGTCACCGTGCCGAAGATCCGCAGCTCGAACATCGAGCTGGGGCTCGATTACGGCGCGCTGTCGATCGAGGATTTCGGCACGAACCCGAGCTACGGGGCGACCGCTGCCTACCACATCACGGAAGACTTCTTTTTCCAGGGCGAATACGGCCGCTCCAAAGCCGGGCGCACGAGCTTCGAGACCCTCGGGGGGAACATCCAGCTTTTGACGCCCCCTGAGAGGCACTTCACGTACTACGATCTGTCACTCGGCTACAACTTCCTCCCGGGTGAGGCCTTTCTCGGTCGTGGGATCGCCTTGTCGAGCGCTTTCTATGTTCTGGGCGGCATCGGCAGCACCAATTTCGCCGGCGACAAGAAGTTCACCGTGAACTTCGGGGCCGGCTACCGGGTGCTGCCGTCCGACTGGCTCGCGATCCACATCACAGTGCAGGATCGCGTCTTCCAGTCGAGCCTCCTGGGTGTCACGAAACTCACCAACAACATCGAGATGCGCGTCGGGACGACCGTGTTCTTCTGAAGGTTTGTGGAGGAGACCCATGCAGAACCGTATCGCAGCAATTGCCGCCGCCCTGATCGTCGCGGTGCCCGCGCTCGCCACGGCCCCGAGCGGCCCCGCGCCGCCGTTCTCCTTGACGTCGAAGGCCGGCACCCAGGTGAACCTGGCGCAATACAAGGGCCAGGTCGTGATGATCAACTTCTGGGCGAGCTGGTGCGGCCCCTGCCGCCAGGAAATGCCGCTGCTCGAGGACATCTACAAGAGGTACAACAAGCTGGGCTTCACCCTCCTCGGGGTGAACGTCGAGCCGGACTCGAAGGCCGCGGACGACTGGCTGAAGCAGACCCCGGTGAGCTTTCCGATCCTGTACGACAAGGACAGCAAGGTGTCACAGATGTACGATGTCTCCGGCATGCCGAGCACCGTCATCATCGACCGCAAGGGCAACCTGCGCGTGCTGCACCATGGCTACAAGCCCGGCGATGAGGACGAGTATCTCAACAGCATCCGGACCCTGATCCGCGAGTAAGCGTTCCAAGGACCGTCGCGGTGGGAGGACCCATGAAAAAAATCATCATTACCATAGTGATCGTGGGAGCGCTGGCGGGCTGCTCGCCCATCCAGCCGTGGGTGAAGCCCTACGAGCGCGAGCATTTCGCGGATCCCATCATGTCCTTCAACCGCGATCCGGTCTCCAGTACGTACCTCGATCACGTGTACGAATCCCGCGAGGGCTCCCGCGGAGCCACGGGCGGTGTTGGCGGTGGTTGCGGATGCAATTGACCGCGGGGGTGATACGCGGGCGCGCCGCCATCCGCGCGCGACTCGGCCGGTGCGCAAAGGTGCTGGCTGTGCTCTGCCTCGTCGGCGCGCCGGCCATCGCCGACGTGCTCCCGGACGACCGCGCCGACGTCATGTACCACAACTACGACGGCGGCGGCATCACTGTCCAAGGGCCTTCAGTGCTCGTGCGCAAGAAGGTCGGCGACAACCTCTCGTTCTCCGCGAGCTACTATGAGGATCTGATCTCGAGCGCCTCGATCGACGTGAAGCTCTCCGCGAGTCCCTACCATGAGACGCGCAAACAGGAGGGCGGTTCCGTCGACTACCTGCACGGCAAGACGATCTATACCGCCGGCTACATCCACAGCCGGGAGCCCGATTACGAGGCGAACACCGGCTACTGGTCCATCAGCCAGAGCATGTTCGGCGATCTCACGACCGTGACCCTGGGTTACCGGCGCGGCTGGGACAACATCTACCGCGACCTCAGGGACAGCACCACCCATCGGATCTATACGGACCCGAAGTTCCATCAACGGGCGGACCACCAGGCCTACAGCCTCTCGCTGAGCCAGATCCTCACCCGCAACGCCATTCTCGACCTGAGCTTCGAGGCGATCACCGACGAGGGCTATCTCGCGAACCCTTACCGCCAGATCCGCTACTTCGACCCCACGGTACCCGGCAAGCAGTTCACTCTCGCCTCTCAGATCTATCCCAATACGCGCACCAGCGGCGCGGGCTCGGCGGAGCTGAAGTATTACCTGCCCTTCCGAGCGGCGGTGACCGGCCAATACCGTCTCTTTAACGACACTTGGGGCATCACGGGCCACACCCTGGAAGTCGATTACACGCAGCCGGCCTTCCGGCACTGGATCTTCGACGGCAGCTTCCGCTTCTATCGCCAGAACCATGCGAACTTCTACAGCGATCTCTTCCCGCGCGCGAACTACTCCAACTTCATGGCCCGCGACCGCGAGCTCGCGGCGTTCCACAGCCTGTCACTCGGTCTTGGCGCCGCGTACGAATTTCACGTTCCTTACGCGCCGTGGATCAACAAGAGCAGCCTGAACTTCCATTTCAACCACCTGATCATCGACTACAGCGACTTCCGCAATGCGCTGTATTCGCAGTACGGCGTGCCCGGATATACCGCCGGCAACGAGCCGCTCTACACGCTCACCGCGAACATCTTCCAGGTATTCGTCTCGATCTGGTTCTGATAGTTCACCCGCGCGGGTTCCGCGGCGCGCGCGCGAAGCTAAACCGCCGCTGAACGAAACGGGAACCAGGCGCCCATGCCGCAACGGCGGGTCGTGTTACAACCGCAGTTGAGATAAGCTACATGCCTATCGCTTGGTCCTTGCGACCAACAATGACGAGGGGATCGAAGCATGCGCATCCGCAATAGTTTATTCACCGCGCTCGCCGGCCTCGCCCTGGCCGTCGGCGCCGCCGGAGCCCACGCGCAGGCGCGCGAAGAAGGCAAGCTCCTGCTGGCGAGCCAGGTCCTGGAGGAATTGCGGGATACCCGCGACCAGATGATTCCGGACCGGCTGCTCGAGCGCGCGTACGGCATCGCGGTCATTCCCGATATGACGAAGATCGCCTTCTTCGCCGGCGGACGCCGCGGCAATGGCGTCCTCGTGTACCGCGACAAGGACGGCCGTTTCACCAACCCTATCTTCATCACCATGACCGGCGGCAGTTTCGGCTTCCAATGGGGTGTGAGCTCCACGGATATCGTGCTGGTCTTCACGACGCGCAGGGGCGTGGAAGGCATCACTGGCGGCAAGGTAACCTTGGGCGCGGACATGTCAGTAGCCGCCGGTCCGGTCGGGCGCCAGGCGTCGGCCGACACTGACCCGACTTTCCACTCCGAGGTCTACTCCTATTCACGCAGCCGCGGAGTCTTCGCGGGTGTCGCGCTCGACGGTACCGTGATCTCGATCGACGATGACGAAAACGAGGCGTTCTATCGAAAGCACGGCGTAACGGCAACCGATATCGTCTCGGGCAGCGTAACCACCAACGATGAAGCGGCACGGCGCTTCCTCACCGCCGTGAGCTCGAGCACCCGAGGCCAGCAGTCGGCGTCGGCTGCACCGCCGCCCGCGACCGCCGCCGCCCCGGCGCAACCCGCCGCGCCGCCGCCGCCGCGCCCGCTGTCGAGCACAGCGCAGTCCTTCCCTGCGGAGGACTCGCAACCCGGCCGCGAGCCGACGCAGAGGTAGCTTCAGAAGTCGATCACCGCAAGCCCCGCGCCACCGGATGGTGCGGGGCTGTCCCGGTTTGGTGCAGGGAACCCGGCTCCGAGGCCGTATACTGCCCAGGAGCCTGTCAGACAGGCTCCTGAAGCGGCCCCGCCTTTGCATATCCGCTTGGGATACCAAGGCCTCGAGACCAAGACCGCCGCCGACCGCCGGGTGGGAGATCCTTCGTGTCGATCCATGTCGCGCTCAATCACCTCACGCACTATCGCTACGACCGGCTCATCACCCTGAGCCCGCAGCTCGTGCGCCTGCGGCCTGCGCCCCACTGTCGGACCCGTATTCTCGCGTATTCGCTGCGGGTGGAGCCCCCCGGGCACTTCATCAACTGGCAACAGGACCCGCAAGCCAACTATCTCGCCCGCCTCACCTTCCCGGAGAAGACGCGCGAGCTGCGCCTGACGGTCGATCTCGTCGCGGAGATGGCCGTCCTCAATCCGTTCGATTTCTTTCTCGAGCCGTACGCCCGGCAATTCCCATTCGCGTATGAGCAAAGCGAGCAGCGCGAGCTGGCGCCCTACCTGGCGCGGCTGCCGGCCACCCGGCTCTTTTCCGGCTATCTCGAGTCCATTCTGCGCAGGAACAAGAGCGTCGTGGATTTCCTCGTCGATCTCAACCTGCGGTTGTCGCGCGACGTTCGTTATCTCATCCGCATGCAACCCGGTGTGCAAACGCCCGAAGAGACCCTGGATAAGGCCTCCGGGTCCTGCCGCGACTCGTCCTGGCTGCTGGTGCAGCTCCTGCGGCATCTCGGGCTGGCTGCGCGCTTCGTGTCCGGCTATCTCATCCAACTCACACCCGATGTGAAATCCCTCGATGGACCGTCCGGGCCCGCATCCGACTTCACCGACCTGCACGCCTGGTGCGAGGTCTATCTGCCCGGTGCGGGCTGGATCGGAATGGATCCGACTTCCGGGCTGCTGGCCGGCGAAGGTCACATTCCGCTGGCTTGCACGCCCGAGCCCTCCTCCGCGGCGCCAGTGACGGGACTGGTGGAGGACTGCGAGGTGCAGTTCGAGCACGCGATGAGCGTGCAGCGCATCTGGGAAGCCCCGCGCGTCACCAAACCTTATACCGAGGAACAGTGGGCGGCTGTCGAGAAGTTGGGTCATGCGGTGGACGCCGACCTTGCTGCGCTCGACGTGCGTCTCACCATGGGCGGCGAGCCCACGTTTGTCGCGAGCGACGACCCGGACGGTGCCGAGTGGAATACCGCCGCTCTCGGTAAAACCAAACGGGTGCGCGCCGCGGAGCTGTACGCCCGCCTGAAGGAGCACTACGCGCCCAGGGGGCTGGCGCACTTCGGCCAAGGCAAGTGGTATCCCGGCGAGCCCCTGCCGCGCTGGTCGTTAAACTGCTTCTGGCGCCGCGACGGCGCGCCGATCTGGGAGAATCCGGCACTCATCGCCAACGAGAGCACCCACTATGGCGTCACGGAGGCGATGGCAGGGCGCTTCCTGTCGGGAGTGGCGCGGCGCCTCGGTCTGGCGCCGGATCTCGTGTTCGGAGCGTACGAGGACGCCTTCTACTACATATGGAAGGAGAGGCGCCTGCCCTCCAACGTCGACCCGTTCGACTCGCGGCTCGAAGATGCCGGCGAGCGCACCCGCCTGGCGCGGATATTCGAGCGGGGACTGGATGCCGCGGTCGGTCACGTGTTACCGGTCTCGCGCAACGCGGATGACACAGGCTGGCAGAGCGGGCGCTGGTTTCTACGCCAGGAGCGCTGTTACCTGGTGCCGGGCGACTCGCCGTTGGGCTTGCGACTGCCGCTGGACAGTCTGCCGTGGACACGGCCCGAGGATTACCCGTACGTCTCGCAGCCCGATCTCACGCAGACTTTTCCGCCGCTCCCTCTGCCAACACGCATTCGCCAGCAGCTGAAAAGCTACGCGGCCGACCACGCTACGCCGGCCGGCGCCGAAGCTGACAAAGAGCCGCGTGCCCCGGGCCCACACGAATCCGCGGGCTGGATCACCCGAACAGCTCTGTGCGCCGAGCCGCGCAATGGCGTGTTGTATATCTTCATGCCCCCGACGGACCGGCTGGAAGCGTATCTCGAGCTGGTGGCGGCGGTGGAAGCGACTGCAGCCGACCTCTCGCAACCGGTCCTGCTGGAAGGTTACGATCCACCCCGCGACCCGCGGCTCAACAGCTTCCGGGTCACGCCGGATCCGGGTGTCATCGAGGTCAACATCCACCCTGCGCACAGTTGGGATGAGCTGGCCGCCCGCACCGGCCACCTGTACGAGGCCGCGCGGCTCGCGAAGCTCACGACCGAGAAATTCATGCTCGACGGCCGGCACACCGGCACCGGCGGCGGCAACCACTTCGTGCTGGGGGGCGCCACGACCGCCGATTCCCCGTTTCTGCGGCGTCCCGACCTGCTGCGTAGCCTGCTGGGCTACTGGCACAATCATCCGTCGCTCTCGTACCTGTTCTCCGGGTTGTTCATCGGCCCCACCTCGCAGGCCCCGCGGGTGGATGAGGCGCGCAACGACTCGCTGTACGAGCTCGAGATCGCCTTCCAACAGGTGCCGCCTCCGGGTGAAAGCTGTCCGCCGTGGCTGGTGGACCGGCTGTTCCGCAACCTGCTGATCGACGTGACCGGCAACACCCACCGCGCCGAATTCTGTATCGATAAGCTCTACTCCCCGGACGGGCCGACGGGCAGGCTCGGCCTGCTGGAGCTGCGGGCTTTCGAAATGCCGCCGCACGAGCGCATGAGCCTCACCCAACAGTTACTGTTGCGCTCGCTGATCGCGCGCTTCTGGCGCACGCCGTATGAGCCAGGCCGCCTGGCACGCTGGGGGGCGGAGCTGCACGATCGCTTCATGCTGCCGTACTTCGTGGAGCAGGACTTCGCCGACGTGCTCGCGGAGCAAAGGGCCGCCGGCTTTCCGCTGCGCGCCGATTGGTTCGCACCGCACTTCGAATTCCGCTTCCCCAAGTACGGCGACTTCGCGACGCAGGGCCTCGAGATCGAGATCCGGCAGGCGCTCGAGCCCTGGCACGTCATGGGCGAGGAAGGTGCGCCCGGTGGCGCGGTGCGTTACGTCGACTCGTCGGTGGAGCGGCTGCAGGTGAAGGCCGCGGGGCTCGCGCCCGACCGCTATCTACTGGCTTGCAACGGGCGCCGTGTACCGCTGCGACCGACCGGTAACGCAGGCGAGTTCGTGGGCGGTGTGCGCTACCGTGCCTGGCAACCCGCGGCGTCCCTCCATCCCACCCTGGGAGTCCATACTCCACTGACATTCGATCTCGTGGACACCTGGATGGAACGTTCGCTCGGCGGCTGTCAGTATCACGTCATGCATCCCGGCGGCCGCACTTACGCCACGTTCCCGGTCAACGCGTTCGAGTCCGAAAGCCGGCGGCGCGCCCGGTTCTTCCGCATCGGCCACACTGCCGGACGGCTTGCACCTCCGCAGGAACGCACCAATCCCGAGCTCCCGTTCACCCTCGACCTGAGAAGAAGCGGATGAATGTCGAGACGAGGCCCTCTTCCCGGCGCGCAGCGCCGCTACATTCAGCGGGTCGCCTCGACCCGCAGGAAGGTTGGGCGAAGCCCTGACCATGAGTGCCGCGCGGCCCGAAACTGCGACGAACGGCTGTCTCGCGAGCTATAGCGCCGAACCGGGCCGCTACGACGAGCTGCTGGAGGCGACCGGAGAGCTTCGTCCTCACTGGCGGGCGCTGGTGGATCGGATCGCCGGTATCGACGCGCGCGCATCCGCCCGGCGCGCACTTGATCTAACGCGGCGTCTCATCGTCGAAAATGGCGTCACTTATAACGTGTATGCCGATCCGCAGGGGGCGGATCGGCCCTGGGCGCTGGACCCCATTCCGCTCGTTCTGACGAGCGCCGAGTGGCGGACCATCGAGAGCGGCCTCGCGCAGCGGGCGCGCCTGTTGAATGCGCTGCTGGCCGATCTTTACGGGCCCCAGCGCCTGTTGGCGGAGGGCATCGTGCCGCCCGAGCTGGTGTTCGGGCATCCCAACTTCCTGTGGCCCTGTGTCGGCATCACCCCTGAGAAGTGGCTGCACGTGTATGCCGCCGACCTTGCGCGCGCTCCCGATGGCCAGTGGTGGGTGATGGCGGACCGCACGCAGACACCGTCCGGAGCGGGATACGCGCTCGAGAATCGCGAGATCCTGGAGCAGGTGCTGCCGGACTGCCTTGCCGAGCTGCACACACGGCGCATCGGCGCCTTCTTCGGGGAATTGCGGGACCGCCTGCACGATAGTGCCGACGCCTACGAGGCTCCGTTGGCCGTGATTCTCACCCCCGGACCCTTCAACGAGACCTACTTCGAGCACGCCTATCTCGCACGGCAGCTCGGCTTGCCGCTCGTGGAGGGGACGGACCTCACGGTCCGCGACGACACCGTCCATCTCAAGACCGTGGCCGGCCTGAGACGCGTGCATGCCATTCTGCGGCGCCTCGATGATGACTACTGCGATCCCGTGGAGCTGCGTAGCGACTCGGCGCTCGGCGTGGCCGGCCTGCTGGGGGCCGTACGGGCGGGCCGGGTGCAGCTCGCCAACGCCCTGGGAAGCGGCGTGTTGGAATCGGCCGGCTGGCTGGGCTTCCTGCCGAGGATCGCGGAGCGGCTGCTGGGTGAGACCCTGGAGCTGCCGACACTGGCGACCTGGTGGTGCGGCGAGGGCCCGGCGCTCGACTACGTCCTGACGCATCTCGACCGGCTCGTGATCAAGCCCGCATGGCCCAACCAGCGCTTCGAGCCGGTGTTTGGCCGCACATTGACGGGCCAGGCCCGTACCCAGTTGATCGAGCGGCTGCGAGCGCGGCCGCACGCCTACGTCGCGCAGGAGCACCTTGCACTCTCGCAGGCCCCGGTCTGGCGGCCCTACGGCGCGCTCGGCTTTGCCGCCAAAGCGATCTCGATCCGCATGTATGCGGTCGCGACGCGGACCGGGCACCGGGTGATGCCCGGAGGCCTGGCCCGGATTGCAACCGATTCGGCCGTGGACGTCGTCTCGGCGCAGCGGGGCGGCGGCAGCAAGGATATCTGGGTGTTGGCGCAGCCCACGGATGAGGAGCCGGCGGAGACAGTGCGTAACGCCTCGCGCATGGCGGTGCGGTATGACGAGATTCCCTCGAGGCTCGTCGAGAACCTCTATTGGTTCGGCCGCTACTCGGTTCGCTGCGAGGACAAGGCAAGCCTCCTGCGCGCCACCCTCGGCGCGCGCATGGAAGAGGGTGTTTGGAAAACGGCCGTCAGAATCTGTCGTGACATCGGGCTCGTCGCCTTCGACGCCGAGCCGGCCGGGAGCCTGCGCGACGACCGCAATCCGCAGGGCATCATCGCGGACGTGAGGCGCCTGTCCTGGTGCGCTTCGCAAGTGCGGGGACGGCTGTCCTCGGGCTACTGGCGTGCCGTCTCCGACATGCAACGACGGCTGCAGGAGGGGCTCGCCTCGCGGGATGAGCCGCGGGCCATTCTCGATCGGCTGTCGCTGTCGCTTGCGGCACTCGCCGGGTTCTCGTTGGACGACATGACGCAGGACGCGGGCTGGCGCTTGCTGCGCATCGGGCGGCGACTCGAGCGGCTGCAATTCGGGGCCGATCTGCTCGCGCAGCACCTCACATCCGCAGCGGCAGCCCGCCAGAGGCCCGTCGAGTGGCTGCTCGAAGCTTACGACAGCCTGCGCGTGTATCGGTCGCGGTATGCGGTTACGCCTCAGTTGGGACCGGCCCTCGATCTGCTCGTTCGTGACATCGAGCACCCGGGCGCCCTGGCCTTTCTCGAGCGAGCCCTGGCACGGGATCTCGCCGCGTTGGCGGTCTCTCTGCGAACGTCTTCCAACGACGACAGCGAAGACATCCTGGAGGAAGGCATTCCCATGCCCGGCGACGATGAGCTATTGGCGCTCGAGGCGAACGACGGGGAAGGTCCGCGCGCGCGGCAGGCGCTCGCGGTACGCCTGCGTGCCGTTGCTGCGTCGGCGGGGAAGCTTTCCGACCGGTTGTCGCTGCGGCACTTCGCTCACATCAGTCTCGACTCGCAGGCACTCGCGATATGAGCGGCGCTGCCCGTTACAGCGTCCGCCATCAGACCGCTTATGACTACGGCAGCGACGTCGTGCATTCACACCAGCTGCTGCATCTGGTGCCGCGGCCCGCCCCGTTTCAGCAGTGCCTCGAGCATACGATCGATATCTCGCCAGCCGCGTATCGGCGCAGAGAGGAGCTCGATGCGTTCGGCAACCCCGTCACGCGTGTCGAGTTCGAGCATCCGCACCGCAGGCTGGAGGTCACGACCGACATGGAGGTGGAGGTGCATCCTCGCCCCTCCATTCCCGCGACCGAGACGGTACCGTGGGACCGTCTCGCCGCGGCGTTCAGCTATACGGGGCGTTTTCCGGCGCGAGACGACCTGGACGCCATCCGCTTCCGGCACGAGTCGCCCTATGTCAGGGTGAAGCGGATGTTCACGGACTACGCCGAAGATTGTTTCCCCGCCGGGCGCCCGATGCTCGTGTGCGCGCAGGCCCTGATGACCAAGCTCCACACGGAGCTCAAATACGCCCCCGGGGCGACGACCGTCGCGACGCCGGTCACCGAAGTGCTCGAGATCCGGCGTGGCGTGTGTCAGGACTTCGCCCACCTCATGATCGCTTGCCTGCGCTCGAGGGGCCTCCCCGCGCGGTACGTGAGCGGGTACGTGCGGAGCCTGGTCGGCTCCGCAGCGTCGCACGCGTGGGTTGCGGTCTACACGCCGCCGTTCGGCTGGCTCGAGCTCGACCCCACGAACGACACGCTCGTTGGAACGGACCACATTGCGGTGGCCTGGGGCCGCGACTTCGGTGACGTCTCGCCCTTGCGTGGCATCATCCTGGGCGGCGGCCGCCATAGCCTGTCGGTCGACGTGAAGGTCGAGCGCTCGAGCGCCTGACGGAGTCAGGCGGCGCGGGCCCTGCCCTCGAGGAAGGCGAGCGCGATGGGCCACACCACCCTTTCGGTCGTGGCGCCTTTCTCGTCCACGTAGGTGATCGCCAGTTTGTATTCGCGGCGCATGGCCTCGCGGATGGTGCGCAGGCCGGTGGGTTGCTCGGCGGGCATCTGGAAGCGTGGCGCCCAAAGGCCGGTGTCGGCGATCTTGTCGAAGCCCGCCCGCAACAGGTAGCCGAGGCCAGCCTCACCCTCGACAGGGGCGCCGAGGTCGATCAAAGTCTGGATGTCGCGATAGACGGTACGCACCGAGACCGACAGATCATCGGCGAGCCGCGCCGCCGTCACCGGCCGGCGATGGCCGCGCAGTGCGTCCATGAGCTTGAATAAGCGAGTGGTGCGGCTCACGGCGGCGACATTACAAGCTGAAGGGTCCCGGCCACAATCGGCGCTGCCGCAAGCGCCGGCAAACCGGGCATGATTGAGGTCCGTGCGGGGCGGGTACCGCGGGCGATCCGGGCTATGGGAATCTTTGAACTCACCATCACACTGCTGCTCGTCGGGGCGGTGCTCTCGATGTGGGCCGACCGGCTCGGGGTGCCCTACCCCGCCATGCTGGCGCTCGCGGGCGCGGCACTGACCTTCATTCCCGGCACACCGCAGGTGATGCTCGACCCGCGCCTCGCGCTCGCGTTGTTCGTGGCCCCCGTGCTGCTCGATGCGGCCTTCGATGCCTCACCGCGCGACCTGAAGAGATACCTGCGTCCGGTCAGCAATCTGGCAATCCTCGCTGTCGGCTTTACGATCATCGCCGTCGCGCTGGTCGCAAGACACTTCGTTCCCGGAATGAGTTGGCCGGTGGCCATCACGCTCGGGGCGGTGGTGGCGCCCCCCGACACCTCCGCGGCGACGACCGTTTTGCGCCGGCTGCATCCACCGCATCGGCTGATGGTCGTATTACAGGGAGAGAGTCTGTTCAACGATGCCAGCGCGCTGCTCATCTATCGCATGGCCGTGGCCGCGGCCACCACGGGTGCCGTCTCGGGCTGGAGCGTCGCGCCAATATTCGTGCTCACGTGCGGCGGCGGAGTCGTCGTGGGAATCCTGCTGGCGCGGCTTTACCTGTGGGCGACGACCCACGTGGACGACATCCCGGTCTCCGTCCTGCTGCAGTTCATCGGCACGTTTGCCGTCTGGCTGATCGCCGACCGCCTCGGTCTCTCGGCCATTCTCACGGTGATTGCCTACGCGATGACACTTGCCCGCCACGCACCGGCACGCCAGGATGCACGTCACCGCATAGCTTCCTACGCTGTATGGGACGTCGCGGTGTTCGTTCTGAACGTGTTGGCGTTCGTGATGATCGGCCTGCAGCTCCGCGGGATCGTGACACGCCTGCACGACTCGGACTGGCACACCTATCTCGCGTGCGCGGGAGCGGTCTGTCTCACGGTGATCGTGGCCCGAATAGCGTGGGTGGCGATTTACCGGACGGGGGCTGAACTGAAGAGCCGGTTTTTCGACCACGGCGCGCCGTCCCTTGCCGCGCCGCCGTACGGCGCCTCCGTCATCGTCGCCTGGTGCGGCATGCGGGGTATCGTGACACTCGCCGCGGCGCTGGCGCTCCCCGACGGGCCGAACGGTTTTCCGTACCGTGACCTCATCGTTCTGTGCGCCTTTTGCGTGGTGCTCACCACCTTGGTCGTGCAAGGGATGACGCTGCGCCCGCTGATGAAGTGGGTTGGATTGAAGGACGACGGTGCGGTGGACCGGGAAATCCAGCTGGCCCGCGCCGAAACCGCCCGCGCGGCGCTGCGGGTCTTCGAGGGGCACGAGTCGCGCCCGGCCGTGGGCGAGCTGCGGCGCGCATATGAAGCTCGTACGCGGATCTCCGCGGACGACAGGCCGCATGAGCACGGCGACGCGCACCTGGGCAACCTGCAGCAGCGCGCGGTGGCGGCGCAACGCAAGGCGTTGATCGATTTGCGCGAGCGCGACATCATCGGCGACGACGCCTTTCACGCGGCGGAGGAAGAAATCGACTTGCTCGAGCTCGCCTCCGATGAGCGGATCCGGCCGGACGACTACGGGACCCCATGAGCCTGCGCACCATCGCCGCCACCCGCTATGTAACGCCCCTGCACGAGGGCGGCTCGCTTCCGGCCATCGTCGAAGCGGACGACGACGGCATGTACGTGCTGAAGTTCCGTGGCGCGGGCCAGGGACCCAGGGCATTGATCGCCGAGCTCATCGCCGGCGAGATGGCGCGCGCCGTCGGCCTTCCCGTGCCGGACATCGTGTTGATGGAGCTCGAGGCGGACCTCGCCCGGACCGAGCCGGACCCGGAGATCCAGGAGCTCATCAGAAACAGCGTGGGTCTGAATATCGCGCTCGACTATCTGCCCGGGTCCGTGATGTTCGATCCCGTCGCGGAACAGCCCGCGGCCGAGTTAGCCTCCGACATCGTATGGTTCGACGCCTACGTCACCAACGTCGATCGCACGGCACGCAACGCCAACATGCTGATGTGGCACCGCCAACTCATGTTGATCGACCATGGCGCCGCCCTTTACTTCCACCACTCCTGGGACGATTATCTCGAGCGCAGCCTCGATGCGTTCCACCGCGTGAAGGAGCACATCCTGTTGCCTTTCGCGGGGTCGCTACGGGAGTCGGACGCGAAACTCGGCGCGCGGCTCACTCCCGCGCTCATCACAAAAGTGGTGTCGATGGTTCCCGACGCCTGGCTGAGCGGCCCATCCCCATTTCACTCGCGCGAGCAATGGCGCGCCGCTTATATTGAATACCTCGTGCGCCGCGTGAGCGAGCCGCACCTGTTTCTCGAGGAGGCGATCCGTGCGCGATCACTGCTCGTATGATTACGCCGTAATACGCGTCGTCCCACGGGTCGATCGTGAGGAATTCATCAACGTGGGCGTCATCGTCTCCTGTCCCGCAAGAGACTTCCTCGAGGCTCGTATCGAGCTGGACGAATCCCGCCTGCTGCACTTCGACCCAACTCTGGACGTGGCCGCCATCCGCGCCCACCTGGCCAGCATCCCCCGCATCTGCGCGGGCGGCCCGGACTCCGGCCCCATCGGCCGACTCTCGGCGCGCGAGCGCTTCCACTGGCTGGTGGCCCCCCGCAGCACCACCATCCAGACATCCCGCGTCCACAGCGGGCGCTGCACCGAGCCCGGTCGGGTCTCCGAGCGCCTACTCGACCAGATGGTGCGAGCCGCTCGAGGTTCCTGAGGCGCGCGGCGCTTGCACAGCCGCGGACGAACCCGAATTGCCCGCCGGCGCCGGATTACCGGTCGGCGCCGCATTACCTCCGGGTGCGGCATTATCCGCCGGCGCGGGCTGCCCGAGAATCACATCCGCCAGGCGCTCATAGCTGCCGCTGCCCCCAAAATGATGTCCGCCCGGCAACTTGATGACAGTGGCGTTCGCGGCCCCGACCTTGGGACAGAGGGAATCGTCATCGCCTTCCCCATACAAACACAAAGTATCCGCCGCCGACATCCGCGCCATCTCGCGGGCGATGGGCAACTCGTCATGTCCCGATCCGAACCAGTTGCTCACATGGAACTCGAACGCCGCCGTCTGCCCGATCGAAATCAGCGCAATCCGCTTCACGAGCGCCCGCGACGCGGGCGGCAGCCGATTGACCGCGAACGGCAGGACATCCGCCCCCTGCGAATACCCGATCACCAGCGCTTTCCTCCTGTGCCACTGCTGCGCGTAATTTCGCAGTATGCGGTCGAGATCGCGCGCCACCCCTGACGGTGTGCGCGGCGTCCAGAAGTACCGCAACGAATCCCACCCCGCCACGGGTATCCCGCGGCTGGCGAGCACGGCCGCGACCTCGTGGTCGATTCCCGCCCAGCCCCCATCGCCCGAAAACAACACGGCAAAGGTATCGTCAACCCCTGTTCCCGTGGGCTCCACCTCGATGATGGGCAGATCCGCGAGACTCTCCGGGGGCGCCTGCGGATGATGCGGCTCATGCGCGAGCATGGACGCGAAGGCCGCATCGAACTGGGGCATCCAGCGGCTCACCTCGCTGTAGTTATGAGCCACCTCCGGCAGCTCGATGAAGCGAGCCCCCGGTATCTTTGCAACGAACGCCCGGGCTTCATCGATGGAGCACTCCTCGTCGCGGGTGCCATGAAGCGCGATCCAGGGCGCATGCAGCCCTTCGGGCGCAGGTTGAAGCCGCACCCCCGCGCCGTCCGCACGCGGCGTATAGCGAAGATTCCCGGCTTTGCAAAGCGGCTTGCGCAGATCCAGATCGGCGCAGAACGATAGCGACACGGCGCCGGTGAACGTGCCGGGCGGCGCCTGCGCGATGGCGGCGTAAGCCAGTGAGGCTCCGGCCGAGTGACCGATCAGAATGGGCGTGAAGTACGTGGGAACCTTGTAATAGGCCTGGACGAAATGACTGAGGTTCTCGAGGTCGCCGACCGGAAAGACGCAGTTGCCGCCGTCCTTCTCGAGCTCTTCGAACAGGTCCGACGTATCGACGCCCGCGACGAGCGTGCCCTGGGCGGCGAGCGACTTCGCTATCGCGCCGAGCCCGTCGCCCCAGCCGCCATCGCCTGAGAGAAAAATAGCGAAATGCCGTACCTCGGACTTCGGCTTATAGACGTGCACATCGTGAAAACGGCCGTGGGAGAGTGTCTCGCCGCCCGAGAACCCCCTGGAGCAGGCGATCACGCCGGCGATGGCGAGGCACAGGAACGCCGCCGCGCCAAAGATCATGCGCCGCCGCACTAGAGCGACCCGTTCCCGTGCCGCCCCCGCGTGCGGATTGAACTGCTCATAGGGAAATAGCTACGCATGAGGCCTCGGCTGGTTCCATGGGATCCCGATCGGGAAACGGAGCAGCTTAGCTGCAACGCACAAAAACAGCCATGCCACGGAATGGGCGCAACGGCCTGCCTCATAACAACTTCTGTGTTGGACAGGAACCAGCGCCGCCATGATCGGTTACGATAGTGGCTACGCAGCAGCAAGAAGGACCTTGAGCAAGAAGGACCTTGCCCCACATCAGCAACGCAGGGGCACTGTGCGCGATGGGCTCGAAGCTTCAAGAGTCTGTTTTCGCCGCCGGAGGTGTCGTCGGTGCGCTGTTGCGGACCATCGACTGGTCCGCGACGCCGTTGGGAGATCCTGACAGCTGGCCGCAGAGCCTCGTCTCCACCGTCAGCATCTGCCTGAGCACCCGCTTTCCGATTGCCGTCTACTGGGGGCCCGAATTCATTCTGCTCTACAACGATGCCTGGATCCCGCTCGAGGGGGACCGGCATCCGGCGGCGTTGGGACGGCCGGTTCGGGAGGTCCGGCCCGAGGCGTGGGATTTTCTCAGACCGAGCTTTCAGCGCGCCTTCCACGACGGCGAGTCCACCTCGGCCGAGCGGCAGTTCATCGCATTGACCCGGTACGGCTACGTCGAGGAATGCTATTTCGACTATGGGGTAAGCCCGGTCCGCGGCGAACAGGGCCGCATCGCCGGACTCTTCATGCCCGCAAGGGAGACGACCCACCGGGTGCTGGCACGGCGCCGCAGCCAACTGCTGCACGAGCTCGCCAGGGGAACCGCCGGAGCGAGCTCGGTCGAGCAGGCCTGTGTGTTGGGTACGGACGTTCTCGCCTCGGGGTCGGCCGACGTGCCCTTCTGCATGACCTATCTCATGAGCGAGAACGATCGCCTCGCTTACCTGGTCGCGGCGGCGGGCTTCCCCTCGGGCAGCGCCGCGGCTCCCTCGATCGTACCGCTTTCAAACACGGACGAGCCGGAGCGGCCCTGGCCGTTCAGCGCCGCACTGCGCACGGGACGGCCGCAACTGGTCGAGGATCTTGCCGGCCGGATTGGCGGCCGCATCCCCGGCGGCGCCTGGCCCGAGCCCGCGCGCGCCGCCGTCGTGTTGCTGTTGGTGGGTGCCTGGGACGGCAAGCCGCTCGGCTTCCTGGTGTTGGGGATCAACCCGCGCCGGCGCTATGACACGCAGTACGAAGCTTTCGCCGTCCAGGTCGCGGGTAACATGGCCGCGGCCATCGCCAACGCGCACGGCCACGACCGCGAGCGCAGTGCCCTGCGCGCGCGGCTCGACAAGATCGCAAGCATTGCGCCGGTGGCGATCTTCGAGTTCCGGACCACGCCCGAGGGCAGGCTGAGCATGCCCTACTCGACGCCGGCCATCGTTGAAATCTACGGGCATACGCCCGAGGAGCTCGCGGCCGACGTATCGCTCGTCGCCTCGCTCACTCATCCGCAGGACCTGCCGCGCGTCACCGCGATGTTTCGCGAGAGCATACGGCTGCAAGCACCGATTCACGACGAATGGCGTGTGTTGCATCCGCAGCAGGGCGAGCTCTGGGTCGAGGCGCGCAGCACTCCGGAAGTGCAGCCGGACGGCAGCATCATCTGGTACGGATACTTCCATGACGTCACCGCGCGCAAGAAGATGGAGGAGATGCTGCGCGAGCGTGTGTTGACGCAAAAGAAGCGTGAGCGGCAGATCCGCTTTCTCGCCTACCACGATGCCCTCACGCGCCTGCCCAACCGCGCGCTGCTCTTGAGCCGCCTGCGCCAGGCGATCGCCCACACGCAGCGCAGCGAGGAGACCCTCGCCGTGATGTTTCTCGACGTCGACCGCTTCAAGTCGATCAACGACACCCTGGGACATCCCGCCGGCGACACCCTCCTGCAGCAGATCGGCAGGCGTCTGACGGAAACCCTGCGTGTCGGTGACACGGTGGCGCGCGCGGGAGGCGATGAGTTTCTCGTGCTCGTGCCGGGATTGCACTCGCCCGAGGATGCGGGCCCCGTCGCGGAGCACGTGCTCGCTTCGCTCTCCGCGCCGTTCATCGTGTCCGGACAGACCCTGCGGGTCACGGGCAGTGTCGGGCTTGCCATATGCCCGCGGGACGCCTCCGACGTGGAGAATCTCATCAAGTACGCCGACACGGCGCTGTATCTGGCCAAGGAGCAGGGACGCAATACTTTCCGCTTCTTCAGTCCCGATCTCGACGCCAAGGTGCGTGCGCGGATGCACCTCGAAAACGACCTGCGGCTCGGCGTCGATCGCGACGAGTTCGTGCTGCACTATCAGCCGCAGATCGAGCTCGCGAGCGGACGGATCATCGGTGTGGAAGCACTGCTGCGCTGGCTGCACCCGCAACGTGGCCTCGTCCCGCCAGGGGCCTTCATCTCCGTCGCGGAGGAGACCGGCCTCATCCTGCCCATCGGCGAGTGGGCGCTACGTACGGCGTGTCTGCAAGCGCGCGCGTGGCACGAATCCGGTCGCCCGCGGCTGCGCGTCGCCGTCAACATCTCGAGCAAGCAGTTGAATGGTGCCGACTTCGTCGGCGTCGTACGGCGCACTCTCGCGGAGACGCACTGCGACGCGCGCATGCTCGGTCTCGAAATCACGGAGTCCGCGGTCATGGACGATCCCCGTGACGCGATCCGCGTCATTCGCTCGCTGCATGAGCTCGGAGTGGAGCTCACCATCGATGACTTCGGCACCGGGTATTCGAGCATGGCCTACCTCAAGCGCTTCGCCGTGGACCGTCTGAAGATCGACGCGACGTTCGTGCACGGCACGCCTGAAGACAAGGACGACGTGGCCATCGTGCAGGCCACCCTCGCCCTGGCGAAGCAGTTCCGGCTGCGGGTCACCGCGGAAGGCGTGGAAACGGCGGCGCAACGAGCGTTCCTCAGAGCGCATCAGTGCGACGCCATCCAGGGATTCCTGATCAGTGCCCCGCTGCCGGGCCAGGACCTGAGCGAGCTGCTCGGCCTGGCTACTGCGTGACGATGCTCTGGAGCGCCGTCCGCGCGCTCTCCATCCCGGCCCGGTCATAGGCCGTCATCTGGAAATACCAGGTCGTCGCCGAGCTCAGCCCGCTCACCACGTAGCGCGTCAGTCCCGGATTCGCGACGGTGAGGCTCTGCCCCAGGTTCGGCGTCGTCCCGTAGTAGATGTGGTAGCCGGCCAGGTCGGTGAGCACGCTGCCGTCGGTGTTCAGCGTAGGCGGCAACCACGAGATAGTCGCGGAGGCGGTTTGGGGCGGCGGCGTCGGAGTCGGCGTCGGAGTCGGCGTCGGAGTCGGCGTCGGAGTCGGCGTCGGAGTTGGAGTTGGCGTGGGGGATGGGACCGGCTTCGGGGCCGGAGTCGGAGTCGGGGTCGGCGTCGGGGATGGGACCGGCTTCGGCGCCGGAGTCGGGGTAGGGGTAGGGGTCGGGGTCGGGGTCGGCGTCGGAGTTGCCGACAGCACCGCTATCGAGAATGCCGGCAGCACAGCCTTCGTATAGCCGTCGTACGCCGTGATCGTGATGTTGGAATACGTGCCGGCATTGGCCGCCGTGGGCGTGCCGGAGAGCCGGCCCGTGGCGTAGTCGAAGCCCGCCCAGGCGGGCTTGTTGAAGATGCCGAATGCGAGCCGCAGGCCGTTGGGGTCGCTCGCGGCAGGCTGGAAGGAATAGGCCTGGCCCGCGGCGACCCTGGTGACCGGAGTGCCGCTGAGGTGCGGCGGATTGTTGGGTAAGGGCAGGACGTTGATGGTGAAAGGCGCGAGATAGCCGCGCGAGCTGCCGTCACTCGCGGAGATCGAGATGTTGGCGAAACTGCCGACGTTCGATTGCGGCAGCGGCGTGCCGTAGAGACGGCCGGTGCGGCTGTCGAACTGCGCCCACGAGGGCTTGTTGGTGATCGAGAAAGTGAGCGCCCGGCCGCCGTCGCTGGCGCCGGGCTGGAAGGCGTAATAGTGCGCCGCCGTCACAGTCCCGGCCGGCGTGCCGGAGAGCAGCGGTGCCGCGGTTGCGACGATCCAGGGTGAGGAGAGAAGCGCGCAGAATGTGAGTGCGCGAACGATTTTCCGCGGGCGTGCGGCGCTGTCGAAAGAGTGCATGTTGTGACCTGCCCCGTGCGTAATGAGGATTTGCGCAAGGGCAGGCAAACACGCGCCGCCGCTCCGGTGCGAGCCGAAGTGATCGACATTCATGTGACGGCGCGCTATCCGCTCGATGGCGGCTTCGGCACCGGCAACCCCGCTGTCTCATCACGCCGCCGGCGGTTCAATGCCAACAAGTGCGCGAGATCGGTGGCTTTGCGTCCCCGTCTTGCGACGGGTTTGCCCTTGAGTCGGAGCGCAGTAAACGCGGTTGCGCGCGAGTTGGCAAGACGTCGCAGCGCACAGACAGCTGCGTGCGCGCACGTCACGAAACGTACAGAGTGGGATGTTAGGTCGGGGCGCGCGGCCCTGGAGGCGTGGCTGCCGGGCGCCGGCAGCGGCGTGCGGCGGCGGACCGTGCGGCCCGCCGCGCGCCGTTACTCGTTGACGAACTGGAATTCGACTTCGATGTTGAGATCCGCGAGCTTGCGCGAGGTGCCGGTGCTCAAAGTGAGAACTGCGTTCTCGACGCGCGAGATCTCGATGAGGAGCGAGATCTGGCCGCCCTCATCCTGCAGGCGGCTCAGGAGCTCGCGGTGGCGGCCCAATTGCACGAGCTGCTGTCCGAGGAACAGTTCCAGCGGAAAGGCCGCGGCGCCCACCGCCTGTCCGGGCAGAGGGGCGGACCAATAGGATTCCCGGTGCTCGCCGCCGATCGCGGCCCCCGTGACGGAGCGGCGCGGCTCCCCGGCTCGCCAACTGTGCAGGGGCTCGAGGTGCAAGGTCTTCGTCAGCACGGCCGGATCCAGATTCGGATGCCGCACGCGCAGCGACATCGCGTAAATGAATGCGCTGCCCGGCACAACCTGACTGACTCTGCTCGATGCCATCATCTTCCCCTTCCATTGGACTTGCGTCTTTGAATCTTAGCCCAACCGTCCGCGCAGAAGTCGTCAATAAAAGTGAAGCCTTACAAGGCTCTGTCGCGGTCCGCGCGCGGCGCTGGCCAAGACCGCGTCCCAGATCAGGCGTGCGCGCCTCGAGTGACCGCGCCGCGTTCTCCCGCAATCTCACCCCGCGCGCGGCCGTCGAGGTCATCGACCCATGTCGGGGTCGTTCAAGCGCAACACCTCGCGGCCCGCTAGTCTGGCCACCGCGATGCAGGCGACGTAAATTTGACAAGTGGCCAAATGCGCTTTCTGATGGCAATGCAGCACACCACAGAGGTGGATCAGCAGGGTGAAGAAGTAAGGTGAGCCGGGGGGCCGAGCCAGTTGGCACTATCGAGGTCGCGCTGAGTCACACGGCGCGGCTGCTGGGCCGCGACCCTACGCTGGCCGCGGAACAGGCCACGGAGATTCTCAAGGCGGCACCGGGGCACCCGGCGGCCACGCTGCTGCTGGGCACCGCGCGGCGGCTCAACGGCCTCACGGAAGCCGCGCTGGGCATTCTCGAGCCCCTCGCGCGCGCGCAACCTAATTGGGCGGCTGCTCAATACGAGCACGCTCTGGCGCTCAGTGATGCGGGCCGATCCGAGGCCGCTATTGCGTCCTTACAACGCGCCGTGGCCCTCAAGCCCGACATGGCCGAAGCCTGGCGCGCCCTGGGCGATGAGCTGACGGGCAGGGGCGATGCGGCCGGTGCCGATGCCGCCTACGCGCAGCACATCAAGGCCTCGACCCGCGATCCGCATCTCCTGGCAGCCGCCGCCGCGCTGTGCGAGAACCGGATTCCGCAAGCCGAGGCACTGCTGCGCGCTCACCTCAAGCAATTTCCGACGGACGTCGCCGCGATCCGCATGTTCGCGGAAGTCGCCGCCCGCCTGCGCCGCTTCGAGGATGCGGAAAACCTGCTCGTGCGCTGCCTCGAGCTCGCGCCGAGCTTCGTCGCAGCGCGGCACAACTATGCGGTCGTCCTGCATCGCCAGAACCGGCACGCGGGGGCCCTGCGGGAAACGGAATCGCTGCTCGCGCTCGACCCGCACAATCCGGGCTATAGAAATCTCAAGGCCGCGATCCTCGCCCGAATCGGCGACTACGAGCAGTCGATAGAGCTCTATACCGAGCTGCTCGCCAGCCATCCGCGGCAGCCGAAGATCTGGATGAGCTACGGGCACGCGCTGAAAACCAAGGGTCGCGAGGCCGACAGCATTGCGGCGTACGAGAAGAGCATCGAGCTCCTGCCGAGCCTCGGGGAGGCGTACTGGAGCCTTGCGAATCTCAAGACCGTGCGCTTCACGCCGGCACAGATCGAGTCCATGCGCGCGCAGCTCGCACGTCCGGACCTCGCCGACGAGGATCGCTTTCATCTGCACTTCGCGATGGGGAAGGCGCTGGAGGATGCGGGCGAGTATGCGGAGTCGTTCGAGCACTACGCCAGGGGGAACAGCATTCGCCGCGCCGGCATCGTCTATTCGGCGGACGACATGACCGCGCAGATCCAGCGCACGAAGTCGCTTCTGAGCGCCGGATTCTTCGCACAGCGACGCGACTGGGGACATCCCTCCACGGCGCCCATCTTCATCGTGGGACTGCCACGGGCGGGATCCACTCTCATTGAGCAGATCCTCTCCAGCCATTCGCTGGTGGAGGGCACGATGGAGCTGCCGGACATTCCAGCCCTCGCCAGGTCGATCACCGAAGCTGCCAGGCGCAAGGGCCCCACGCGCTACCCGGAGCCGCTCGCACAGTTGAGCGCGCCGGAGTGCCGTTCGCTCGGCGAGCGGTATCTCGAGAGCACGCGCATCCAACGCAAGAGCGCGGCGCCGTTCTTCATCGACAAGCTGCCTAACAACTTCGCGCACGTTGGTCTCATACGGCTGGCGCTGCCGCACGCGAAGATCATCGATGCGCGCCGGCATCCGCTCGGCTGCTGCTTCTCGGGCTTCAAGCAACATTTCGCGCGCGGCCAGAACTTCACTTACGGCCTCGAGGACATCGGCCGCTACTATCACGACTACGTCGAGCTCATGGCGCACTTCGACGCGGTGCTGCCAGGCCGGGTCCATCGCATCTTCTACGAGTCGATGATCGAGGACACCGAAGCCGAGGTGCGCCGCCTGCTCGAGTACTGCGGCCTGCCTTTCGAGGCCGGGTGCCTGCGGTTCTACGAGACCGAGCGCGCCGTGCGCACCGCCAGCTCGCAGCAGGTACGCCGGCCGATCTTTCGCGCCGGCCTCGACCAATGGCGCCACTACGAGCCGTGGCTGCAACCGTTGAAAACAGCGTTGGGGCCGGTACTCGATGCCTATCCCGGAGTACCGGTATTTTGAAAGACCCCGGCGTCCGACCACGCTCGAACGCCAGCGGGCAACATTAAAACCACATGGGGAGTGTTCCGTGACACGCAGTCGTCTTAGAAAATTGCGACGTATCGAGGCCAGAAAGGCCGGCAGCCGCACCGGCAAATCCAAACAGATCCTGTGGCGGGCCGCGCCCGTCGCCTCGGCGCTGCTCAGCTGCATCCCGGCGGCGCGCGCCGCGGATCAGCCCGAAGCCGTCGGCCTCGCCGAGGTTGTCGTCACTGCCCAGAAGCGCGTGGAGAATGTGCAGGACGTACCGATCAGCATCCAGGCATTCAGCACCGAGAAGCTCGAGCAGATGAACGTCTCGCGGTTCGATGACTACGCGAAGCTCATACCCAGCTTGTCGTTTCAGAATAGCGCCGGCCCCTCGTTCGAGCACGTCTTCATGCGCGGCGTGGCCAGCGGCGCCATCGTGAACCATTCGGGCTCGCTGCCGAGCGTCGGCACATATCTCGATGAGCAGCCCGTCACGACGATCGACGGCGATCTGAACATCCACATCTACGATATCCAGCGCATCGAGGCCCTGGCGGGTCCGCAAGGCACACTGTACGGCGCGAGCTCGGAGTCGGGCACGATCCGCATCATCACCAACAAGCCCGATCCGAAAGCCTTTGCCGCGGGCTACGACCTCGAAGGCAATACCGTCGCTCACGGCAGCCAGGGCTACAAGGTCGAGGGATTCGTGAATATCCCGATCTCGGATGTCGCGGCGGTGCGCCTCGTCGGCTGGGACGAGAAGGATGCCGGATTCATCGACAACGTGCACGGCACGGCGGTCTTCGGCACCAGCGGCATCACCGTCGACAACGCCAACGTTGTCAGGAAGCACGCCAACGACGTCGAGACGAAGGGCGGCCGTGCCGCCCTCAAGGTGGATCTGGACGACAACTGGACCATCCTGCCGCAGGTCATGGGGCAGGTTACCGACACCCACGGCAATTTCGCTTACAACCCCGCGGTCGGCCCCCTCGAGACGGTCAAGTTCCTCCCCGAGTATACGCACGACTCCTGGTTGCAATCGGCTCTCACCATCGAAGGCAGGATCGCGGATTTCGACCTGGTGTACACCGGCGCCTACCTGACGCGCAACACTCACGAAGCCGAGGATTACACCGACTATTCGCTGGCCTATGATGCGAGTTACGGCAAGTACTTCTTCGACAATGCGGGCAACCTCATCAACCCGCAGCAGTACATCCTGGGTCGCGACCACTACACCAAGCTGAGCAACGAGGTGCGGATCTCCTCGCCGGTGACCTGGCCGGTGCGCTTCACGGCGGGCTTGTTCCAGCAGCGCCAGGCGCACTACATCCTGCAGGACTACGTGGTCGACAGCGGCGGCCAGCTCGGGTCCGTCGCGCCGAACGACATCTCGGTGCCCGGCTGGCCCGGCAGCGTCTGGCTCACCGACGAGGTGCGCACGGACCGCGATTCGGCGGCGTTCACGGAGATTTCGTGGGACATCCTCAGACAGTTGACGCTGACCGCAGGCATACGCTACTACACCTTCGACAACACGTTGGGCGGGTTCTACGGATTCGGCCAGAATTTCGTCTTCGGCCCGAGCGAGGGCGTCGCCACCTGCTTCAACAACACGCCGTTCCACGGCGCGCCGTGCTCGGACCTGAACGGCCGCAGCACGGGCTCGGGCAACACGCCGAAGATCAATCTTACCTACAAGCTCGACAAGGAGAAGATGGTCTACTTCACCTGGTCGAAGGGCTTCCGGCCCGGTGGCGTGAATCGCAACGGCGGCGGCAAGCTGCCGCCCTACAAGCCGGACTATCTGACCAACTACGAGATAGGCTGGAAAACGAGCTGGCTGGACAACAGCCTGCGTTGGAACGGCGCCGTGTTCGACGAAGAATGGAAGGACTTCCAGTTCGCCTTCCTCGGGCCGAACGCGCTCACCATCATAGCGAATGCCGGCCAGGCGGAGATCCGCGGCGTCGAGTCGGACCTCGAATGGGCGGTGACGCGGTCATTCACGCTGTCCGCCAGCCTGGCGTACATGAATGCCAAGCTGACACAGGAATACTGCCAGGATGTGACCAAGTGCGGCATCGACCCGACCTACGAGAAGTACGCGCCGAACGGCGAGCAGTTGCCGGTGACCCCGAAAGTGAAAGGTAACATCACGGCGCGATATAACTTCCCGGTGTTCCAGTACACGGGCTATGTGCAGGGGTCCGCCGAGTACGTCGGAGCGCGCTGGGCGGACCTGCGGCTGGTGGCACGGCAGGAACTGGGACAGGAGCCCGCTTATGCGATCGCGGATTTTGCCGCGGGCTTGCAGATCGACAAGATGACGGCGGAGCTCTACGTGAGCAACGCGTTCAATCGCCTGGCGGTAATCGATCGGTACGCCGAGTGCGATGCCTTGACGTGCGGCCCGATCAATATCTACACGGTGCCGAACCAGCCGCGCACCATCGGGCTGAGGTTCGGGCAGAAGTTCTGACATGTCCTGTGATGTCAAGCGAAGGCACGCTCGCGCGGCGTACGGGAGCCACGTGCGCCGCGCGTTTTTCGCGCCCTCCCATCGGAGAGATGGGATTCCCGGCCTGTATCCGGCAGAGTGCCGGGTTGTTCTTCGAGGAGTCCTTTTTTGAGCGAAGCCAGCGCGACCTTGAGCCCGGCGCAACGGGCGGGCCGGACCACCTTCTCCATTCTGGCCGCTATCAGCTTCTGCCACCTGCTCAACGACATGATGCAGTCGTTGCTGCCGGCGCTCTACCCGATGCTCAAGGGCTCCTACCAGCTGAGCTTCGGGCAGATCGGGCTGCTCACGTTCACCTACCAGATCACGGCGTCGCTGCTGCAGCCGATCATCGGCATGTTCACGGATCGCTCGCCGCGGCCGTACTCTCTTGCGGTCGGCATGGGGTTCACGCTCGTCGGGCTGCTGCTGCTCGCGTTCGCGGGAAATTATCTCCTGCTGCTCCTGGCGGCCTCTCTCGTCGGGACCGGCTCCTCGGTGTTCCACCCCGAGTCCTCGCGCGTGGCCCGGATGGCTTCGGGGGGCCGGCACGGGCTTGCGCAGTCGGTGTTCCAAGTGGGCGGTAACGTAGGCTCGGCCGCAGGTCCTCTGCTCGCTGCCTTCATCGTCTTGCCGCACGGGCAGTCCAGCGTCGCGTGGTTCTCAGCAACGGCGCTGCTCGGCATGTTCGTGCTCTTCAACGTGGGTCACTGGTACAAGCTGCATGGCGTGGCACGCCTCAAGCCACGCGCGAGTGACGCGAAAGCGGCGGACCCGCCGCGCCGCAAGGAGATGGCGGTCGCCATCGCCGTGCTGCTGGCCCTGATCTTCTCGAAGTACTTCTACCTGGCCAGCCTGAGCAGCTATTACACGTTCTACCTCATCAATCAGTTCAACGTCTCGGTGCAGAGCGCGCAGCTGTACCTGTTTGTCTTCCTGGCCGCCGTGGCGCTGGGCACTATCGTGGGCGGGCCGCTCGGGGATCGCTTCGGGCGCAAGTACGTCATCTGGGTCTCGATTCTCGGCGTCCTGCCATTCACGCTGCTCTTGCCGCACGCAACCCTGTTCTGGACGGCGGTGCTGACAGTCCCGATTGGAATGATCCTGGCGTCAGCATTTCCCGCCATCGTGGTTTACGCGCAGGAGCTCATGCCGGGGCGGACAGGCACGGTCGCCGGGCTCTTTTTCGGATTCGCGTTCGGGATGGGCGGCATCGGCGCGGCGGTGCTGGGCAAGCTCGCGGATCTCTTCAGCATCAGCTTCGTCTACGAACTGTGCGCGTTCCTGCCGCTCATCGGCCTTCTCGCGGCCTTCCTGCCGGATATGGAGAAGCGATCCCCGCTCAAGGCCTGAGCGGCTACTGGTTTTCGGCAGCCGAGGCCTGCTTGCTCGCACCCTTCTTCGGGTCGGTGAGCAGGACCTCCGCTTGCAGCTTGGTGCCGATCGGCTCGAGCTGATGCGGGACACAGTCCGCGTGCAAGTCGACGTTGCGCGCGCTGAACAGCGGCAGGATCCTTTCCTTGAACTGCTCGAGCAGCTCGCAGTCGCCCGCCGCGTTGATCCCGTTCTCCCGCGCCGGCAACTTCACTTTCTTCCAGTGCGCCGGTACGGTCTGGGTGTCCGCGCCCGGCGTCGCAGGCGCCGGTGTCAGTACGCTCATCTTGATCTTCACGCCCGGGAACGGATTCGGCCGATCAGGACTGCCGGAGCAGGGCTGCTCGTAGACCTTGAGGTCGTCCTTGCGGGCGCCCAGATCCAGCAGCATCTCCCTGATGGTGTCCCTCAGGCCATCACACGTGTAGTGGGTCGTGAATCCCATGTAAGTGAACTGCGCCTCCTTGGGCGTCCACACCGCCGGTTGCGGAGGCTCTGCGGTGGGCAGGCCAGCAGCCTCATCCGCGGCAGCCCAAGCGGGAGTGCCCAGGAAAGCGGCAAGGGCGAGGACTGCCGCGGCGGCAAGTGCGGGCGTTCCGAGCTTACGAGGAGTCGATTTCCACATGACAGCACCTCCGGAAATAACCCTGGAACGCAGCAACGGCCAAGCCCGTTGACGCCGGCTCGCCAGCCCGCCGCACATGCGCACAGGCAAGCGTTCAGTCAGAATATCAGCCTTATCGTACCTGACGCAGACACGGGACATCCGCATGAAGTTGTTTTCGCGCAGCCTGCTCGATGAGTTGACGGCCCGGGCGACGGCAAGCCCGCGCGCGCGGGCGCACCAGAATATCCACGAGTCGCCGGCCGACCCGGTGCAGCGCTTCTTTGTCGTAACCCATCGCAACTCGTATTTCCGGCCGCATCGGCATCTCGCCAAATCCGAGCTGGCCATGGTGCTGCGAGGGCGGTTCCACATCCTCACTTTCGACGAGCGCGGCAAGGTGCTGGCCCGATACGCCGTGGGTGACGATACCGCCAGCATGGCATACGAGACGCCGCGCGCGACTTGGCACACCCTGACTGCCGATACTGACGGGGCGGCGTTCCTCGAAATAAAGGAAGGGCCCTACGATCCGGCGACGGCTTCGGAATTCGCCTCGTGGGCGCCGGCCGAGGGCGATCCGGCGGCGGCGAAGTTTCTCGAGTGGATCAAAAAGGCACAGCCGGGAGACATGCCGCCGGCACTTTGATCAGCTCTGCAGGAACTTGTTGAGATCCGGCGTACTGAGCGCGTTGTCGAGAAAGCCGAAGGTCCCGGCGTCCTTCACCTCGCGAGCGGCTGCGAGAAGCCCGGTCATCGCCGTCCGATAGAGCGAGGTCGCGAGGCTTATTCGCCGCACACCGGCTGCCGCGAGCTCCGCCACGCTGAAGGACTTGCCTCTGATGGCGACCATGAAGTTCACCGGCTTCGCAAGCGCCGCGCAGACCGTGCGAACCGCCACGAGATCGGGCAGCCCGGGCGCGAACAACACGTCGGCGCCGGCCCGCTCGAAGGCCTGGAGACGGCGGATCGTGTCATCAAGATCGGGATTGCCGCGCAGATAATTTTCCGATCGCGCGGTGAGGGTGAACGGAAACGGCAATGCCCGCGCGGCCTCCGCCGCCGCGGTGACGCGCTCCACGGCGTAATTCATATCGTAGAGGGGTTTCTCCTGAGCTCCGGTCGCATCCTCGATCGAGCCGCCCACGAGCCCGGCAGCCGCCGCAAGCCGGATGGTCTCCGCGACCACCTCCGGCGAATCGCCAAAGCCATTCTCGAGGTCTGCCGAAACGGGACTCTCGGTAGCCGCGACGATGTTGCGCGCGTGCGCGAGCGCTTCGTCGCGTGTTACTTTGCCGTCGACCCGTCCCAATGTCGCCGCGCATGCACCGCTGGATGTCGCCAGAGCCCTGAATCCCAACCCTGTCAGGATGCGAGCCGACCCGCCATCCCAGACGTTTGCAATGACGAAGACACCCGGTGCCTGGTGCAGGCTCCGGAAGCGCAGCCCCTTTTCGTGTTGGCTCGTCATGGTGATCCTCCCCTTGCGCAGGCGCTGGCCGCTCGAGCCCGATTATATGACGCAACAGCCCGCCTGGCGGCTCGCCTGTGCGAAAATCGGCCAAACGACAGCCTCGAGCGACGAAGCGGGGGCGGGGCCGCAAGGCAACTCCCCGCTCCTACGGCTCGTCCTCAAGTACCCGTCGTCACCGCCGGGTCGCGAGCCAGCGCGCCGGCGCGGAACGCACGGTTGACTCCCGACAACAACGCCAGAAGCGACGCAGTAATGATGTTCGAGTGCCGGCCCACGCCAAAGAACACGACTCCCGCCGACGTCGACACCTCGACATAGGCGACCGCCAACGCGTCACTCCCCGTTCCGCAAGAGTGCTCGCCATAGCCAATGACGTCGATCGGCAGACCGAGCGAACGCACCGCAGCGTCGATGGGTCCAGTGCCGCCGCCGTGCAGGATGACGGGCGCGCCGCCCTCCTGGATCTGCAGCGTCATTCTCTCGCGGTCGGCTCCATCGCCGGATGTCGTCAACTGATGCGAGCGATAGACCAGGGGACCGTCCGTGAACAGGTACTCACGCTCGAACAGCTCCCACAACTCACGTGAGCTGAGCTCCTTGCCCGAAGTGTCGGCGGCCGATTGCACCACCCGGCTGAATTCGATCTGCAGGCGCCGCGGCAGCACGAGTTGGTAATCCCGCTCGAGCAGATACGCGACGCCGCCCTTGCCCGACTGGCTGTTCACCCGGATGATCGACTCATACGAGCGGCCGAGGTCCGAGGGGTCGATCGGCAGGTACGGCACCTCCCAGATCCCGTTCGGGTCGAGCGCCGCGAGGCCCTTCTTGATCGCATCCTGGTGCGACCCGGAGAACGCGGTGAACACGAGATCGCCCACGTAAGGATGGCGCGGGTGGATCGGCAGCTGCGTGCAGGCTTCCGCGCAGTGCGCGATCGCGTTGATGTTGGAGAAGTCGAGCCGCGGATCGACGCCCTGGGTGTAGAGATTCATGGCGAGCGTCACGATGTCGACGTTGCCGGTACGCTCACCATTACCGAACAGCGTGCCCTCCACCCGCTCGGCGCCGGCCATCATGGCGAGCTCCGCCGCGGCCACACCGGTGCCTCGATCGTTGTGCGGGTGCACGCTGATGATGACACTGTCCCGGCGGGCGACGTGGCGCGAGAACCACTCGATCTGGTCCGCATAGATGTTGGGGGTCGCCATTTCCACCGTGGCGGGGAGATTCAGGATCGCCTTGCGCGCGGGCGTGGGACGCCAGACCGCCGTGACGGCGTCACAGATCTCAACCGCGAAATCGAGCTCCGTGCCGGTGAAGCTCTCGGGACTGTACTGGAACACCCAATCGGTCCCCGGCCGCTCCCCGGCAAGCTTCCTGATGAGCTCGGCGCCCTGCACGGCGATCTCGACGATCCCGGCGCGGTCGAGTTTGAAGACGACCCGGCGCTGCAGCGCCGACGTCGAATTGTAGAGGTGCACGATCGCACGGCGCACGCCGCGCAAGCTCTCGAAGGTGCGCGTGATGAGGTCGGCTCGCGCCTGGGTGAGCACCTGTACAGTGACATCCTCCGGAATCAGACCCCCCTCGATCAACTCCCGCGTGAAGTTGAAGTCGGTTTGCGAAGCAGCCGGAAACCCGATCTCGATCTCCTTGAACCCGATGCGCACCAGCTGCGTGAACAGCCGCAGCTTGCGCGGCGAGTCCATCGGCTCGATGAGTGCCTGGTTGCCATCGCGCAGGTCCACGCTGCACCACGCTGGCGGCGCGGTCAGGGTCCGGCCGGGCCAGGCGCGGTCGGGAAGATCGATGGGGGCAAACGGCCGGTACTTCTGGGAAGGGGTACGCAACATGGCTGTGGTCTCACACACGGGGAACCTAAAGAGGATCGGAGTCCGCCGGCGCCCGGCGGGATGATCGCTTGAAGTCCGGTCTTGTTGGCGCCGACCGTTGGCGCGTGGGTTCAGTGCGCCTGGCGGCGCAGAAGCAGAAGCAACAGCGGTGCGAGCGCGCTGTTGGGCGGCGAGGAGTTGATGTTCCAAAAGGAGACCATGATCCAACCCTATCATTGGGCCGTTTCAGGTACAAGCGTGGCATACAAATAGCGCCGGGCAGCGTTATGCTTCGGGTCGGGCGGTACCGCCCGGCGTGACCTTTCAATAAAAAAGGGGGGCTTCGCAATGTGGGATCAGGTCTACACGCCGGTCGCCGGCAGCCTGGCGGCCTCGGCGGCGGTCGCGTCGCTACCGATTCTGGTGATGCTGTTTGCCCTGGGCGTGCTGCGCCTCGCCGCCTGGAAGTCCGCCCTGCTCGGCCTGGCGACGGTCATGATCGTCTCCGCCACGGTCTACGGAATGCCGCTGCCGCTGGTGGCGAGCGCAACGATCTACGGCGCGGCATTCGGCCTGTTCCCCATTGCCTGGATTGTGTTCTGGGCGGTGGCGCTCTACCGCCTGACGGTCGAGACCGGACAGTTCCAGATCATCAAGGACTCGGTCGGTCATCTCACGCCCGACCGCCGGTTACAGGCGCTTTTCATCGCGTTCGCGTTTGGCGCCTTCGTCGAGGGGGCCTCGGGCTTCGGCACCCCTGTCGCCGTGGCGTCGGCCATGCTCGCGGGATTGGGATTCACCCCGTTCTACGCGGCCGGCATCTGCCTGCTGGCGAACACTGCACCGGTCGCTTTTGGTGCGATCGGCACGCCGCTCGTCACCCTGGCCGGTGTCACCGGTCTGCCCCTGGCGACGCTCAGCGCCGGCGTCGGCCGGATTTGCGCGCCCCTGTCTCTGGTCATTCCCACGTATCTGATCCTGGTGATGTCGGGTCCCAAGGGTGTGCGCGCCGTATGGCCCGCCAGCCTGGTCTGCGGCGCCTCCTTCGCGATCACGCAATTCCTGGTTTCCAACTTCATCGGCCCCTACCTCACCGACATCCTGGCATCCATCGCGGCGATCCTGTGCCTCGTCGCGCTGCTGCGAGTCTGGAAGCCGCGCGACGATGTCGTCGCGCGCACCGGATCGGGCCTGACGTCCGGAGTGTTGCTGCGCGCCTGGTCGCCCTACATCCTGCTCGTCATCTTCGTGCTGCTATGGGGTTTCCCGCCGTTCAAGGCGATCCTCGACAAGGCGACGCTCGTCTTCGGCTGGCCCGGTCTCGAGGGCGCCATCCGCCGGCTTCCGCCCGTCGTGGCAAAAGCGTCGCCCTATGCCGCGAAGTTCACTTTCAACATATTGTCCGCCGGAGGCACTGCGGCGCTGTTTGCCTGCATCGGTACGGGCCTGCTGCTGCGGATTCCCCTGCGACGTTTCCTGGTCACCGTCGGCCACACCGCGCGCGATCTGTCGCTGTCCATCCTGACCATCGCGGCCGTGCTGGCGCTCGCCTATCTGATGAACTATTCGGGCTGTACGGCGACCCTGGGACTGGCGTTCGCGGCGACCGGCGTTTTTTTCCCCTTCTTCAGCGGCCTGTTAGGCTGGCTCGGCGTGTTCCTGACAGGCAGCGACACCTCCGCCAACGCACTGTTCGGCAATCTTCAGGTAGTCACGGCCAACAAGCTCGGACTCTCGCCCGCGCTCATGGCATCCGCCAATTCGAGCGGCGGCGTGATGGGCAAGATGATCAGTCTGCAAAGCATCTCGATCGCCGCCGCCGCCACCGGCATGCCCGGCTCCGAAGAAGCCAGGTTGTTCCGCTTCACGCTCAAGCACAGCATCCTGCTGGCCTGCCTCATCGGCCTGATCGTGACCGTGTACGCCTACGTAGTGCCGTCCTGGGGTGTCTAAGGAGCCTGGAGCCGGAAAGCCTAGAACCTCCGCAACGATGGCGGCGGCGGGGTGTACTGATAGAGCCACGTTTCCGACAATGCCTGGCCATCTGCCGACAGGTACAGCCGCAGATTGATCGGCTCGACACTGTCGTCCGCGAGCGCGAGATCGAACATCGCGCGATAGCCGTTGATCGAACGCAACGGCCGCACGGAGGTGATTTCCACGCGCCCGCGCGAGGCCCAGATGTTGGGCACGAGCTTTACGTTCTCTCCCAGGGCCGGAAGCTCCCCGCCCGCGAAGTCCACCACGAAGCGCCACGAGAAGTAGGTGCGCTTGCGGCCGATGATGCCGCCGATACCGGTGCGCGTGGCATACACCCTGGCGAGATCCACCACCACCGGGTTTTCGCGGCACCAGTTGAGACGGTAGGCGTAGAGCAGCTCCTGCCCGCGCTGCGGCTTCTCCGCCGGACTCCAGAAGGCGACGATGTTGTCGGAGGTCTCGTCCTCCGTCGGAATCTCGACGAGCATGACGGCGCCCCCGCCCCAGCTGCCCTTCGGCTCGACCCAGCAGTCCGGCCGCTTGTCGTAGAAGACACCGTCGTCCTGGTACTGCTCGAAGCGCCGCTCCCGCTGCATGAGGCCGAAGCCGCGGGGGTGCTCGTCGGTGTACGAGTTGACGCGCAACCCCGCCGGGTTCATCAGGGGCCGCCAGATCCACTCGCCGCCGCCGCTCCACAGCTGCAGGCCGTCGGAATCGTGAATCTCGGGACGCCAGTCGTTGTCGACGCGGCGATCGTTCTTGCCGACCAGAAACATGCTGGTGCATGGCGCGATGCCCAGCCGCTCGATCTGCTTGCGCGGATACAAGGCGGCGTCGATGTCCATGGTGAGCGGCTCGGCGACATCGATCACGAATCGATACGCCCCGGCCACGCTCGGCGAGTCGAGCAGGCCGTAGATCGTCAGCACGCTGGAGTCCTTCGCCGGCTTCTCCAGGTAGTACGCCACGAAATCCGGAAACTCCTCCGGCGTGGCCGCGCCGGAGTCGATCGCCAGCCCCCGCTGGGACATCCCGTATTGCCGGTCTATGTCGGTTGCACGGAAGTAGGAAGCCCCCTGAAATGCGGCGAAGTCGCGCACCCAGTCCGTATGGAACAGCAGCCGGAACCCGGCGAAGCCGAGATTGGTCGGCACCTCGTTGCCGTGCACGCCGCTGTTGCCGTAATCGAACATGGCAGGGTCATAGAGGATCTCCTGCGCAACGCCGCCGTCCACGGCGAACATGCGCACCGGCTTGCGGATCATGAAGCCCAGATGGAAGAAGCGCACCTGGAAGCGCAGGCCCTCGCCCGCCCACAGTGAGCGCTCATCACGGAACCGGATCGCCTGCCAGTGATCCCAGTCGAGCCGCTCGATGGGCGGGGGCAGCTTCTGGGAGGGCGCCTGGTACGGAGCCCCCGCAAGCGCGCGAGCCATCCCCTTGAGACGGGCGTAATCGAACGGCTGGCGTGGCGTGAGCGGCGGCGTGCGGGCAGACGCCACCTCACTTCCAGCCAGCCAGAGTGGAGTCGCAACAGACAGTGCCGCCGCGGTGCCTTGCAAGAACTGCCTGCGATCCGTCGAGTGCACGCCGGGAGATTCGAGCTTGTCTTCTGTGTCAGCCATTGTTGTAGGGATGAAATGTCGTCGCGGTCGATTGTCATAGCTATCGGCCAACCTATCATGGATCTGACCGTCAAGGGGTCGGGCTGCGCGGGGTCACGCGGCTATTTGAGGCTCATTTCCACCCTCACCTTGCCGTCGTCGCCCGCCTTGGCCGGGCCGTTGATGATGAAGACGCGCGAGGAGTCGATGCCGCCGTCAGACAACAGCGCATCCTGGATCGCCCGAGTGCGCTCCTTTCCCAGCTCCTGCAGCTGCAGCTCGGGGACGTCGATGTGGCCGATGAGCGCGCTCTCGAGGTCCGGAATCGCACTCTCGACGGGCGGGGCGTCCTTCTTGTTTTTCGCGTTCTGGATGGCGACCACGGATGCGGGCAGCTCGGCCTCCTTGCCGAGCTCCCCTTCGTACTCGGCGAGCAGGAGGCGGTAGTGCTCGAGCGGGTTCGCCAGCGCCGGATCCTGCGGGACGGCGCCCGCGTTCTGAGAAGCGCTGGCAGCCGGTGTGTTGATGTTCTTGGAAGCGTTGGCACCGGCCCCGTTGGCTCCCTGGGAACCGGCTGCAGCCTGCGGCGTCACCCCCTGCGAGCCAGCGGCAGCCTGTTTGTTGGACGCCTGCCCGTGAGCTGTCCGCGCGCCGGCCGCCTGCTTGCGCGGCGACTTCTCACCGTGCGCCCGGGCCACCAGCCTCTGATCGAGCCGCCTTTTCGCAAGCACCGGCGCATCGGCCTCCTGCGAGTACACGAGCGGCACTTCGAGTTGCAGCTGGGTGTGCTCCTGCAGCGCCTTCGTCAGTGCGGAGAGCTTCTGCCGCGAGGTGTCGTCGAGCTCGGCGCTGCCGGCCGGGAAGTCGACGAACTTCATCTCCTCGCCATGACCGCCGAACAGATGGCCCAGCAATGCGAAGGGCGCGGTCGCCGCTTTCACCAGCAGATTGACGAAGGCGTGCCAGATGATGGGGCCCAGCTCGAATTGCGGATCGTCGAGGCTGCCGGTGATGGGCAGCGGCAGGTTGATGACGCCGTCGCGGTCCTTGAGGAGCGCCACGGCCAATTTCAACGGCAGGTGCACGGCATCGGGACTCTCAACGGGCTCGCCGAGTTGCAGCTGGTCGATCACGAAACGCTGGTCGGCGGTGAGCACGCGGTGGTCGACCTTGTAGGTGAGATCGACGGACAGCTTGCCTTTATCGATCTTGTAGCCGGCGAAGCGAGCCGAATACGGCGTCATGGTCGTGAGCTCCAGGCCTTTGAAGCTCATGTGGAACTCGGAGTAGACGGACGTCGCGAGCAGGTTCATCTCTCCGTTGATGGTCACCGGCGCGTAGCGGTCCACCTTGCCCTCGAGCTTGAGCTTCGCGCGGGACTTCGGGTCGGACGAGAGTCCATCGATGCCGCCGTTGAGCGTCTGGATGCCCACGGCGAAGTTCGGCTGAATCCAGAAATCGGCGTAGTTCGCCGACCCGTCGAGGATGCGCACGGTGCCGATGGAGATCGGCATGACGGGTGTGGACGGCGCGGCGCTCGCCGGAGCGGATTGTGACTTGCGCGAGCGGCTCCTGTCGTTCGCGGCGGCGGGTTTGGTATTGGCTGCTGTCGCCGGGGCATTCGCGTCAGCGGGCTTCGCGTTTGCGTCCGTCGCGGGGGCATTCGCGTCGCTGGGACCAGGGTTGGCTTTGGCGCTTGCCGCCTGAGCACCGGCGTCGGAGCTGACGCCATTCGCTCTCTTGCTGTTGGCCGCGCCCAGTTGGGTCGCCAGGCTGGGCCTCCCTCCGGCGGGGCCCGCCAACACTTGCTTCACATTCACCGTACGATCGGGCGCGATGATCACGCGCGCGTACGGCTCACGCGCGGTGATGGTGTCGATGTGCAATGAGGCCGGCCGCGAGCTGTACTGGATGCCGGCAGCGCGAAGGTCCTTCCACTTGATGAAAGATTTCTGCAGCTCGTCGACCGTCCGCAGGCCGCTTATGCCCAGATCACCCGTCACGGAGAGCGCGCCGTCGGCGGACTGATGGATGTCGAGCTGGGTCGCGAGCTGCCCTGCCTGCAGGGTCATGGCCGTGCGCTGCGCAATGTACGGCTGAAACATCGAGAGATCGAGCTGCGCGAGCTCGACATGCGCGGTCACGTCTCCGCCACCCCGTGCGAG
This sequence comes from uncultured Steroidobacteraceae bacterium, assembly GCA_964508005.1. Classification (GTDB taxonomy): domain Bacteria; phylum Pseudomonadota; class Gammaproteobacteria; order Steroidobacterales; family Steroidobacteraceae; genus 13-2-20CM-66-19. The sequence continues at coordinate 46,199 of CAZDTG010000004.1, forward strand.
CTGCGCCGTTGCATTGAGCGTGGCGCTGCCGTTGATGGACGTGCGCGCCTTGATATCCAGGCGCGTCCCCGGACTCGTGTTGAAACCCGCAACGTGGATGTCGACCGGGCTCAGGACCAGCGCCAGAGCGGGCGTGACCTGACGATCTTCCGTGGACACCTTCATGCGGTCGACGCTGATGTCAGGGGCAGATACCGTCCAGGCCGGTGACGGGGCCGGCGTTACCGTGCCCGCCCCCGAAGCCTGCACGGACCCCTTCGCCACGGCACCAGCGTCAGTCGCTGCAGGCGCCATGAGCTCCATCAAGTTCAACTGCCCCTGCGGGCTCAACCACGCCTTCACCTCGCCGCCCGTGAGGCTCACCTTCCCGACCTCCACCGCGCGCCGCGCCAGGTCGACCTGCGTTTCGTGCACGTCGAGCTTGCTCAACACGATGTAATCGGTCGTCCCGTGCCGCGGTCGCAGCTTCAGGTCCGAAACCGTGGTGTCGTGAACATCGACTTTGATCGCCGGTGCGCCGCCTGCCTCCTCGAAGGTGTACTCGCCCTTCACGGCGACGATGCCGGAGGGAATCTCCAGCGCCAACGGCTGCTGCAGGTAAGTCCAGATGGTGTTGGCCTGGAGGTCCGTGATCGCGAACGTCCCGTGCGATGACAGAGGCTCCAGCAGGATCGTGCCACGCCAGTCGAGACGCTCCCCCTGCGGCGAGGCGGCGACCAGCGAATATTCGTTCTGGTCGCCGGCGCCGCTCGTCGCGCGCGTGCTGAAGTTGCGCAGCTCGAAGGCTATCGGCCTGAACTCCGCCCGGAACGGTGTCGCATGGCTGAGGTCCTCGAAGGTGCCGCCGCCCGCAACGACCGCGAGACGGTCGATGAACAGCCGCATGGGCTCCGCGGGCCGCGGCGGCGGGGCCGCGGGAGGCGGGCTGGCGAATCCCTTCCCGAGGTCGGCGAGATTCAAGGTGCCGTCCGGACGGATCACGGTGCGGACCACGGGACGCTCCAGCACGATCTCGCGAAAGCTGGGCGCGAAGCGAAACAGGCTGATCGCCTCGAGATTCACGTGCAGTCGGCCGAACTCGAGCATCGGCCGCCCATCGCTGTCGGGCAGCGAGAAGTCGCCGACATCGAGCGTGAACGTGAAAGGATTGAAGCGGATATCGCCGACGGTGAGCTTGCGCTGGTAATGGGCGCTGACGAACTCGCTCAGCCCCGAGCGCACAAAGTGCGGCACGGCCCAAAACCCCGTGACGGCGTACGCGGCCAGGAGGAGAACCACGATGGAGAGCGCGATGACGTAGCGCCGGACGGTACGCGTGAGCATTTAGCCTCCCCCTCCGTGACAATCAACCGCGGGCCGGCTCCGCCTATCGTAGCCGTAACCAATCGCAAATGCCGCCGACGCGGACGCTCCGGCCATGCCCGCGGGCAGTCCCTTCTATTTCGCGGCCGGGCTCAGGCGAGCCGCACTGGCGATGATCCTGTCGCTCAACCGCCCAAGAGCAATACTCATGGTCGCCGCAAGCGTCACGGGGCAGGATCCGCTGGAGGGCACCTGAATGTCCTCGCTCCCCGGCTGCCCCGCCGGTTGCCTGGGCGTCCACACCGCGCGCAGCGTGACGTTGCAGGCGCCATCCCCGTAAAACTCGTGAATGTCGACCGAGACCGCGATCTGTTGACCCGGCACGGGAGTGGGCACTCGGCCGTCAATGTCGTCCGCCAGGACACGCCGGATCGTCTCATCCAGGGGCGCGGCCCACCGATCCAACTCCGCAATGCTCAGCTGGTTGGGCCCTGTGCGCCGCACGATTTCCGGACGATCGATCTCGCCTGGAATGGTGACACGGGTGATGATCACCGACCCCACACCGGCTGGCGGCGTCGCCTCGGGAGCCGTATTGCTGAGGGTGTAAAAGCGACTCGGCGGACTCGAGGCACAGGCGCCGATCAGCGCCAGTGCCGCGAGCGCCGGCGCCGCTGTGGTCGCACGGCTCGCCGTGGTCCTGCGCCCCCGGATCGCACGCACCGCCGCGACCGTCCACCGCGGAAAAATCCTGCCGTGCATCACTGCTCTCCTTTGCGGCCGCGCAGCAGAGACTCCGGGTGGCGGTCGAGGTAGTCGGCCAGCACCCGCACGGCGCGGGCGGCCTCAGTGAGCTGCTGCATGAGCCTCGGCAGGTCCACATTCGCTGGATTGTTCGCGTTGTTTCCCATAATACCCTGCACAGCAGAAAGCGTGCCCTGAGCCGCGTCAGCGGTATCGCGCAGGCTCTTGACGAGGGATTTGATGTCAGGCTCGACATCGCGAGTGATGTTGTCGAGGTGAGTCAGCGTCTCGTCGAACGATTGCAACGCGTGCCCGAGCTCCGGCCCGGAGGTGAGACGATCGAGATTCTGCAGTACCCCGCGCATGCTCTGCAGGATCTCGGCCAGATCGCCCGAGGACATGGTGGGGAACTCCTGAGTCTGGCCCACCTGGCGGATGCGGCCGGGCGGTGCGTTCGGGGCCATATCCAGAGCGATGAGCTTCTGGCCCGTCAGGAAGCTGAACTCCACGATCTGCGCTCGCATTCCGTGCGCGACCAGAATCTTCAACCACTCATCGACCGCCGCGCGCGGATCCTCACCCGGCGGCCGCGGCAGGTTCTCGATCTTGACCCGCTCCGGATCGATGGCGAAGGTCACGTGGGTCACGAGCGTATGGCGGTGCTCATCGTATTTCAGGTGCGCCTCCTTCACCTCGCCGACCTCGTTACCCTCCAGCTCGACGGAGACACCGGGCTCGACGCCGCGCTGATTGCCCTGGAATTCTGCCGCGTAGACGACCTCAGGCCCGCGCGGGGTACGCAGGGCGCGGCCCCTGCTCTCGTACAGCTTGAACTCCGCGCCCGCCGTGCTCGGCGGGGCCTCGAGGACCCGCTCGGGAGTTTCGAATGCAATGCCGCCCGACAGCAGTTGCTGCCACGAGTTGGCTCTCACCCGTACGCCCTGCGCTCCGACCGAGACGTCCACGCCACCCGCGTTCCAAAAGCGGGTCTCCGGGTGGACGAGCTTCTCCCACGGCGAGCGAATGAAGGCCGTCACGGTCACGTGAGTGCCATCCCGCGCGAGCGCGTAACCCTCGACCTCGCCAACGGACACGCCGTGGTAGGAAATCGGCGAGCCGCGCGTGAGAGAGCCCAGATCTGGGGCCTGCAGCGTGAATGAGCGCCCCGACGTATCCGGCGGCAGGATCGGTTGCTCGTCGAGCCCCACGAAATGCCGCTGTGGATGACCATCCTTGCCCGGATACATCTCGATGTAGGTGCCCGACACGATGGTCGAGAGTCCGGAGATTCCCTGCACACCCAGACGCGGCGCCACGATGTAAAAGCGGGTGTTTTCGTTCAGGTACGGCATCGCCTCGCGCGTCATGCGTGCATGCACGATCACCTGCGACATGTCGGAAGTCAGCTCCACGGATTCGACCGTGCCGACATCCACGTTGCGGTGTTGTATTTTGGTCTGACCGGCCTGCACCCCTTCCGCGACCTTGAACGCGATGGTGATGGCGGGCCCCCGGTCGGCGAGCGCGCGCCACGCCAGCCAGATCACGATGCCCGTTGCGACGATGGGGACGACCCATACCCACGCGAACCAGCGGTGCGGACGCACGCGGGCCTCGACATCCCTTTCAGGCGGTTCGGTCATGCAGCATCCCACATGAGCCGGGGATCGAACACGCTCGTAGCGACCATGGTGATGATCACGACGGCAGCAAAGGCGACGAGGCCATCCCCGGCATACACCTCGGTCAGTACCCCGAAGCGCAGGGCCGCGATGAGCACCGATACCGCGAACACGTCGATGTTCGACCAGCGGCCGACGAGATCGATCATCCGATAGAACCGCGTCCGCCCGACCAGCAGGCGCCGGGAGCGCCGCCGGGTCGCCAGCAGCATCCAGGTCAGTCCGCACAGCTTCAGGAGCGGCAGCACGATACTCGCCGAGAAAACGATGATCGCGAGCGGCCACAGATCATTACGGACGAGCTCGAGAACACCGCTCATGATCGTGTTTTCTTCCGCGCGCCCCAGACGCACGGTGGTCAGCACCGGGACGATATTGGCGGGCACATAAAGCAGAAATCCCGTAATGACGAGCGCGGTGGTACGCCTGATGGCGTCGGGCTTGCGAACGTAGAGCCTGGCAGCGCAGCGCCGACATCTCCTGCCCTCTTCGGTGTCGGTGACGACCAGATCGCACACGCTGCAGGCAATCGTGCCGCGACCCTGCCGCGCGTCGGTTTTGACCGGCAGCGCCTCCCAGACGGTGCGCGCATCCAGCTGTGTGAGCATGAACAAAAACAGCAGCGCGGCGGCAAGCAGGCACCACCCGCCGATGCCGATCTCGATGGTGGAGACCGCCTTGATGCGGCTGTAGGCGACGAAGCAGCCGACGAGGAATACCTCGAGCATCATCCATGGCCGCAGGTACAGCACCCAGCGAAACAACGGTCCGGCCCCGCCCCCGAGTCGCAGGCGCAGTGCAACCAGAACCCACAGGAGCAGCGCAAGATCCACGCACGGCAGCACGAGGGCGAAAGCGGCCACCTGGGTGGCGAGCGAAGGGAATCCCTGATTCCAGAGCGCGGTGACGCAGGTTTCCAGCCAGCACTCGCGCTGCGCTCCCAGGCTGAAAACGGTCATGAGCGGCCATGCGAACGCCGGCAGCAACAGTACGAGTGCCGCGCCAGCCAAGGCCAGGGGCGCGTCGACCCGCCCGGTCGCCGGACCCGCCAGGATGCCATCGCAACGCCGGCACACAGCCGTCTGCCGGCCAGTGAGGACCGGCAGCCGCTGCATCAGACCGCAATAGGGGCAAGCGACGCGTTCCGCCGTGGGTCGCGAACTAAGCCGTGTCAAAGTGTTCTTTCTTCAGGGGAGCGAATACTCGCAGTGTAACGTCTGCCAAGCTTGGCGGGTTCCAGACAACGTCATACCAAGCCACCGGCACCTGATGCAACCGGCAGCATCCGCATGGCAGCTATCCGATCACGTTCCGTTCCAGCAGCGGGCGCCCGCTGATGAGCCGCTCGTAGCGGAGAGGCGAGAGGTCCACGGTGACGAAGCGGCCGTGGAGAATCAGCTCCGCCATTCCCCGTCCGACCACCGGCCCCTGCTGCATCCCATGGCCGGAGAACCCGCCGAGGAAACCCAAGTTGGCGATCCCGGGATGGAAGCCCACGATCCCGTTGTGATCGAACACGTTCATCTCGTAGTAGCCCGCCCAGGCGCGCTCGAGTTTCGCCGCCTCGAAAGCGGGTATGCGCGCCGCGAGCACGGGCCAGAGCGCGGAGTCGAAAGCATCGTACTCAGGGTCGAGCGGCGCATCGTCGGTGTCTTCGGACGGCGCCAAGCCGGCGATGAAACCAGCGCCCTCCGGCCGGATCCAGAATCCGGATGGGTCGATGAGCAGGGGAAAAGGTTTGAGCGTGGCCCGACAGGCAATGACGTACACCGTGCGCCGGCGCGCGAAAACCGGCACATCCACGCCCGCAAGCTGCGCAACCTGGCGCGCCCATGGCCCGGCGGCGTTGACGAGATGTCCACAGTGGATTCGTGAGCCATCCGCCAGCCTTACGGCTTCGACCCGCGAGGCGCGTACCTCGATCTCCGTTACGGCGCCGCGCACGAACCGGGCGCCCTGGCTGCGCGCCTTGCGGGCGCAAGCGGTCAACAGCAGGTAGCCGTCAAACCAACCTTCACCCTGCAGGCCAAGCGTTCCCGCGGCAAGGTCCCCCGTCTGCAGCCATGGGTACCGTCCGGCAAGTTGCACCGGACTCAGCAGCGCGACTTCGGCCCCGTGTTGCGTCTGAATCGCGTGCGCCCGGCGCAGCGACTCCAGGCTGGCCTCGTGCGCGAGATAGAGGTATCCGGCTTCCGTGAGAGCGATGTCGGGCTGTGACCCGTCCACCTCCAGAAGCTCGCCGGCCGCGCGCAGGAATTCGATGCTCGCCTGCGAGATGCGGATATTGACCGGCGTCGTGAACTGTTGGCGTATCGATGCCGCGGAAAGCGCCGAGGAAGCGGTTGCGTATGTCGGGTCGCGCTCGATGACCGTGACCGAGGCGCCCGGCTGCAGACGCGTCAGCCAATAGGCCAGCGCCGAGCCCATGATTCCCCCGCCGACGATGGCGATGTCTGCTCGCATGTCCAAAACGAGCGAAGAGTACGCCTGGGAGCCGGCTTTGTGCCAGCGCGACGGGCGTGCGAACATCGGCGGCGTGCTGCGGAAAAGGTGAACCATTGCTGCATCTCGACCGTGCCGAACTTGCGACCCGCCTGGTGCGCGGTACCTTGATAGAGCGCCTCGAGCGCGCGTTCGCTTCCGACTGCGCGACGCCCGTGCGCCAGCGTCATGACCTTGGAGGCGACAGCGCGGGAAGGACGCTACTGCTCATGCCCGGATGGCGCGCCAACGGCCCGATCGGCGTGAAGCTCGTAACGGTGTTTGCGGACAATGCGCTTCGCAGTCTGCCGGCCGTACACGCGTGCTATGTATTGTTCGACGCACAGACGGGTGCGCCGCGAGCATTGCTAGACGGCAACGAGCTGACATTGCGGCGTACCGGTGCCGCCTCCGCGCTGGCGGCAAAGTATCTGGCACGATCCGATGCGGAACGGCTCCTCATGGTCGGAACCGGAGAAGTGGCGCCGCATGCAGTGCTCAGCCATGCGGCGGTGCGACCGATCAAATTCGTGCGCATCTGGGGACGCAGAACGGCGAAGGCTCACGAGCTCGCTGCCGCGCTGCGCGGCCACGATTTCTCTGTCGAGGTTTGCGACGACCTCGAATCGGGCGTCGCGTGGGCGGACATCATCAGCTGCGCCACGTTGAGCGAGCGGCCCCTGATCGAGGGCCGCTGGCTGCGTCCTGGCCAACATCTGGATCTCATCGGGGCCTTTCGTCCGAACATGCGTGAAGCGGACGACACAGCCCTGACGAGGGCGGATCTCTATGTCGATACTCGCGCGGGCGCCCTCGTGGAAGCCGGTGAATTCGTGCAGACGCTCGCCACCGGCCTGATCCAGCTGTCGGATATACGGGGCGAGCTGAGCGAGCTGGTGCGCGGCACGGTTCCCGGCCGTTCCAACCCCGATGCCATCACCCTGTTCAAGAGTGTCGGCACGGCGGTCGAGGATCTCGCCGCCGCGGAGCTCGCGCTCGAGGGCGGCGGCAACCCCTGAGCTCACACTGCGGCGGCTCGGCCGCATGGTCGTCGCGCCTGTTGTGCGCTCTTAAACTCGCAGGCCGATCGCCCGCATCAGCTCGACGCCGTTGCTCCTCGCTACCACCCCGTCACGGAGCCTGAAGTCGAATCGCATCTGTCCCTCGAGCAGCTCGTCCTGGAAATGGACGTTGCGCATCGCGCCCGGCGCCAGAGCGCCGATGCCGGTGAGGGCCAGGTCGTGAGTGCTGACGAGTCCGATCGCGCCGCCCTCCAGGAGTGCCCGCACGATGCCCTCGGCGCCGATCAGCCGGTCCTTGGAGTTGGTGCCCTGCAAGAGCTCATCGAGCAGAAACAGCAGCGGCGGATCGCGTCTCAACAGGTTATGAATCTCGCGCAGCCGCAGGATCTCCGCATAGAACCGCGAGCTGCCTTCCTGCAGCGAGTCGTTCACCCGGATGCTGGCGCCGACCTGCAGCGGCGTGAGTCTGAGAGTACGCGCACGCACGGGCGCGCCGGCCATGGCGAGCACGGTGTTGATACCGACGGTCCGCAACAGAGTGCTTTTGCCGGACATGTTCGATCCACTGACGAGCAGCATCCGCGTCGCCCCGTCGATACTCAAGCTGTTACGGACGCACTTTGCAGCGGGAATCAGCGGATGTCCCAGCTCCGCGGCGACGAACGTCGCGGGGCCTTCGACGAATTCCGGAAACGGGTCGTGCGGATGCTCGAAGCTGTATCCCGCCAGGGAAACCAGAGCTTCGAACTCCCCGAAGGCATCGATCCACTCGCGAATCACCTTGCCATGATCGCGGCGCCATCGCTCCGCCGCGAGGGCGACGTGGACGGAGTACAGCAGCGGAGTATCCATCGCGCGCAGCAACGGGTTCTCGCGCGCGTCGGCGAAATCGACCACGCGCGCAAGACGCGCGATCGTCTCCGAAGCGGGCAACGTATGCGAAGCAAGCCTGCGCTGGAGATCGAGCAGAGGTGGCGCGGCGAACGGGGTGCGCTCCATGCGGATCAGCAGCTCGGCGAAGAGCTTCAAATCCCCGAACGCGCTCTCGGTGCCCTGGATCGCATGGGTCATGGCCCGTCTCACGGAGTAAGCGACGCTCGCCTCGATGAGCACGATGAGGATGAAGGGCGTCGCGATCCCCGCGACGCTCCACAGCACGGCCGCCGCGATCACGAGCGCGGGAAGCAGAAACGCGGCCGGCAGCAGCCAGCGGTGCGGCAATTCATTGGGTGCTTCCGCCCAGGCGAGCAATGCCTCCGGATGGACGCCAACCTGGGAGTCTTCGCCCAGAATGGCCATCTCCTCCCTGAGATCCAGGCGCTCGCGCAGATCCGTGATGCTCGCCTGCCGCTCCTGGATCGTGGCGCGCGATGCCGGCGAAAGCAGCCAGCGCGCCAGCGTATCCTCGCCCATGCGGGTGCGAGCAACCGAGAGAAGCTCGAACAGACTCCCCTTGCCGAACAGATCGAGGTCCGCGGAGTAGATGTGGGCGATCCCGCCGAAGCGCTCACCCGTCTGTCCCTGCCCTGTCCAGCGATCCTCGATGCGAGCGATGCCCTGCCGGTAATAATTCGCAGCGCGCTCGGCGCGCTCTCGCGCCCGCCGCACGGAGGAGTGATAAAGGACGAGGGCAACCAATGCCGCAAGGGGGATCAACAGCCACAGTGGAGCGAATGCCCGCTCGTAGAACGCTCCCCAGGCGACGAGCACGGCAACCGCGCCGAGTGACAGGCGGCCGGCGCCGATCCGCTCATGCAGCTTGGCGAGACGGGCTACCTCTGCTTCGCGCACACCCAGCCGGCGGGCATACTCCTCGGAAACAGACATAGGCTCAAAGGGTGATGATTGCGGACGGTGCCGCCATCATCGCACGGCGCGCGGCTATTCGGGATCGAACACCGAGGAGACGCGCTGGAGGATCTCACCGATCTGCGCGGCCGCTCCTGCCGCATCCTGCGCCCTCAGGCGGGTCATCAGCTCGCCGTGGAAGCCGCACAGCGATCCGAGGCTTCGGCCTCGCTCGGCCAGGCGGCGCAGGGCAATCCGGCCGCGAATGTCCCACAGGAGCGAGTCCCAGACACTCAGAAAAGTACGGTTGCCGCTGCCCTCGACGAGGCAGCGATGAAAGCGCAGAGCGGCATCGATGTAACGCTCCGAGTCGTTCACTTGCACCGCGGCTCGCATCTCGAGCAGATATCCCTCCAGGCGCGCGAGCAGCTCCTCCGGGTACGGCGCGGCCAGCTTCACCGAGCGGACCTCCAACATCATGCGCAGCTCGTACGATTCGCGCATCTCGGCTGAGTCGGCGCCGCGCACACGGGTGCCGCGGAAACGCTCGTTCGTCACGAGACCGGAGCCCTCGAGCTCGCGCAGCGCCTCGCGGATCGGCGTCTGGCTCACGTTGAATTCACGTGCCAGACACAGCTCCTTGAGCTGCGTCCCGGCCGCGTACGTGCCATCGAGAATGCGTGCAACCAGCACATCGCGGATGCGATCCCGCATGCACGTGCGTTTGAGCACCCCCTCGCTACTCAGTGTATTCATAACTTGGCGATCTGGTCGCTCGTCCAGCCTCCGCCCGTCGCGCGCACGAGTCCTACGGCGGCGTTGAGTTGCAGCACTCGCGCGGAGATCGCATTGCGCTCTTCCTGGAGTGCCGCCGTATGGGTGGTCGTTACTTCGATGTAGTCCGCTACACCTGCGTCGTAACGCTTGTCGGAATGGTTGGCCGCGCTCAGCGCCGCCTTCGACGCTGCTTCGTCGGCAACCACCTCGTCGGCCAGGTGATGCAGCGCTGCGAGGTTGTCCTCGACTTCCTGGTAGGCTGTGAGAGTCGTCTTGCGGTAATTCGCGGCCGCCTCGTCGTACGCTGCACGTGCCTGTCGGTTCACGGCGGAGCGGGCGCCGAAATCGAGCAGGGGCACGGTCGCGGACGGGCCGACGGACCACAAGCGGCTCGGCGCCTTGAACCAGCTCGATGCAGCCACGCTCTCGAAACCGGCGGCGCTGGTCAGGGAGAAAACGGGGAACCATGCGGCGCGCGCCACGCCGATTTGCGCGTTGGCCGCCGCCATCGCCCGCTCAGCGCGTGCGACATCCGGACGGCGTTGCAGGAGCGCCGAAGGCAAGCCGCTGTCGATGGGGGGAACCGAGCCCGCGAGTTGCGCCCGGTCGAGGCTGAAGATCGAAGGCATGACACCGAGCAGAACGGCAATGGCGTGCTCGAGCTGCGCGCGGTCGCGGCGTACCCCGGCGAGCTGTGCCCGGGCGCTCTGCCGCTGGGTATCGGCCTGGTCCACGTCGGTGGCGGCCGAAATCCCCTCCTCGTAACGGTTCTTCGTCAGCTCGTAGGCACGATCGTAGACCTTGATCGTATCTTCGAGCAGGGTGATCGTGGTGTCGTCACCGCGCAGGCTGAAATAGTCGCTCGCCAGCTCCGCCTGCAGGGACAGTGCAACGGCCGCGGCGTCCGCCTCGCTGCTCTGCGCCTGCGCACGCGCAGCCGCAGTTGTATTGCGGAGCCGGCCGAACAAGTCGATTTCCCAGTTGAGGTTCAGCGAGGCGACAAAATCGTTCTGGGTGTGCGGCACTCCGCCGAAGACCTTGGCCAGCGGCGCGTTGCCCGAGCTGCGCTGCCGCGTCGCCGCAGCGCCGGCATCCAGCGTTGGAAACTCGTTCGAGGCGTCCTGGCGTGCAACGGCGCGCGCCTGCTCGAAGCGCGCGACCGCCGCCTGCACATCGGGGTTCGCGGTATCGAGCTGGCGCTCCAGATCGTTAAGCTTCGGGTCGCCGAACACCTCCCACCACTGGCCGCGCTGCTGCGCATCGGCGGGCTGCGCCGGCATCCACTCGCCCGCTTCCTTGTAACTGGCGATCTCCTCGGTCGCGGGCGGCTTGTAAGCCGGCGCCAGCGAGCACGCGGCCAGCAAGCTGGCTGCCACGCCCGCAATGGTCGCCGGGAGAACGGTGCGGCTCACGATTGGGCAACTCGCTGGGCCTTCGCAGTCGCAACACGCACGGGGACGCCGTCCGCCAGCGAATCCGGCGGCGACAGGATGACGTCATCGTTCGCATCCAGGCCCTGGACGATCTCGATGTCCGAGCCATAATCGCGCCCGACCGTCACGCGCTTCAGCACGACCTTGCTGTTTGCATCCACGACACCCACGTGCATGCCATCACCGCGGAACAGCAACACGTTGGCCGGCAGCTTGTAGGAGTTTACGCCCGCACCCGGAGGCAGCTTGAAATGCACCTCCGTGTAGGCGCCCGGCAGCAATTCACCATTCTTGTTGTCGATGACCAGCTGCGCGAGCAACGTGCGCGTGGAGGTATCGATGGCACTCGAGGTGCTGTCGACCTTCGCGGTGTAGGTCTTGCCGGGACGGTCGGGGAACAACAGCTCGGCCTCGAGGCCCGGCTTCATGGCGGCGGCATAGGTCTGCGGCACACGCACGTACAGGCGCAGGCGCCGCATGTCGGCGACCCGGAACAGCTCGGGCCCGGTGTTGTTCCCGGCGGCGATGAGCTGGCCGATGTCGGTATTTCTCGCGGTCACGACACCGTCGAAGGGCGCGACGATCTTCTCGAAGCCGGACAGCTCGCGCAGGCGCTGCACATTGGCGCGGGCGGCCTGCATCTGCGCATCGCCCGAGGCCGCCAGGCTGATCTTCTCGTCGGCCTCCTGCTTCGAGACGGAATCACTGGCGCGCAGGTCGCGCCAGCGTTGCGCGGTGAGGCCGGCGATCTTCTGGTTGGCTTCGGCGGTGGCGAGATCCGCCTGCGCCTGGCGCAGCTGCGAGTCGACCTCCGGCGATTCGATCTCGCCGAGCAGTTGCCCGGCCTTCACCGGCGTGCCGATGTCGACGAGCCAGCGTTTCAGATAGCCGCTGGTGCGCGCATAGATGGGCGCTTCGTAGTTGGCCTGGATGTTGCCGGGAAGGATGAGCTCGCCGAGCTGCGCCTGCGCCGCCGGCTTGGTGGTCGCCACCGTGACGACCGCCGCCGCCTCGGTGGACTCCCTGAGTTTGGCCGCCGCGCGATGGGAGGAAAATCCGCTCCAGACGAGGATGACGAGCGCCACCACGCCAAGTACGGCGCCCGCCCGCCCCAGCTGCCGCGCGCCGCTCCTCGTAGCGGTGGACGCCGGGGCGCTCCCCGCGCCCAGTTCGTTCGATCGTATCAGTTGGTCCATGATCGTCTCGATTTTGCTTCGGTTCCGTAGTCAGTGCCCGTGCGCGCGCGCTCAGCTCACCGCGTCCGGGGTAAGGTTCTTGCTCAGCTTGTCGCCGCGCCGCCCGTGGATCGCCGCGAATATGGCCGGCACGAAGACCAGGGTCGCCACGGTCGCAAAGATCAGGCCGCCGATCACCGCGCGGCCGAGCGGCGCGTTCTGCTCGCCGCCCTCGCCCAGGCCGAGGGACATCGGCAACATGCCGATGATCATCGCGAGAGCGGTCATCAGCACGGGCCGGAAACGGGTGAAGCCTGCATCGTGCGCGGCCTGCAGGGGGGTGGCGCCCTGGTTCATACGGTCACGCGCAAAGCTCACGACCAGAATGCTGTTGGCGGTCGCAACACCCATGCACATGATGGCGCCGGTCAGCGCGGGCACGCTCAGCGTGGTCCCGGTGATCAACAACATCCAGGCGATACCGGCCACGGCGGCGGGCAGCGCCGTGATGATGATGAAAGGATCGGTCCAGGACTGGAAGTTGATGACGATCAGCAGGTACACCAGCACGATCGCGCCGATGAAGCCGATCGCAAGCCCCGTGTAGGAGGCCGTCATGGTCTGCACCTGGCCGCGCACGGTGATGTGCGTGCCCTTGGGCAGCTTGCCATCGAGCTTCGCGATGATGGCGTTGATGTCCTTGTCGATCGAGCCGAGATCGCGGTCCTGGGCGGCGCCATAGATGTCGATGATGTTCTGCGTGTCGCGGTGCATGAGGACCGCGGGGCCGAAGCCCCGGGTAATCGTCGCCAGGCCGCCGAGGATCTGCTGCTGGCCGAGCGTGGTCACCGGCATGTTCTCCAGATCCTGCACCGATGTCATGCGGTACTGCGGAGCCTGCACGACCAGCGGATACTGCAAGCCCGTCTCGAAATTCAGCCAGAACGTCGGTGCGATCTGTCCGCTGCCCGACAAGGTGAGCAGCACGTTGTTGGTGACGTCATGCTGGCTGATGCCGAGCTGCTGCGCGCGGCTGCGATCGGTGGCAACGCGCAGCTCGGGCTGGTTGAACGCCTGCCCGAGACGCAGGTCGACCAGTCCCGGCACGTGACGCAGCGAGGCCAGCAGCGCATTGGCGATCGCGTGGTTCTGCGGGCTGGCGCCCGAAACCTGGATGTCGATGGGCGCCGGCACCCCGAAATTCAGGATCTGGCTCACGATGTCCGCCGGCAGGAAGCCGAACACCGTGCCGGGGAACTCCTGCGGCAGACGCACCCGCAGCTTGCGGATGTAGTCCGCCGTGGGAGCATGATCCGGCGTGAGCGAGATCAGGATGTCGGCATCGCTGCTGCCGATGGTGCCCGAGTTGCCGTAAGTGAGATTGATGCCGGACACCGGCAGGCCGATGTTGTCGACCATGTTGGCGATCTCGCCCTGGGGGATCACCTCGCGCATGGCGGCCTCGATGTGATCGACGAGCACCGCCGTGTCTTCCACGCGCAAGCCCGTCTGTGCGCGCACGTGCAGCTTGATCTGGCCGCCGTCGACATCCGGGAAGAAGTTCCTGCCGAGGAACGGATAGATCAGCATCGAAGCGAGGGCGGCGCCGAGGAACACCGATATGAAGGCCGTGCGATGCTCGAGTACGGTCGTCAGCAAGACCTGGTAGCGCTCGCGGACGGCCGCGAAGCGCGCCTCGAAGCCGCGCTGAAAGCGCTGCAGGAAGTTGGGATTTCCTGCCGCCTCGTGCTCCACGGCCGCCGTGCGCAGCCAATACTTCGCGAGAGTCGGAACCAACGTACGCGACAGCACGTAGGAGGTGAGCATCGCGAACACGACAGCTTCGGCCAGCGGCACGAACAGGAAGCGCGCCACGCCCGACAACAGGAACATCGGCACGAACACGATACAGATGGACAGAGTCGAGACCAGCGCCGGAATCGTGATCTCGAACGAGCCCTTGAGAATGGCGGGCTCGACCTCCTGCCCCTCCTCCAGGTGCCGGTTGATGTTCTCGATGGTGACCGTTGCGTCGTCGACGAGAATGCCCACGGCGAGCGCGAGGCCGCCGAGGGTCATGAGATTGATCGTTTCGCCCAGCGCGTCGAGGATGATGATGGACGCGAGGATCGAGAGCGGAATCGAGATGGCGATGATGAGGGTGCTGCGCCAGCTCCCCAGGAACAGGAGCACCATGAGGGCCGTAAGGCAGGCCGCGATGGCTGCCTCGGTAACGACGCCCTTCACGGCGGCACGCACGAACACCGACTGATCGGCGGTCGTGTTTATCGAAGCGCCGTCCGGAAGCACCTCACGCACCCGGGGCAGGCGCGCCTTGATCTCGTTGACAATATTGAGGGTGGAGGCCGCGCCGGTCTTCTGAATCGACATCAGCACGGCGCGCCGGCCGTTCACCCGCACGATGTTCGTCTGCGGGGGATGGCCGTCATGCACGAAGGCGACGTCACGGATGTAAGTGACGTTGCCCCCGCCCCCGACCTGTCCCCGGATCGGCAGATCGTTGATCTCCTGGATCCTGAGCGGACTCGAGTTGAGCTTGATGTTGTATTCGGTGTTGCCGATCTTCTGCGTGCCCGCCGGCACGATCAGGTTCTGATTGGCGATCGCGTTGTTCACGTCGTTCGCCGTGAGTCCCTGCGCGCGCAGGGCATCGGGCTTGAGGTCGATCTGCACCTGGCGGGTCGCCCCGCCGAAGGGATAGGGCACTGCGGCGCCGTAAATGGTCGCGACCTGCGCGCGCACCACCTGGTTGCCGAAGTCGAACAGCTGCGACTCGGTGAGCTTGTTGCTCGAGAGCGCGAGCTGGATGATCGGCACGGTCGCGGCGTTGTACTTGAGAATGAGCGGCGGCTGGATGCCGGGTGGCATGAACCGCAACGACAGCTGGCCGAACGCCGTCACCTGCGCCATCGCAAGATTGATGTCCACGCCCGGCTGGAAGAACAGCTTGATGACCGACGTGCCCGGATAGGTCGTCGACTCGACGTGCTCGATATCGTTGACGATCGTCGTGGCGTAGCGCTCGATCTGCGCGGTGATGCGGCCGGCCATCTCATCCGGCGGCATGCCGGTGTACTGGAAGGCGACCCCGATGATCGGTATCTTGATGTCCGGGAATATGTCAGTGGGCATCCCGGGACGCAGCGGCGTGCCCATGATGGTCAGCGCGCCGATCAAGGGCAGCAGCAGGGCGAGAACGATGAAGGTATAAGGGCGGCGTAGCGCCACCTCGACGATCCACATAACCGAGCCTTTGATCGGGAATGACTGGCCGGGGCCTCAGGCGGGCCCTGCCACGTCAGATATAGTCTCGATTATCGATAATCCAAGAGCGATGAACAAGTGAACGTTATTCTAAGCGCGTTCCCTGGCGCCTAAGCTCTTGAAGTATCTGATAATAGCGCTGGACGCCCGCAGGCGCGCCCGCAGCGGCGGGAGCGCTCCCCATTGACGAGCCCTACTTGAGTACTACGCTCACTCCCGCGAGCACGTCGAAGCCCGGGCCGGGCTCGAAATAGCGGCCGTTGCTGTCGTCCACGATCACTGAGCCGACATGACGGCGGTCGAACAGATTGTCGATGCGCACGAACCCGTTCAGCCGGTAGTGCCGCAGCTCGGCCCCGTAGCCCGTGTCGGCACCGAAAATGGTGTACGCGGGAGCGGCGACCGTATTCAGGTCGTTGGTCGGGACGGCGCTCAAGTACTGCGCATCGAGCGCGGCGTGCCAGCCCAGGTCTTCGCCCCAGCGCACGCTCGCGTAGGCGTCGTTCCGCGGAACGCCCGGCAGCCGGTTGCCCGCCCGGACCAGCGACGTGGGTCGCGCACAGGGCGCGGCCACACACGTCAGGTACGCGTCGACGTAGTTCGCTTCCATGTAGGTGTAGGCGAGCTGGGCACGCCACTTCGCGGCGAACCGGTAGTCGAGTGACAGCTCGGCGCCCTGGCGCCGCGTACGGTTGCTGTTCTGATACGTCGAGCGCCCGCCGATGTTGGTGTCCACGACGATCTCGTCGTGAGTCAGCGCGTGAAAGACAGCCGCCTCCGCGTGCAGATCGGGGCCGGCCTCGACCTTCGCGCCCAGCTCGGTGCTGGTGTTACGCGCGGGCCGCAACCCGAAATTCAGGCCGCTGCCGCCATCCGGCTTGTACGCGAGCTCGGAGGCGAGCGGTGTCTGGAAGCCCTGGCCGTAGGACGTGTACAGGTGCAGCCACGGCAGCGCCTTGAAAGTCAGGCCCGCCACCGGCGAAGTGGCGCCGTAGGAGACCGACCCGCTGTCGTTCGGGCTCGCGGCGGTGATGAAATGATCGACCGCACGGAACTGCACGTCGCTGTGGCGAACGCCCGCCATGAGCGACCAGAGGGGCGCGAAGTCCCACGTCCCCTGCGCATACTCGTCGATGTCATCGACGATGTCGTTCTCATCACGGCGTAACGCCCCCTGCACGCCGAGAGCCTTGCCCAGGAAGTTGTTGTAGCCTCGGCGCAGCTCGTTCTGACGATCGTAGCAGGCGCCCATTACCCAGGTGATGGGCCGGTCCGCGAGCGAGCCGTGCCAGGACCAGCGCGCATCCGCGCCGCCGAAGTTACGGTTGAGGTCGACCACGCCGCCGGAGCTGGCCGGCGCTGCTTGCGCGCTCACCGGAATCGCGAGGTACTGCTGGACGATGCGATGGCCGAGATAACCCAACACGCGCAGCGACTGCTCAGCGTCGATGTCGAGGTCGTAAATCAAGCCGCCCTGTTGCTGTTGCAGGCTCTTGCGCGTGTTGAATTGCAGCGCGGCGGGATCGGTCGAGCGCGGCCGGGCATTGAACTGCGCCGGGGTGATGCCCAGGGGATCCAGCGCGTCCGGCCGCGCGACGACATTGGCCAGGAACGTGAGTCTGCTCGCATCGTTGAGCTCGTAGCCCGCCTTGCCGTTGAAGGATTCGTTCTTGGCGCTGCTGTGCGGGCGAAAGCCGTCGAAGGAGAAATGCGTGAAGTCGAGATCGTAGGCGAGCGGTCCCTGCGAGCCCGCGAAGTTGGCGCCGGCGCGCAGCGTGCCGAAGCTCCCATAGACCACGCCGGCGCGCAGCTGCGGTGGTCCGCTGCCGTCGGCCGTGAAGATCTGGATGACACCGCCCGAGGAGTTGCCGTAGAGCGCGGAGAAGGGCCCGCGCAGAATCTCCACCCGTGCGGCCGAGTCGAGGTTGAATTGCGAAACCTGCCCCTGCCCGTCCGGCCCCGTCGCCGGGATGCCGTCCTGGTACACCCGCACACCGCGAATGCCGAACGTCGAGTTCGCCCCGAAGCCGCGGATCGAGATCTGCTGGTCCTGCGCGTAGTTGTAGCGGTTGCGGGCCAACAGGCCGGGAACGGCCGCGACGTCGTCGGCGAGGTTGACGCCGAGGGCATCGTTGCGCAGTTGCGCTCCGCTTACGGTGCTGATGGCCGCCGGGATGTCAAAGGAGGGGACGGCCAGACGGGTCGCCGTAACCGTGACGACCTCGAGGTCGGAAGCGGCGCTGTCGGCCGCCGCAGCACAGTGTGCGGCTGCCAGAGCCACCGCCCACATGAGCGCCTTGCTGAGTTGTGACCCGCGACGGCGCGAATCGCGGAATTCGGGAGTACTCACGATAACGAGCGGTGTACCGGTAAAACAACCCTGGGTGTTCCCGCGCCCATGATCGGAAAAACCGCCGTCGGCAGGAAGCCGCGCCGGCAATTTTGGCGATTTTCGCTAGCAGGCCGCCGGGTTTCCAACCCCCTGACGCCGCAGCTTCCGACTGCTACTCTGCGGGCCATGCAGCCGGACAAGCACGCGCGAGTCGGCAGGGCGGCGGGCGTTACCGCCGAGGGCTGTGCGTGGACCGTGCTGACGGGCGATGTTGCTTCCGCCTTGCGCGAGATCGCGACGGCATCCGTCGACTGCGCCGTGACGAGCCCTCCTTACTACTGGCAACGCGACTATGAAGTCGTGGGCCAGATCGGACACGAAAGGACGATCGAGGGTTATGTCGCCGCGCTGGTCCGCGCCTTCACGGAGCTGCGCCGCACGCTCAAGCCCGCCGGCACCCTCTTCCTCAATCTCGGCGATACCTACTATTCGGCCAAGGGCCGCCCGCATGGCCGGGATGACAAACACAACGGCCGGCAAATGATGCGGCGGCAGCTGCGGGCGGTCGACGGTCCGGGGCTCGGGCTGCCCCGGAAGTCGCTCATCGGCATCCCGTGGCGGGTGGCGCTGGCTATGCAGGATGACGGGTGGACCTTGCGCAGCTCGATCATCTGGCAACGGCCAGCCTCCCTTCCCGAGCCCACCGCCCAGGACCGCCCCTGGCGGACCTTCGAGCACGTTTTCCTGTTCTCCAAGAGCCCCCGCTACTGGTTTCACCGTGCCGGGCTGGCCGGTGAGGAGGATGTCTGGCGAATCGTGGCGCGCCCGGAGAACCCCGGAGCGCATTTTGCGCCCTACCCCATGGAGCTCGTGCAGCGCTGTCTCGACTGCGGTTGCCCGAGGGGCGGAGTCGTTCTCGATCCCTTCGTAGGCTCCGGCACCACCATGATCGCCGCGCTCGCGCGCGGATCGACCGCGATAGGGGTGGATTTAAAGCCTGAGTACAGCGGCTACACCATGGAGCGGATCTGCCGCGACCTGGGCGGGGCACGTGCCCGTCACAGCTTCGAGACCAGTGCCTCCAGCTGATCGGCACACTGGCCCCAACCGGCGTAGAAGCCCATCTTCTCGTGCGTCTCGCGATCGGCCACGCTCCAGTGGCGTACGCGTGCCGTGTACTTCGTCCTTCCGGCGTGGTCGTCGAAAGTCAGGATCACCGTCATGAACGGCTTTTCCGCCGGCTCCCACGCGCCCGTGTAGGCATCGGTGAACACCAGCCGCTCGTTCTCCACGACTTCCAGATAGATGCCCCGGTTCGGGAATTCCTGCCCCTGAGGTCCCTTCATCACGATGAGATTGGCCCCGCCCGGCCGCACATCGAGCTCCGCATGGGGCGTGGTCCAGGGCAGCGGCGCAAACCACTGCTTGAGGAGCTCGGGGTCGGTCCAGGCTTTGAACACCTTCTCCCGCGGCGCATCGATGATGCGGCTGAGCGAGAGCTCGCGACTCGCGTTCGGAGCGGATTCGGCTACGGCGGCCATCTGTATTCTCCAGGTTCAGCTCTGTCTGCCCCCTATAGACGCACGGACGGGCCGCGAACCGACGCCGCCCGGCCCCATTCACGCATTTTTTCAGGGCAGTGTCCCTATACCGTTGAACGGCGGATTATCCGCTACAATAACGGGTTTCACCATTGCCAACCCCCCACCTCCAGCTACCTTGCGGCGACGCAAGCGCGGCCCGGGCGGGGCGCGTTTTCATTCTACTGGACGGACATGCTCTCTACTTCCAACGTCGCGGTTCAATTCGGTGCCAAGCCGCTCTTCGAACAGGTCACCGTCAAATTCTCCGATGGCAACCGCTACGGCCTGATCGGCGCGAACGGCTGCGGCAAATCGACCCTGATGAAAGTGCTCGGCGGCGAGCTCGAGCAGAGTATCGGCGATGTCATGCTGCAGGCCGGCATGCGGCTCGGCAAGCTCAATCAGAACCAGTTCGGCTACGAGGACGAGCGCGTGCTCGATGTCGTGATGCAGGGACACGCGGAGATGTGGCGGGCCATGCAGGAGCGCGATCGCATCTACGCGGATGCGCAGGCCACGGATGACGATTACATGAGGGCCGCCGAGCTCGAGGGAAAATTCGCCGAGTATGGCGGCTATGATGCCGAGGCGCGCGCCGCGGCGATCCTCATCGGCGCCGGCATTCCCGAGTCGCTGCACAACGGACCCATGCGCGAAGTGGCCCCGGGACTGAAGCTGCGCGTGCTGCTCGCGCAGGCGCTGTTCTCGAAGCCCGACGTGCTGCTGCTCGATGAGCCGACCAACAACCTCGACATCAACTCGATCCGCTGGCTCGAAGGCGTGCTGAACGACTACGACGCCACCATGATCATCATCAGCCACGACCGCCATTTCCTCAATCAGGTCTGCACGCATATCGCGGATCTCGACTATCGGCAGTTGCAGATCTATCCCGGCAACTACGACGATTTCATGCTGGCGTCGACGCAGGCGCGCGCGCGGGTGGAAGCCGCGAACGCCAAGGCCAAGGAGCGGATCTCGGACCTGCAGGAGTTCGTGCGCCGCTTCTCCGCCAACGCCTCCAAGGCGCGGCAGGCGACCTCGCGGCGCAGGGCCATCGAGAAGATCAGGATCGAGGAAGTGCGGCCGTCCTCGCGGCAGAATCCTTACATCCGCTTCGAGCAGGCGAAAAAGCTGTACCGCTCGGCCTTCAATGTCGAGGCGCTGCGCTTCCGCTACCCGGGCGCCGACAGCGACGTGTTGAGCAACATCAATTTCAACGTCGAGGCGGGCGAGCGCATCGCCATCATCGGCCCCAACGGCATCGGCAAAACGACGCTGCTGCGCTGCCTGGCCGGAGAGCTGACACCGACTGCCGGTACCAGCAGCTGGGTGGAGAACGCGGAGCGCGGCTACATGCCGCAGGACCCGCAGGCCGACTTCGCCGAAAAAATGGATCTCTTCACCTGGATGTCGCAGTGGACCGGCAAGGCCGACGATGACCAGATCGTGCGCGCCACCCTGGGCCGGCTGCTGTTCTCGGGCGACGAGACGCGGAAGTCGGTGACGGTGCTCTCCGGAGGCGAGAAGGGCCGGATGATCTATGGGAAGCTGATGCTGACCCGGCCGAACGTGCTGCTGCTGGATGAGCCGACGAACCACATGGACATGGAGACGATCGAGTCGCTGCAGATCGGCCTGGAGAAGTACCCGGGAACGATCGTGTTCGTCTCGCATGACCGCGAGTTCGTCAACACCCTGGCCACGCGCGTCATCGAGCTGCAGCCGGGCGGCGGCATCGCCGACTTCAGCGGCAGCTACGACGAGTATTTGAAGTCCCAGGGGATTGAGGTCTAGGGTATCGGTCTCTCAGGTCACTTTCTCGAAGGACGGGCACGATGGGAAAGATTCCTCCAGGGGTAGGGCCGCGCTTTCCGCAGGTGGTCGTCCTCTTCGGTGCGACGGGCGACCTCGCGCACCGCAAGCTCTTGCCGGGCCTGTTCCGTCTCACCGCCATCGGGTTCATACCCGCCTGCCGGATCATCGCGGTCTCGCTCGAGGACATCGACGCCGAGGCGTTCCGCAAGCTCGCGCGCGCCGCGCTCGATGAATTCTCCACTCATAAGGTGACCGATGCCGACTGGCAGGCGTTCGCGCAATCGCTCGACTACGTACCGCTCAAGGCCGGCGCCCCCGCCCTCAAGGCGGCCGTGGAAAGGGCGGAGAAGTCGATCGCCGGCGAGAGCCGCCGCCTTCACTATCTCAGCGTGCCGCCCAGCGCAGCGCTGTCCGCCGTCCGGATGTTGGCCGAAGCCGGCCTGGTGGAGGGATCGCGCATCGTCATGGAGAAGCCCTTCGGCACCGACCTCAAGAGCGCGGTGGCGCTGAACGCGAAATTGCACGAGGTCTTCACGGAAGAGCAGATCTTCCGCATCGATCACTTCCTCGGCAAGGAGGCGGCGCAGAACATCCTGGCGTTCCGCTTCGCCAACGGCCTGTTCGAGCCGATCTGGAACCGCAACTTCATCGACCACGTCCAGATCGACGTGCCGGAGACTCTCGGTCTCGGCAAGCGCGTCGGCTTCTACGAGGCCACGGGCGCGTATCGCGACATGGTGGTCACCCACCTCTTCCAGATCCTGGCGTTCACCGCGATGGAGGCGCCGACGTCCCTGGAGCCCGCGCCGATCAGCGAGGAGAAGAACAAGGTCTTCCGCAGCCTGGTGCCGATCAACACCTCGGAGGTGGTGCGCGGGCAGTACACGGGATACCGGAAAGAGGAAGGCATCGATCCGGAGTCGGATACCGAAACCTTCATTGCGCTGAAATGTGCCATTGACAACTGGCGTTGGGCCGGCGTGCCCTTCTTCCTGCGCACCGGCAAGCGCCTCGCCGAAGGGCAGCGGATCATCTCGATCGCCTTCCGCGAGCCGCCGCGAAGCATGTTCCCCGCGGGCTCCGGCATCGGTACGCAGGGCCCGGACCACCTGACCTTCGACCTCGCGGACGCCTCGAAGATGTCACTGTCGTTCTACGGCAAGCGTCCGGGCCCCGGCATGCGACTCGACAAGCTGAGCATGCAGTTCGCGATGCGCGACACCGGCTTCGTGGGCGATGTGCTCGAAGCTTACGAGCGGCTGATCCTCGACGCCATGCGCGGCGATCACACGCTCTTCAACACCGCGGAAGGCATCGAGCGGCTGTGGGAAGTCTCGATACCGCTGCAGGAGGCACCGCCGCCGGTGCGGCTCTATGCTCCCGGCTCCTGGGGCCCGAACGCTGTCCACCAGCTCATCGCGCCGCGCGCCTGGCGCCTGCCCTTCGAGCGAGCCTGGCGTTATTCCAACGATACGACTGAGGCGGGCTAAGGACAGGGTACCGGACTTGACTTGTTGCGGACATTCACTCCGGATCCAACAAGTCAAGTCCGGTACCCCTCGCCTAGTAACTCTCGTCGCTGTTGGGAAACGAAGACGACTTCACGTCGGCGACGTAATTCTCGAACGCGCTCTTCACCACATCGTGAAGGCGCGAGTAATGCCGCAGAAAACGCGGCGCGAACTCCTGGTTGATGCCGAGCATGTCGTGCATCACGAGCACCTGGCCATCCACGCCCGCGCCGGCACCGATTCCGATCACGGGAATCGCGAGAAGTTTCGCCACGCGCTCGGCGAGCTGTGCCGGAATCTTCTCCAGGACGATCGCGAAGCAACCCGCGTCCTGCAGCAGCCGCGCATCGTGCACGAGCTGCTCGGCCTCATCCTCGGAGGTGGCGCGAACGACGTAGGTTCCAAACTTGTAAATCGACTGCGGCGTCAGCCCGAGGTGCCCCATCACGGGAATGCCGGCGGACACGATCCGCTTCACACTCTCGATGATGAATTCGCCGCCCTCCATCTTCACGCAGTGGCCGCCGGACTCCTTCATGATCCGCACGGCGCTCTCCAGCGCCAGCGTGCTGTTGCCCTGGTAGGAGCCAAACGGCATATCGACCACCACCAGCGCGCGCTGCACGCCGCGGACCACGGAAGCCGCGTGGTCGATCATCTGGTCGAGGGTGATGGGAACCGTCGTCTCGAAGCCGTGGACGACGTTCGCGGCGCTATCGCCAACCAGGACCACATCGATTCCGGCGGCATCCAGAATCCGCGCGAATGAGAAGTCGTACGCGGTGAGCATGGCGATCTTCTCGCCGCGCGCCTTCATTTCGGCCAGGCGCGCCGTCGTGACCTTGCGCCGTCTGGAGGCTTCCGCACTCTGGCCCGGGGGTGTTTCGGTGGACATGTTCTGCGCTCGCAGACCGCCTGGATCAGCGGCTTCGCCGCGAATTCTGCCAGACTTTCACCGCCGCGCTGCCGCTTAATGACGGGATGCCTGGCTGGCTGCCGTGGAGTCTGCCCTGAGCGGTAGCGCGCGAGCCCGAGATCACCCGCCGTATTGGGAAGGGCCTGATGTGGTGGCATCGAGGCCGGGCTGGCGCGGTTTGGGATCGAGTCTGGCGCCGGTCACGATCTGGCCCGTCATCCCTTGCGGTTGAGCACTGATGAAGGGCCCCTTCTGCTCCAGCGGCACCGGCTTGCGGCGACTCTTGCGCCACAAGTCATAAATCGTCAATGCACCGGTCAGAGTGGCCAGCGTCATGAAGTAAGCGGGAGGTCCGAAGGCGGCGATCAAGCTGCCTGCCAACACAGGACCAATGGCGGCGGCGGCGCCGTTCAGACGCAGAAGAGCACTGCTCGCCGCCACCATCTGACCGGGTTCGAGCTTGTCGTTCACGTGCGAGACCGCGAGTGAGTATAGCGTCAGCGCGGATCCGCTGAAGAGCGCCGCGAGCAGGAGGAATACCGCGCGGGGCATCTCGCCGAATGCGGCGATGCTGGCGGCAACGATCGTAGCGAGCGCGCAGACCACGGCGATCACGGTACGACGGTCCGTCCGATCCGACAGCCTGCCCACCGGATATTGCGTCAACACCGCGGCGAGGATGCTGACGGCCATGAACGTGGCAATGCCGCTGTTGCCCAGGCCGCTCAATCTCCCGTACACCGGCCCCATCGAGAAGACGATCGCGGAAATCATCCCCGACACCGACACCGCCACCACGCCCAGCGGCGAGTTGCGATACAGGTCGCGATAACGCACCTTGCGCGGGACGGCCGGCTCCGGGGTCTGCTGCGCGGAGACGACGATTGGCACCATCGACAGCGAGATCAGGACGGAGACCAGCATGAACGGCGTCGGTGTGCTGGGATTTGCCAGTATCAGGAGGAACTGCGCCGCGCCCAGCCCCACATACAACACCAGCATGTAGACCGCGAGCAGCCGCCCGCGGTTCGTCCGGCTCGCGCGATCGTTGAGCCAACTCTCGGCAACGACATAAATGCCCGCGAAGCACACCCCGGAGGCGAGGCGCATCGCGGCCCAGACGAACGGCTGTACGAAGGCGGCCTGGACGAGAATGGTGGCCGAAGCGAGGGCCGCCAGAGCGGCGAACACGCGGATATGGCCCATCTGCCGCAGCATGCGCGGGGCGGCGGCGGTGCCGGCGAGGTATCCGACGTAGTAACACGACATGATGATGCCGGTGACGGGTGTAGGGAATCCCTCGAGCGTGGCGCGCAAGCCGAGCAGCGTGCCCTGCAGGCCCGCCCCCAGCATCAACACACCCATGCCGAGGAGCAACGGCCACGTTGCGGTGATCGTATTTACCGGCACGGCGGATGCGCGCGCGCACAGCCGGTGCCGCGGATGGCGCTCACCAAGCCGGCTCCCTGGGGGCATGCTGCCAGATGTTGCCGAGGATGACGGCCAGGCTTTCAGTCATGTAGACGGGCTTCTCGTATTGATAGGAAAGATCCTGCGCCTGGCGGTGATCGAGCAGGAACACATCCGTCGCACCTTCCGACATCGCGCTGTCGTTCTCGTCTTCCGGCACCGGCTTCTTGTCCGCCCAGACGGGATTCGCCGCGCAGACGAACAGCTGCGCCTCTGCGAGGTTGATGGGAAAGACCTTGACGACCTCCACCTCCGTGCGCTGGCCGTCGCTCCACTTGCGCGCGAAGCTCAACTCCTGCGTCTGAGTGAAGACGGGATCGCCGACAGCGCGCGTCTGGTGAGTCCGGAAGTCGAACACGCGGCGCTCGACCGAAACGCCGACGAGGCGCTCGAGATCCACTCCAGACCAGGCGGTCACGCCATCCTTGACGAACTTGCCGGTGAAGCGCTTCACGAGACCTCTGTGAATTCGTGCAATCTCCGGGGGCAGCGGATCCAGCGGGCGGCTCAGGACCAGCACTTTTCCGGCATTGTAAGGATAATCGTCGGCGGCGCTGCCCGCGGGTCCCTGGGTCCTGGCGGCCAGGGTTCTCTGAACCGCGCCGCTCTTCACCTCACCGAACGGGTGATGCTCGCAGAAAGGGCCCTCGCTGGCCGGTGGCTGGACGAGATGACCGTGCTCCATGCCGGGCTCATGCGCTGCGCACCCGCCCAGCCCGAGAGCGACCAGTGCCACGACGACGCTCCAGCCTGTCGGGGTGCCGCGGCCCGGATCGGGCATCCGGTCCTCATCCGGCTCTTGCTCATTCATACGTCGCCAAGGCTGTGAAATAAACAGGTCATCAATGGAACGGAACCGCCGGGCGCGGGAGTATAGCGTCTGCCGATAGTTAAGCACTCACTTGACTTTACGCGACGGCACCCGATACTAAAGAACATGCTTAACCAATCCATCGACCTCGACCGGGTCTTTCACGCGCTGTCCGATCCGACCCGGCGGGGCATGCTCGAGCGGCTCGGCCGTTCGCCCGCCACGGTCAGCGAGCTCGCGCAGCCGGTCGCGATGTCGCTCGCGGCGGTGGTACAGCACGTGCAGATCCTCGAAGCCAGCGGCCTGGTGCGCACCGAGAAAGCAGGCCGCACCCGCACCTGCCGCATCGACGCGGGGGCCCTGGCCTGCGCCGAGCGCTGGCTCGAGGCACGCCGCGGCGAATGGAGCTCCCATCAGGATCGCCTCGGTGAATATCTCGAGCGCACCGACCGCCCTGCCCTCAACAAGGAGCAGAAATGACCTCCGTCAAATCGCACGGTGGCGCCGCCGGGCGCCCGCGACGAAAATCATGTGCTGTCGAAATCGCCTCGACCCGGGCGTCATGGTGCTGGCGGAGCATGGTGCCCGCCTCAGGAGACTTCACATGCAATACATGCTGCTGGCTTATGCCGATCACAATGTTTTCCAGAAAATGACGCCGGAGGAGCAGAAGCAGGCCTATGGAGCCTACCAGTCCTTCACCGAGGCGCTGACGAAGGCGGGCGCCTACAAGGCCTCGAACCGGCTGCAGCCGACGTCGGCCGCGACGACCGTCCGCGTGGCGAACGGCAAGACCCAGGTGCTCAACGGACCCTATGTTGAAACGAAGGAGCAGCTGGGAGGCTATTTTCTCATTGACGTGCCGGATCTCGATGCCGCGCTTTCCTGGGCCGCGCGCTGTCCGGCCTCGAGTCACGGTACGGTCGAGGTGCGCCCGATCTGGGTGATGCAGTCCTGAGCGGCGCGCCGGATCCAACTCATGAACTCCGGCGCGGGCGGCGAGCAGGCACGTAAGACGGCGGACGCGGTCGCGCGCCGCAGTTACGGCAAGCTCGTCGCCTTTCTTGCTGCGCGCACGCGCGATGTGGCCTCGGTGGAGGACGCTCTGTCCGAAGCGTTCGCCGCGGCGCTCGCGGACTGGCCGCGAAACGGCTGTCCGTCCAATCCCGAAGGCTGGCTGTTGACCGCGGCGCGGCGCAAGTTGATCGACTTCGCGCGCCGGCGGCGCACGGGCGAGGCTGCCGGCGACCAGTTGCAGCTCCTGGCACAGGAGCTGGAGGCCGCCGCGGCGGCCAACACCGCCGATCTGCAGATACCGGACCAACGCCTCGCCCTGATGTTCGCCTGCGCCCACCCCGCCATCGAGCCCGCAGTCCGCGCTCCGTTGATCCTGCAGGTACTGCTCGGACTGGACGCGGCGATGATCGCCTCGGCTTTCCTGACCTCCCCCGCCGCCATGGGCCAACGCCTGGTACGCGCCAAGGACAAGATTCGCCAGGCTGGCATTCCCTTTCGCATTCCGGAGCGCGAGGAGCTTCCCGCCAGACTCGGCGCGGTGCTCGATGCCATCTATGCCGCCTTCTCGGAAGGGTGGTCCGACTCCGGCGGAACGGATGCCGCCAGACGTGACCTCGCGGAGGAGGCGTTGTTTCTCGGGCAACTGGCGGCACAACTGCTGCCGGAGGAGCCCGAAGCCCTCGGGCTGCTTGCGCTCATGCTCTACGTGGAGGCGAGACGACCTGCGCGCCGCACCGCCGGCGGTGAGTATGTACCGCTTGCCGAGCAGGATGTTACGTTGTGGAACACGGAAATGATCGACGCGGCGGAAGCTCTGTTGCTGCGCGCGAGCCCCATGAGCTCCATTGGCCGCTACCAGCTCGAGGGCGCGCTGCAATCGGCCCACGTTCATCGCCGCCGCTCAGGTCACGCCAACTGGACTTCGGTGGTGCAGCTCTACGATGCGCTGTTGGCGCTTTCGGGTTCCCCGGTCGTCGCGATCAACCGCGCTCTCGCGGTCGCGGAGGTTCAAGGCGCGGACGCCGCCATCGAGACCCTGGGGGAGTTGGCGAGGGATGCGCGGCTCACCGAGTACCAACCGTATTGGGCGGCGCGTGCGGAGTTGCTCGCGCGAACGGGTGCCTGCGAAGAAGCGCACCAGGCGTACGAGATCGCAATCGGCCTCGAACGTGATCCCGCTGTGCGGCGTTTCCTACAACAGCGCCAGGCGGCGTTGGCCCATTGATCTGTCCTTCACGAACCTCAGCGGCTCCACAACAGGAGTGCTGCAGCGACCGGTATCCACGCGGAGGCGTAAGCGATGGCGCCCCACGTGCGATCGGCCGAGGTTGCGAGAGACTCGGAGAACACGCGCGCGATGGCTCGCGCAGTGAGCTGACGGGCGGGGGCTCGCCAAGCAGCATATCGAGGCTCCGCCATCACTTCGAGCGCCGCGCGAACGACGCCGCGAAAGTCACCCCTGTCCTGGACTCGCGCGGCGACCGCACTGCGCAGCCGGTAGCCCAACCACTGTCGCGGCAGTATCACTGCCCAAAGCAGACCTAACGCGGCAATCGCCGGGTCACGCAGGTAGGCGGCCAGCGCCAGCAGACCGGCGGCGCTCGAGCCGTGCACGACGATACGCCAGAGACTCTCGGGTCGGGTGAGAGCTTCCAGCGCCCGCCCGCCGTCGAGCGGCGTAAAGGGCAACAGGTTCAAGCCATTCAGAATCAGCAGGGTCAGCGCCGATATCCGCAGCACGCCGGCCGGCGCGTACGCCTGATGGATCGCGAGCAACACGACGGCGACCCACAATCCGGGAACCGGGCCGGCGAGCAGCACCGCGAGCCGGTCGCGAACCGTCGTAGCCGCCGGGCGCCCGACCGTCATTGCACCGAGCAACGGCACGAAGAATACGTGCACGTCGCGGTAACCGAGCATGCGCATGGCCGCCGCGTGCCCGGCCTCATGGAAGCTCACGGCCGCGAGAATCAGCGCCGCGACGTACCCGTTCCAGAGCGCGGCCATCGCGAAGAAGGAGAGCAAGGCCGTCGCACCAATGACCGTCAGGAGTGGCCAGGGTGTGCCTGGGGCAGTCTCGGGATTTTCGGCCACCTGCTCGACGGCACGCAGGTCCGCCTCGATGCGCAGCCGGCGCTCCTCCTCGGACAGGATCTGCGCCGTCTGCGCTTGCCGCGAGGTCCCCTTCGGCGCTCCGAACACACCTCGCGAGTAATGAGTCAGCGCAAAGGCGCCACGCAGAGTAAAGCGATCGAGGCGCGGGTCGCCGCTCGGCACGACCCAGCCGCGCACCCGGAATTGCGCGCGCAAGTCCGCCATGCTCGAGGCGATCACGGCCATGGCGCCCTCGAGACTCGTGCGCTCGAGAGCCGCTCCCCGCACGCGTTCGGCAATGACCCGCGCCGCATGCCGCTCGACGAGCTCGCGCACGGTGAGGCCCGGGTGAGCCTCGACGTGAAACTTGGGAGGCAGGAATGCGCCTGCGAAAGGTGTGTTGACGGTCAGGACCTGAGTGCCGGACACGAATGCCGTCCTGATCTCCAGCTCTACGAGCCTGCCGTATTCTGGAGCGAGGTGTCTTCGAACGAGCGCGTAGGCGGGAATCTGCTCGTTGACGAAGACACTCACCGCCAGCGGCTGCGCGTAGTACGTGATGAGCGGGGTGATCTGCCCGAAGCCAAGTTGGCAGAAGTTGGCGCTGCGCAGCTCATCGTCCGGCAATCTCAGGAGCCGCAGCTCTGCGGCATCGATCTGCTGCCTGTTGGCCGGCCGGGCTTGCACCTCGCGCATCGCGCAGGTCAGATAGATACGGGCGCCCAACAGGTAACGTATGCCCTGCAGCAGGGCGTATCCGAACGCTACCCAGAGGAAAAACAGCGCAGGGCTCATGGCTCGTGCAGTATCGCACGAGACCCGGGCCGGGCTGGTCAGTGCAGCCAGGCGGCCACCAGGCTGTTGATGAGCGCACCACCCCCAACCAGCCAGGCAAACAGGAGCGCACCGAGCAGCAACGGCTTGATGCCGGCCCTGCGGATGGCCGAGGCGTGTGTGGTCAACCCCAGCGCCCCCATGGCCATGGCCAGCAGGAACGTGTCCAGATCGATCGCGGGCCCGACGACGGCATGCGGCAGCGGCGCGAACGAGTTGAAAACGACCATGCCGACAAAAGCGAACGCAAACCATGGAATGCTCAAACGAGTACCCTCTGTGGCGCCCGCGGCCGCCCGCTCATGCGCGGCCCGGCGCGTCAGCCAGCCCGACAATGCGATCAGGAACGGCGCCAGCATCATCACCCGGACCATCTTGGTGATGACGGCGGTATTGGCCGTCGCCGCGCTGATCGAGCGGCCGGCGGCAAATACCTGCGCGACCTCGTGGATGGTCGATCCGGCATAGATGCCGAATGCTCTGGAGCCTGCCGGCAACACATGCCAATGCAGGTTGAGCTCGTAGAGAGCCGGATACACGAAGATTGCGACGGTCCCAAACACGACGACAGTCGAGATCGCGACGGCAACCTGCTCCGCCCTGGCCCGCAGCAGCGGCTCGGTAGCCATGACCGCGGCGGCGCCACAGATGGCATTCCCCGCGCCGATCAGCATCGACGTCCCGCGATCCAGCCCGAACACCCGAGTGCCGAGGATCTGCGCGAGCGCGAACGTCGAGCTCAGCAGCAGCGCATCGATCAGGACACCGGCGACGCCCACCTGCCCGATATCGTGCAGTGTCAGGCGCAGGCCATAGAGAATGACACCGGCGCGCAGCAGGGTTTGTTTGGAGAAGGTGACACCGGCGCCGCTCGCCGCGCCGATATAGGGGTAAACGGTGTTGCCCAGCAGGATCCCCAGCACGATGGCGACTGTCAGGGCGCTCATCCCGTGCTCCTGCAGCCAGCCGACGCTCCCCAGGCGGATGGCCAGCGCCGCCAGCACTGCGCTCAGCAGCAGCCCCGGCACGAGCCGTAATCCGTCCCGCATCCGCAACGCGGAGAGCCGGCCGGGGGCGGAGGCGGCAAGCGTTCCAGAAGCGATGGAGCGATCCACGGAAGTTCCTCGAATGCGCGCTGCCGAGCACTGTAGAGCCGCGGCTATCGACCGATCCAACGAATTATTTCTGTATAATCAAGTGACCCAATGGGTTAATTCGGCGGTCCAGCCATGAGCACCCCGCGCCTCACCTTGCGGCAGCTGCAGATCTTTCGTGTGGTGGCCGAGACCGGCAGCACCGCCGCCGCCGCCGCCGCGATCTCGCTGTCCCAGTCCGCCACCAGCGCGGCCGTCAACGAGCTGGAGCGGCTGCTCGAGCTCCAACTGTTCGACCGCATCGGCAAGCGGCTGCAACTGAACGACAACGGCCGCGCGCTGCTGCCGCAGGCGCTGGCTCTTCTCGATGGCGCGGGTTGGATCGAGCGCTGGGCGCTAGATCGGGACTCGCAGATTGGCACGCTCCGCATCGGTGCGAGCACCACTATCGGCAACTACCTGTTGCCGCGCATCCTGGCCGGCTTTCGCGAGACTCTGCCGGAGGCGGTCCGGCAGAACTGGAAGGTCCAGATCGCCATCGCCAACACCGCGGTCATCACCGGCCGGGTCGCCACTTTCGAGTTGGACCTGGGCCTGATCGAGGGTCCGAGCCACGAGCCCGAGCTGAGCGTGCAACCCTGGCTCGAGGACGAGTTGGTCGTGGTCGCCGCGGCCGGCGATCCGATCGTGCCGCGCGGCCGCAAGCGTCCGATCTCCCTGGAGGCGTTGCGCAAGGCCACCTGGCTGCTGCGTGAGCAGGGCTCCGGTACGCACGAGATGATCTACCAGCTCTTGACCCCCTACCTGCACCACCTGCGGCCGGGTATCGAGTTCGGCAACTCCGAGGCGATCAAGCTCGCGGCAGCCAACGGACTCGGCATCACCTGCCTGTCACGCTGCGTAGTGGCCGATCTCCTGGAATCCGGTGTGCTGGTGGCGCCGCCGACCGAGCTGCCACCCCTGACACGGCGCTTCTATCTGGTGATGCACGAGCGCAAGAATTCCACACGGGGACTGGACTTGCTGATCCGGTATCTGCACGGCGTCAAGACCCAACCGGAGCGGCTCACCCCGGCTCGCGCGAAGGCATGACACTCAGCGCCGCTCCGCCGGCTCGCCGGCCGGGGGCGGCGGATTCTCATATCCCCGCTCGAGGTTGGCGAGCTCGAGAGGATCGATGTCGGAGACCGCCACCAGGTCCAACCCCGCCTGCCGCCACGAGCGCAGCGAGTATCCCCGTACCCGGTCGGCCTGCGGCAGCCTATCGAGCCCGCGGCCGGGTAAGCCCGCCAGCACATTGATGATGTGACCGTGCTTGCGGTAGATGACCGCGGCAACCGGCTGGTGTTGCACATAGTCGAGCCGGCCGCCGACCAGCTCGAAACCCCGTGACGACAGGTCCGGCACGGGCGGGGAGAAGTCGATCTTGCCGGCGAACCACGGCTTCACGGTGTGATGGTCGGTTGAGACCACGTCGCTCAAGTGAGCGACGAGAAGCGATCGGACATGCGCCGCCACGATGGCGTCGCTTTCCAGCGATCGCTGCTGCAGCAGCACGCTGGCCGCGAGCGCACTGGCCGCCAGGGCCACGGGCCAACCAGCCAACATGAGCCAACGGGCGGGGCCGGGCGGCGCACGTTTCGGCAGGTTTGCCACGATTGCCGGATTCGGCGCGTCCGCCGTGCGGGCGTTGGCCGGCTCATCATCCAGCGCCGCGGCAATCCGCCGACGCAGGGACTCGGGCGCGGCGTAGGCGAGATCCAGCCGGCGCAGGCTCGATGAGAGCGCGGCTTGCGCTTCATAGCGCCGTTGGCAGGCAGGGCAGGCCGCGAGATGGGCCTGGACCTCGGCGCTGTTCCTGACATCCAGCTCGCCATCCAACAAAGGCCCGATCCAGCGGCCCACTTCCTCACAGTTCATAGCAGCACCCCTTCAGCGGCGCGCTCCAGCCACATCTTGCGCAACAGGTCGCGAGCGCGCGCCAGCCGTGACATCACTGTGCCGATGGGCATGCCCGTCAGCTCCGCGATCTCCCGATAAGACAGATCGTTCATCTCGCGCAGCACCAGTGCCTCGCGAAACTGCACCGGGAGAGCCTCGATCATTTCGCGAACGGCCTCGCGCTTGAGCGTGCGCTCGAGGATGCGTTGCGGGTCGAGGTCCTGCTGAGCCTGGTCGGCTTCCTCGGTGATGCTCCCGCGGTCCTCTCCCAGCGGGTCCGCCTCGAACGATTGCACGTTCATCTGCACGACCTTCTCCCGCCAGGCGTAGAAGCAGTTGCGCACGATCTTCAGCAGCCAGGCCCGGGCCTCGCCGCTACGCAGGGAATCGACGTGCCGAAATGCGCGCAAAGAGGCTTCCTGCACGATGTCCTCGGCCGCGGATGCATCACGCGACAGGTAGCGGGCAAACGTATAGGCATCGTTCAGCAGGGGCTCTATCAGGTCACGGAAGCGCTGCGCACGGGTATCCACATCATTCCCCATCGTAGCCAGATCGCCCGAAGCGGCGTTTTATTCCCGGACTGTGAAAAATGGCAAAAAGAGCTCACCGCGCCGGAATAGAACGGGATGAAGGTCGATCTTCACTGTAGCTGTCACAACCCCCAGCTACCACAGGAGACCGGCGTGTCAACCAGAGTTTCGTTCGATCCGGCGCGCCGCGAAGCGCTGAAATGCCTTGCGTTCGGAGGGGCGGGAACGCTCTTTACCCTGTCCGCCGGGATACTGACCCCGACGGATCTCGCCCTGGCGCAGACGCCCGGCCGCGACCGCGCCGCGGAGGCCGGAACGCCGCTGTTCCTGCAGATCAGCGATACCCACATCGGTTTCAACAAAGAGGCCAATCCGGATGTGGTCGGCACGCTGACGAAGACGATCGCGCTGGTGAACGGCATGGCCGTCAAGCCGGCGCTGGCGATCCACACGGGTGACATCACTCACCTGTCCCGGGCCGCGGAATTCGACACCGCCGCCCAATTGCTCTCGCAGCTCAGCATCACGGAGTTGCATACGACGCCCGGCGAGCACGACGTGGCGGACGCCTCGGTGACGGAGTACTTCAACCGTTACGGCAAGCCCTCGCAGGGCCGGGGCTACTACAGCTTCGATCATCAGGGCGTGCACTTCGTCAGTCTCATCAACGTGCTGAATTTCAAGCCCAACGGTCTCGGCAACCTGGGGCAGGATCAGCTCGAATGGCTGGAGAGGGACCTGCGTGGGCGCTCGGCGAGCACCCCCATCGTCGTGTTCGCGCACATGCCGATGTGGACGGTGTACGCCCCCTGGGGCTGGGGGACGGGCGATGCGGACCAGGCCATGAGCTACCTGACCCGCTTCGGCTCCGTGACGGTGTTGAATGGCCACATTCACCAGATCGTGCAGAAGGTCGAGGGCAACATCACGTTCCACACGGCCCGCTCCACGGCCTACCCGCAACCGAGCGCCGGCGAGGGACCCGGACCCGGGCCCCTCAAGGTTCCCAGCGACGAGCTTCCCAGGATGCTCGGGGTCAGCAACCTGACACTGAAGCGTCATCCGAGCGCTCTCAGCGTGACCGATACCACTCTCGCGTGATCGCCATGAAAAGCAAATTGACGCTCTTGTTGCCGCTGCTCCTCGCGGTATCGGTATGTGCCCGCGCCGCAACCCCTGCGCCGGCGGCGGCGACGCGCACCGCCGCGACCCCCCAGGCTCCGACGGTGGCCATTCAAAATTTCATGTTCTCACCGGTATCGATGACCGTCGCGGTGGGCACCACGGTGCGCTGGAAGAACCTGGACGGCGAGCCCCATACCATTCGCGGCGTCGATACGGGCTTTGCCTCGGGCGCGCTCGACCAGAATGACAGCTTCGCGTTCAAATTCGACAAGCCGGGGACCTACCGCTACGTGTGCTCCATTCACCCGCAGATGGTCGGCACGATCGTCGTCAAGGGCACGACGCCGAACTAGTTCACATCGCAACTTTTCCACAGGACTTATCATGGAAACGTGATCACTGCGCCACGACTCGATCCGAGCACCTTCCCCGACTCCCCTTACGCGGTGGAGCTGCAGCGAGACTCGCCGAAGCTGCGCTTCGCTCCACCGCTCGAAGCGGAGTACCTGCGCGCCCGCCTGCTGGAGAGCCGAGCGCTCATCCGCGTGGTATCCGCGTTCGCGGCGGCGCTGACACTCGCCCGGTTCGTGGAACGAGTCTATGAAGGCATTTGGGACACCGCGTTTGTGATCGACTTCGCGGTCGTCATGGCGGGATCGATCGCGCTGGCGGCGCTTGCCTGGAGCTCTCATTTCGAGCGCCTGTATCCGCACTGGGCGCGGCTCATCGTGCCGTTGAGGAACGCGGTCGTAGCGGCTCAGATTGCGGGGGCGGTCGCTCACGGGCAACCCGACGTGCTCATGCTGTTGCCCATCATGCTCATCGGGCCACTGTTCTTCCTCGGACTGCCGTTGCGCACGGCGCTCGTCTGTTGTGCGGTCACCGTCGCCACTTACATGGTGTTTGCCACGTTATTCGGACTGCCCCAAGCCGTTGTGTTGCGCTCGGACGTGCTCCTGCTCGGGGGCGCAGTCACCTGCGGTATCGCCGTCTGGAGTCTGGAAAGGACCTCGAGACGCTCGTTTCTCGAAGGCAAGCTCATCGCGGAGCTGGCGCAGCGCGACGCCTTGACGGGCACGAAGAACCGCCGGGTGTTCGATGCGCATCTGGATGGCCTCTGGCAACGCGCCATCGACAAACGGTGCGCCATTGCGATCCTGTTGATCGACGTCGATTATTTCAAGGCCTACAACGACCACTACGGACATCAGGCCGGCGATGAGTCCTTGCGCCAGGTCGCACAGGCGGTGCAGAAGCTCGTGCGCCGACCCCTCGACATCCTGAGCCGCTACGGCGGCGAGGAGTTCGCGGCCATCCTGTACGATGTCGATGAAAATCAGGCTCTGGAGCTGGCCGATCAAATACGGCGGGCGGTCGCGGACCTGGACATCGAGCACCGCGCATCGCGTACCTGGTCACGGATCACCATCAGCCTGGGGGTCGCCGCGATTCAACCTACGGCGGATCGAACGCCTCGCGGCGCGCTGCAGCTTGCGGACCAGGCCCTGTATGCAGCCAAGGTACGGGGCCGGAACCGGGTCGAGCTCAGGAACGACGACCACCACAGCCTCCTGGCGACCGGCGTTTTCTCGATCGCCTCGACCCGCGGCGACGCTCCGCAGCTCACGCAGCGGCCGCAACGAATCTGACCGGCAACTGCTCCCGCAAGCGATCGTCCACCGCTCGTGCACGTCGATGGCGGCATCGCGGCAGCGGGTTGATCAACGTTGCGTTTCCGTGTCGATCCAGTCGAGGTAGATCCGTGACCCCGCCAGCACGGGAATGGCGAGCACCTCGGGGTTCTCGTACGAAAGCGTCGACTTGACGAGCG
>CAZDTG010000005.1:0-30940 GCA_964508005.1 uncultured Steroidobacteraceae bacterium
TGGGATTTCGGGTAACCGATGGCCGAGCGCCAAAAACCCGTATACTCGCCAGGCAGTTACGAAGCGCCTGTCCCGGACACCACTGGAAACAATAGCTTAGCGTTGTTCAGCGTAAGGGAGGGGTTGCGGACGAGACCGCGCGCCCGAGCAACCAGTTCCCCCATGCCTCGACCTGAGCTATGAAGACACCCGCCGCGTTGCAGCCCCTCATGGATGATGGCGTCATCGACGAAGTCATGCGTCCCCTCAAGAGCGGTAAGGAGGCTACCGTGTACCTCGTACGCTCGGGTGGGCAGACGCGTTGCGCGAAGGTCTATCGCGACATGGCGCAGCGAAGCTTTCAGAAGCGCGCGCAGTACCAGGAAGGCCGCAAGGTGCGTGGCAGCCGGCAAGCTCGGGCGATGAGCAGGAGCACCCGCTTCGGCCGCAGAGAGCAGGAAGCGGCGTGGAAGAACGCCGAGGTCGACGCACTCTACCAACTCGCCGCTGCTGACGTCCGGGTACCGAAGCCGTACGGGTATTTCAACGACGTGCTGATCATGGAGCTGGTGACCGACGGCGCAGGCAATCCCGCGCCGCGACTGAGCGAAGTCGAGCTGTCAACCGAGAAGGCACGCGAGTATCACGGATTTCTGATCCGGCAGGTGGTGCGCATGCTGAGCATCGGACTCATCCACGGGGATCTCTCGGAGTTCAATGTCCTCGTCGCACCCGAGGGCCCTGTCATCATCGACTTCCCCCAGGTTGTCAACGCCGCCGGCAACAACAGCGCGCTTGCGATGCTCGAGCGCGACGTAAACAACATTCGCGGCACACTCGGCCGCTTCGCCCCCGAACTGCTGCTCACCGAGTTCGCGCGGGAGATGTGGGACCTCTTCGAGCAAGGCGCGCTGACAGCGAACAGACCGCTCACCGGAGTCTTCGTACGGGACGAGACAGCCGTCGATCCGGACGGCGTGTTGCAGGTGGTCGAAGACGCGCGGGAAGAAGCGCTGCGACGCGAGCTTGGGCGAGAAGAATAGCGACTCGCGCTGGCCTGTACGCAGAGCCATGCCGATCATCCGAGCGTATTGAAGAGTTCGCCCTCCAAGGGCTCCGAAACGAACCCATCCGGTCCCTTTGGCAACTCCCCGGCCACGGTGATGCGGCGCACGACCCGTGGCAGCTCGAAATGCGCGTAATCGATCGGCCCCGCATGCGCAACCGCCTGGTTGTCCCAGACGACGAGTGACTTCGGCGCCCAGCGGAAGCGCACAGCATATTCGGCTCGGGTCAGCTCGCCGTAGAGCAGCTCAATGATCGCCTGGCTCTCGCGCTCTCGCAGTCCGGCGATGTGGGTGGTGGTGCCAGGATTCAGGAAGAGCAACTTCTCGCCGGTTTCCGGATGCACTCGTACGAGAGGATGCAAGGACACGAAAGGCCCGGGCGCGCGCCCGTCGCGCCGAACTTTCGCGCCGGGCGAGTCGTAGCCGGTGGTCTGATGCACGGCGTGCAGGTCGTCGATCAACGCCCGGATCTGCGGGGAAAGTCCCTCGTAGGCAGCGACGAGGTTCGCGAACAATGTGTCCCCGCCGTAGGACGGAACCTCGACACCCAGCAAAATCGAGTAGCTGTTGGGATTGGCGACGAAGGTGATATCGATGTGCCAACCCTTGTAGTCGGTCGGCGGCTTGGCGCTCGGGGGGCGGGTGTTTGTCTCGGTACGGCGTGCGCGGTACTCGTCGATCTTGCGCTCCCAGATTTCGGGGTGCTCTACCAGCCCCTCGGCTATCGGGTGCGCGGGTGTCAAGGGACCGAAGCGTCTGCCGAATGCCTTCAGCTTCTCATTCGAGAGATCCTGATCGCGGAAGAAGACGACCCGCCAGTAATTGAGCGCAAGGCGAATCTCTGCGAAGGTCTGCGTGTCCAGAGGCTCGCGCAGATCCACGCCGCTGATCTCTGCGCCGATCAATGGCGTAGCCGGCGCGACCTGGATCCTCGTGTACCGATGGTCGAAGCGGTGAGAATCCTTCCGCAGCGATATGACGGTGCTCATGCTCGTAGCTCTCCGATGTTTCTGGTAAATGGCAGGGTCCGTGGGGAATCAGACAAGGCTGGCTGCTCCGGTGCGCGGCCGGGCGCGTCGTGCACGCCCAGGAATCCCAATAACCGATTTCTCAGGGCACCAATGCCTGCCCCCGATGCGACGGACGGGTCGATCCGGATGTCGGCGGCGATTCGGCCTTCATCGAGAATCACGACCCGGTCAGCCAGCTCGATCGCCTCGTCAACGTCGTGCGTGACCAGCAGCACGGCGGGTTTGTGCAGATCACAGATTCTTCGCAGTAAAACCTGCATGCGGATGCGGGTCAGCGCATCGAGCGCGCCGAAGGGCTCGTCCGCGAGGAACAGCAGAGGGCTGCGTACGAGGGATCGGGCCAGCGCCACGCGCTGCTGCTCGCCACCCGAGAGCTCATATGGCCAGGCAAGGCCGCGGCCCGCGAGCTCAACTTCCGCCAGCGCGCGTTCGCCACGCTCTTGCGAGTCCTTTCCGGTGAGTCCCAGGGTCACGTTGTCAATGACCCGCTTCCAGGGCAAGAGGCGCGCGTCCTGAAAGACCACCGTGACCCTGTCGGGAACCACGATCCCCCCGGACCCGTTCGCCTGGCGCTCGAGCCCCGCGAGCGCGCGCAGCAGTGTGCTTTTTCCCGACCCGCTACGCCCGAGAATTGCGACGAATTCACCCGCTTGGATCTCGAGGTCGACTCCATCGAGAACGCTGCGATCGACAAAGCGCCGCACCAGACCTGTAACGCGCGCTGCGGGGCTCACGGCGCCAAGGTCCTGCGCCAAGTGAGAAGCCGCCTCTGGAGGAGTCGGACGCAGGCGTCGGAGATGAGCCCCAGGAGGGCATAAATCACGAGGCCGACGAGAATGATGTCGGTCTGCGCATAGGTGCGGGCGAGAGTGATCCGGTACCCGATGCCGCTGGTCGCATTGACTTGCTCCACCACGACGAGGGCGAGCCAGGCGGCGGCCATGGCGAACCGAAGGCCGAGCAGGAAGCCAGGCAACGCACCCGGCAATACCACATGACGCAGGAATTCGTAACGACTCAAACGCAGGCTGTCCGCCAGCTCGACATGTTTCAGGTCGATGGTGCGCAAGGCGTCGTGGGTATGGACATAGACCTGCAGAAAGACTGACAGAGCGATGATGGTGACTTTCATCGTCTCGCCGATGCCGAACCAGAGAATGAGGAGCGGGATCAGCGCGAGCGTCGGAATGGCCCGCTTCATTTGGATCAAACTGTCGAACAGATAGCCGCCCGTCAGAGTCAACCCGGAGACGAGAGCCACGAGAGCGCCGAGAAAGACGCCGTAGACGAGCCCCTGCAAGGCCCGTAGAGCGGACACGACGAGATCCGTCTGCAGCCTTCCTTCCTCGATCAAGTCGACGGCCGCGCGTACAGTGGTCCAGGGAGCCGGCAGAACGCGGCCGTCGACGAGACCCGTCGACGACCCGATGACCCAGAGAAGTATCAATAGCGTCGGTCCGAGCAGCCACCCAAACGAGAGCGGCGCACTGGGCGCGAGACCGCGCCGCGGCGCGCCAGATACGGTGCAGCTGGAACATTCGCCGTGGACGAGAGCTCCCTGCGGAGGGATCCGGCTGAAGGCAGATTCAGTGACGTGCGATGCGTTCACGCGTTGCTGCTTCCTTACCGCAAGCCAGCCAGCTTCATGCCCCGGAACGCCTCAATCGAGGCATTGCGCGCGCTATTCGGCGCACCCGTGGAGGGTGCGCCCGCGGCAACGGATTCGAAGCGCCGGTCAAAGAGGTTCGCCGCGTCGAAGCGTTTCTGGGAGGTCGTGGCAGCCAGCAGCTCTATGACGCTTTGCTCAATTGCGATGGCTTCGCTCCAATCAGCCGGGACATAGCGCGGTCCGTATGCTTCAATCTGGTAGCGCGCATCCTCGAGCGACAGCCCCTGATCGCTCGCCCAGTAGGCCTGTGCCCACTCCGCCTGATGGGTATCGGTCCACTCGGCGGCGCGGGCCCACAGACCCACGTATTCGCGTAACGCAGCGGCCTTCGCCGGATCCCGGAGGGTTTCCTCACGCACGTAAAGTAGCGTCAGGTCATCTCTGAATGGTCCGTGCTTCAGGACTTTGGCGCCCTCTTTGCCGTAGCTGTCGATGTAACGCTTGCTCAGGGTTCCAGCCGCCACAGGCGCTACATCCACGGCACCTGCGGCGAGCGCGCTCACGTAGGCGTCCCCCGAGCTGGGGAGCTCAACGAGCGTCACGTCTCGATTCGTGAGTCCCTGCTCGCGAAGGGTACGCAGCACTACCTCTCCCTGGACCTGTCCTGGACTGAACGCAATTCGCTTGCCGCGCAGGTCGGCAAGCGTCGCGACCGCGGCATGCGGAGCAATTGCGATCACATACAGCGGATGCTTGATCGGATCGCGATGCAGTTGCACCGCGATGATCTTCACCAGAATTCCGACCCAGATCGCGTGGATGGGGGGGACGTCCGCGGCCACTCCGATATCCAACGCCTTGGCGTGAAAGGCCTCAGTGACGGCCGGGCCGCCCGTGATCTGTGCCCACCTCACCTTGAAATGCAGCTGTTTGATCCAGCCGGTGTGCTCCAGTACGCGTTGCGTCGCGGGATCGCCAATCACGAGCTCGGTTCCTGCCGCAACCGTCCGGGGAAGCGGCGCGTCGAAGGCCAGCGTACCGGCATGCAGCCGCGCGGGTCCTGGAGGCTCCGACTTCGAGCAGCCACTCGTAAGCGACGTCCCAGCCAACGTGGAGGCCAGAGCCACAAACAGTGGAGCAGTGAGTCTCATGATATGCAAGTCGATTCCCGCTCGTGTCTGTTGCGACTGTATGCGAGCGGGCCCCGCCGCGGGAAATGCCCAAATTGAATGTGCAATAGATCAATCGATATGTGACCGGAATGTTATGGGGATCGATACGATCAGCCATACCGCCATTCCAAGAAAGCATTGGTACGTGTTCGAGCCGTCCCTGAAACTCGCGGCTCAATCCCTGACCGCACATCTCGCTGCGGTCAGCAAGTTACCAACCTGAATCGACAGCGGAGCGAACTGCAATCTCATGGGCACAACTTCGATGCCTTCGTCCGTGCTGCGCGCATCTGCAACGGCCGGAGCGATATTGTTAGTGGTTTTCAAGAGCACCTTCATACATGCCGGGGAACCAGCGGCAGCTTCCCGCGACGCTCCCACGGCCGCTTCGGCTGCTTCCGCGACGGCAGGACCGGCCGCCTCGGCGGCTGCCGATAGTGGGGCCGACGCCGGCGATGCCGGCGGCACTCAGCTCGTGTTGGTGACAGCGAGGCATCAGACAGAGAATGCCCAGGATGTTCCGATCTCGCTCTCAGTGCTGACGGGCAATGCTCTGGAGCACACCGGCAGTCTCACGCTCGCAGACGTTCAGCAACAGGTTCCGAGCCTGGTTGTCTACGACGCCAACCCGCGCAACTCCTCCCTCGGCATCCGCGGCCTGGGCGTTACAAGCGCACAGGATGGTATGGACACCTCGGTCGGTGTTTATGTCGATAACGTCTATCTCGGAAGGCCCGGCATGGCGCTGGCGGATCTGGTCGATGTCGAGCGCGTGGAGGTGCTGCGGGGTCCCCAGGGCACGCTGTTCGGGCGGAACAGCTCGGCGGGCGTGGTCAATATCACCACGAACGGGCCGAGCTTCACACCTTCGGTCGCCGCAGAGGCCTCACTTGGCGACTACACATATAATCAGGAGAAATTCGCGCTCACCGGCGCACTGGTCGATGATTTCGCTGCCTATCGGCTTACGGCGTACAACACGTACCGCAGTGGCACGCTGAGTAACAGCAAGACCGTTGCTGCCGACAACGGCATCGAGCGCGGCGGCGCGCGCCTGCAACTGCTGCTCAGGCCCGCTGACAGCCTCTCCGTTCGGCTGATCGCGGATTATTCGATCGAGGATGATAGTGCCGATACGGCGGTGGTGAAGTCCGTACTGCCGACTTCACTCGGCAGCACCATCGGGCGGGCGGAGGCAGCGCTGGCTCAGACAGGATGGAGGCCGGTCGCATCATCGAACAGTACGCCGATCAATTCACCCCAGGATATCCGCACGCGCCAGGGGGGCGTTTCGAGCCAGCTCGACTGGCAGCTGGGCTCGA
Source organism: uncultured Steroidobacteraceae bacterium (assembly GCA_964508005.1). Taxonomy (GTDB): domain Bacteria; phylum Pseudomonadota; class Gammaproteobacteria; order Steroidobacterales; family Steroidobacteraceae; genus 13-2-20CM-66-19. The sequence continues at coordinate 6,181 of CAZDTG010000005.1, forward strand.
GCACCTTCACCTCGATCAGCGCATTCCGTTTTTGGAATTTTAATCCGCTCCAGGACAGCGACTCGACGCCGCTCGACATTTTCCAGGTCAATGCCGCCGACACGCGCGACAGGCAGGTCACTCAGGAATTCCGAGTGGCCTCCAACCCCGGCGTCTTTACATGGCAGACAGGCGCGTTCTACTTCCATCAGGCCTTGAGCGATCACTACATCCTGCACCAATACGGCTATGACGCTGCGGCCTACTATACCGACTACGCGCGTCTCGGCGCCCCGAACGCTCCGGCGATCGCCATTGCGCCAGGATCTCAATATCTCGACGATGTAGCGACCCACGCCGACAGCGCCGCCGTATTTGCCCAGGCGAATTTGAAACTCACGGACTTCCTGATGCTGACCGGTGGTCTGCGCTACACCTACGATCGGCGCACGGGTACCGCTCGTTCCTCCACATTCGGCACAGTCCCGGCCAGTCTCGCTACGCCCTTCGCCTACGACCTGGCAGTCGACGGCCACAATCTCTCGAGCCTCGGCAGTCTTTCGTACAAGCTCTCTGAAAGCGGGCTGCTCTATGCCAGCTATTCCACGGGATATAAGGCGGCAGGGCTCAACCTGGACTCTGCCTCGGTACCAGCGGGCGGGCTCGTAGTGCAAGCGGAGAAAGATACCAACTACGAAGTCGGCCTCAAGCAGAGCCTGTTCCATGGCCGGCTGACCGTCAACGCGGACGCCTACTGGACGAGCCTGGACGGCTTGCAGGCGAATTACTATCCTCCCAGCGGCGCGAAATCCTACGTGACGAATGCCGGCAACATCCGCGCGCGAGGCACGGAGTTGCAAATCAGCTGGACGGAACGGAACTTGACCCTGCGCGCGAGTGGTGCACTCAACGATGCAGTGTACTCATCCTATCCGAACGCCCCCTGCCCGGTTGGTGTGAGCGGCGTGTGCAGCTTGACGGGACGGCAGGTGTACGAGGCGCCCAAATGGGTCGCCAACGCGACCGTGGAATACGAGCTCGATCGTGGCGCACGCTTCCATCCGTACATCCTCGGCCAGTACTCGTACACAACGAGCTATTTCGGCACGATCGATGACTCGCCCTACGACGAGATCGCCGCATACGGCATCGTGAACGCGCGCGTGGGTGCGCGGAACACAAGCTATGATGTGTCGTTCTGGGTCAAAAATGCCCTGAACGAGACCTACTTCACTTCGAGCTCGCTCGGCTCAATCAATGCACCGTGGGGTGTCCTTGCGGTGCCAGGGGATCCGCGCACGGTCGGAGTTACGCTGCGGGCGTTTTTTTGAGTGGGATCATCGCGGCGGTAATTGTTCGGTGACCGCACCGGCCTGCAATGCATTGACAGGAGGCGCCGCTCCGCCTGAAGCTGTGTGCCATCACAGGGGGGTCTTCATGCGCGTCATCCGAACCACGTTCGGTCTGGGTCTTCTGTTCGTCTCCTCGCTTTCGGCCGCTCACGCCGCTGTCACCGTGCTCACCCACGGCCACATCTACACCGGCAGCCCCAGGCAGCCCTGGGCGCAGGCCATCGCGTTCCGTGACGATCACATCGTCGCGGTGGGTGATGACGCGGCCGTGCTCGGCAAGTGGCGGCGCTCGGCGACGCTGCGGGACCTGAAGGGCCGCACCGTGATTCCGGGCATCGTCGACTCGCACCTCCATATGTTGTACGGCGCGTACGCACTGTACGGCCTGAACCTATCAACTCCGGAGGCGAGCGTCACGCCGGAGAAGCCGGACGTCTTGATCGAGAAGCTGCACGCCTACGCTGTTGCGCATCCGGAGGATGCCGTCCTGTTCGCGCGCGCCGATTTCAACACCGTGCCGCCGGCCACTCCGGGTAAGGAGCTGCTGGATCGCGCGGTGCCTGACCGCCCGGTCATCGTGCACAACACCTCGGAGCACGCGCTCTGGCTCAACAGCGCGGCACTCAAGCTGGCACGCATCGGTGATTGGCCTGTGCCTAACGCGGATGCCGAACGCGGCATCATCCGCGATGCCAGCGGCCATCCGCTCGGCGTCGTGCTGGAGGCCGGCATGGAGATTGTGGAGAAGGCGGTCGCGGAGAGGGTGCCAACGGAGGCTAAGCTGGTGATGCTGCGCGAGGCGGGCCGCGAACTGAACAGCTACGGGATCACGAGCATCGTGAACGCTACGGGTGATCTCGGTGAGATTCGGCTGTTCGCCACCCTGCACGCGCGCGGGCAGCTCACCGTGCGCACCCGGACCGCCTTCGGCTCGGTAGCCGTGCCGCACCAGCTCACCCCTCAGTTTCTGGCGGATTTGGAGGAGGCGCGCCGGCTCTACCACGACGACTGGGTTGCTGCGAATCTCGTGAAGTTCTTCGCCGACGGCAGCACGGGCCTGATACCCCCGCTCGTGTATGAACCGCATGCCTATGAGAAGCTGGTGATGGAGCTGGACTCTCGCGGCTTCCAGATCATGACCCACGCGATCCGCGGCGATTCGGTTCACATGGTGCTGGACACGTATGAGCGCCTGATCAAGGCGCACGGGCAGCGCGACCGCCGCCTGCGTGTGGAGCACCTCGACGTCATCGATCCGCCGGACGTGGCTCGGTTCGGGAGCCTCCATGTCATCGCGAACATGCAGCCCTCATTCTGCTGCGGGGAGGAAGGCATCAACTACGACACCGCACACCCCGTGGTCACCGATCCCTGGGCAAGCATCGCCAAGGGTGGAGCGCCACTCGCCTTCAGCAGCGACTGGCCCTGTACGTGGCCTGCGGACCCATTCGTCGCCATGCAACAGGCCGTGGGCCGGCAGGTCTGGAAGTCGGCCGACACCGCATCGATCCTCGGCGCACCGCTGGATGGCGCTGCGCAGGGCGGCGCGGTGCCGACAGGCGGGATCTATACTCCCGCCGAGCGAGTCACGGTTGAGGAGGCGCTCGCCGCCTATACACGCGGCGGCGCCTACGCCGCCTTCAGCGACGATCGTGTGGGCACGCTCGAGGTCGGCAAGAAAGCCGATCTGGCCGTGCTGTCGCAGGATCCCTTCGCAGTTGCTCCAGAGACCCTAGGCAAGACCCGCGTGCTGGAGACCTGGGTCGGCGGCAAGCGGGTCTACGAGCGTGCGCCATAGTCAACACGGCGCAGCATTCTTCACGTGAGATCTTGAATGGAGCTGGGTTGCACAGCTCCGCCGGCGTCCGGCCCGATCGGGCGGCGCGGATTATCCGGCAAGGCGTCGGCGGAGGAGCACAAATGGAGTGGCTTGTTTTGACTGCTCATCCGCCAGAGGCAGGATGACGCGGACCTCGAGCCCGGCACCGTGGATATTTCCGAGCACGACGTCCCCGCCGTGACCCTGCACGATCGATTGGGCGACTGTCAGTCCCAGACCGATTCCACCCGTGTTGCGGTTGCGCGACTTCTCGATCCGATAGTAGGGAAGAAAGACACTTTCCAGGGCGCTCTGGGGAATGCCCGGGCCCCGATCACGAATCAGAATGATGAACGACCGCTCCTCGCGCACGAGCTGTATTTCGGGGGGCGTTGCATACTTGATCGCGTTCTCGACGAAATTGCTGAGCGCCCGCTTGAGAGCGAGCGGCCGGCCTTTGTACACCGCGTGCGCAGGTCCGTCATAACGGAGCTCCATCTTCTGATCGGCGCAGTCGTTCGCAATGGTCATCAACAGCTGCGCCAGGTCAAAAGTCGTGTTGGGCTCCGTTACGGCGTCGTCCCGGAAGAAGGCGAGCGCACCGTCCACCATGGCTTGCATTTCATCGACGTCGCGAAACAGCCGGGCCTGCTGTTCCGCGTCTTCTATCAGCTCCCCGCGAAGCCGCATCCGCGTGAGCGGGGTGCGCAGGTCATGCGAGATGGCGGCCAACATCATGGTCCGATGGGACAGGAATTTCTGGATCTGGGCCTGCATTTCGTTGAACGTCCTGATCACCTGACGCAGCTCGCGCGGACCCGATTCCGTAATTGGAGGGGCCAGGGGGTTGAGTCCGAACTCACGCACCGCTGCTGCGAGTCTCTTGATCGGCTGTGCAAATTTGCGGGCCGCGAGCGCGGCGAACAGACTGATCGATACGGCGAGAAACAGCAGCCGTATCAGCCAGCGAGTCGTTTGAGAAGGTCCCCAAGCTCGGTTGGGTGTCACGAAGACCGTCCAACTGCGGTCCAGCAGGCGCACCGCCAGCATGTATTCCGGCGAGCGTTTCGAATCAACTTGCAGCTGAGCGGGCATTGACCTGGAGGTCTGCAGCACGATCGCGGGGTGGTGCGTAGCGTCGACCACGCTGCGCGCCACACCGCCATCGCCAACCTGCCTGGCATTCAGAAAGCGCGCCACGTCCGACCCGGCGGCGAACCAGTACACGTGACTCGCCCCGCTGGTGGCCGCCGATGCGAGTGACGGCCGCACTTGCGGCAGCGCCGCTTCAATAATCCGCACGGTGGCGGTCACTTCGTTCAGCAGGCCGGAACGGTCCAGCGGCTCGGCCGCCCATACGCCGCCCACGCGACTGAAGATAAAAACGAGCGCCAGCGTCGCGCCGACCGTGAGAATCTCGGTGATGACAAGGCGACGGGCGATCGTGTCAGTCAACCACGAAGGAGGTCTCACCCGCATGTGACCTCCGGCACAGACCGGGCGAGCAACTGATGGGATATCGAGAGCATTCTCGCAGCAGACCACCTTTTCTTTTCCCAAATGTTGCGTCTTTATTGCGAGCGGTACACACCGGAGGCACGAGACGGGCTTCTCGCCTCAGCGGACAAACACTGCGAATCTGTTCGTTTCCATCTCGAAACATTGCGGCGCGCGGGCATCAATGCCGACATCCGGCCGGAAGAGCGCGCGGCTAGGATCCGCCGTGACGTGCGGACCTCGGAAGCTCCAGTCATCAATGTGAGTGCGCACCGCACGGCACTCAACTCGCAGAGGATATTCGTGACACATTCAGCCCAATCGCGCGAAGACCATCCGGCGGAACAGCCGCCTCCTGAGGAGCCGCTTCCTCCGGAGGAGCCGGGTCTCACTCCGATGGCAAGTGACTGACGCCAAGGAGTCCAGGCTCTGTATATCGGTGCGGTCGCGACGTTGCCGCTGGTATAATCCGCGCCCCAGAACATCGTGGCTCCTCGAGGTACCCTGTGTCCGACGATCTGCAAGCCGAGCTCGAGCGCCTGCGAGCCGAGAACGAACGCCTCAAGAGCCCGGGCCGCAGCAGGCTCACGATGAAGGTCAGCGAGAAAGGCGCGCTGTCCGTCTACGGCATGGGGCGATTCCCCGTGACCCTCTACAAGGAGCAGTGGCTGAAGCTTCTCGCCATGGCCGACGACATCAAGTCCTTCATCGAGGCCAACAATGAGAGCCTGAAATCAAAAGAATGAGGCGTCCGATGAGGACACCTCAGCCACCGTCTTGGGTTCGCGGACGCATTCGCTCGCGCAGCTCCTGGCGGTGGGCCGCTGTCCACAAAGCTTCATGATCCCGGCATAAGATTGGATGCGAGGTTCGAGTTCCGACCCTCATTGCACTAACTTTGTGGGAAGTGTCGAGCGCGGGTACTGACGCTGGGCACCCTGTGGAGATGATGACGGCTCAGCCTCCCCAAGTCGCGTGGCTCCTCAGTCAGTCCGCCCGATCGCTGACAGTGGGGCGGCCAGCGGAGGCGGTCGTGGCGTTGCGCGAAGCCGCGCGGTGGCTGCCCGGCAATGCGGCGCTGCTGCACGATCTTGGCCTGGCCTGCCTGGAATGCGGGCGAGTCGACGAAGCGGTCGCCGCTCTTCAGAGTGCTGTCGCGGCCGATCCAGGATTTGCGGATGCGCATCTGCGGCTGGGTATCGCGCTGGAGGCGACCGGCGCCGTGGGCCCCGCTCTAGCTGCGTACCGCCGGGCGGTAAATATTCTGCCTTCGTTAGCCGATGCGAGTTACCGGGCCGGCAGTCTCCTCGACAGCCTTGGCCGCACTGTCGAGTCGATCGAGGCGTTCCGCTGCGCCGCCATAGTTGCGCCCGACACGACCCTCGGTCGCATCGCCGTGGCCAGGGCGCTGCTGGCCGAGAATCGCGATGTTGAGGCGGAACAAACCCTTCGGGTCGCCATTGCGTGCGAGCCAGACAATGCCGTGGCGCTCGAGCTGCTTGGCAACACACTTGCTGACGCAGGACGATTCGCGGAGGCGCATGACTACTTGGCGCGCGCGATCGAACGCGCGCCACGGCTCTCGGGCAGCTACTACGAAATCGTGCGCTGCCGTCGGACAGGGCCGGGCGACTCCGAGCTGCTCGCCCGCATGCGAGCGGCGCTTGCACTGCCCGACCTCGAGCCCGCGCAGCGCTCTCGCGTGCATCTCGCTTTGGGCAAGGCAGCGGACGATCTCGGCGACTACGAGGAGGCGATGCGCCAGTTCGATGCGGCGGAGACTCTACGCAGCGCCATCGTCCGTTTCGACCTGACGGCGTTCGAAGAGCGGGTGGACCGCCTCATTGCCCGCTTCACTCCAGAGGTGATCGCCCGCGCGCCGGCGGTAGGCCGAAATGAGCCGACCGCGATCATGATTCTCGGCTTGCCGCGCTCTGGAACGACGCTCGTCGAGCAGATTCTTTCGGCCCACGCGGATGTCGGTGCCGGCGGGGAGTTAGCGTTCTGGAACGAGCGCGGCTGGGCATGGGAGCAGCTCGGTACGGTCGCTCCGGAGGCGGCATTCCTGGCCAGAGCGGCGGCCGAGTATCTGGAGCTCGTACGTGGCATCGCACCCGATGCCGCGCGCGTAACCGACAAGATGCCGCTGAATTTCCAGTGGGCCGGGCTGATCCACCTGGCACTTCCCCGCACGACGATCATCCATTGCCGGCGTAACCCGCTCGACACCGCGCTATCGATTCATCAGACGCATTTCAATCCGCGAATGTCGTTTCCTACGGGCGGGGCGGCGCTGGTCGGCTACATGCGCGCATACGAGCGACTCTGCGCGCACTGGCGACGCGTATTGCCGGCCGAGCGTTTCATCGACATCGACTACGAGACGTTGGTCGGTGAGCCCGAGCCGATCATCCGTCGGATCCTCACCGCATGTGGGTTGGCCTGGGATGCCGCCTGCCTGAACCCGGACCGTAACAGTCGCGTTGTCAGAACGCCCAGCAAGTGGCAGGCGCGTCAACCGATTTACCGCACCTCGGTCGGCCGCTGGCGCGCCTACGAACCCTGGCTCGGTCCGCTGCGCGCACTGCTCGCGTGACTCGTATTATGTTCGTGTTACATCGCGAAGAACGCGCATGCGGGGTGTTGGAGATTCATTAGATCTTCATCGGTGCGTCACCAATCACGAGGATAAGGGCCAGGACGATCGGGAGGTGCTGCCGGAGTCGGAAGAATCCGGCACGTATCCCGGTGCGAGCTCGATGCAACCGTCACCGCAAAGGGAGCACAAATGCCTAGCAAAGCCTCGTATCTCATTCGCAGCCTGGTGCACACGACCTTGGCCGCAGCCGCCGCTTCGGCGGCGATGGCCGACCCGTCCGTAAGATTCCCGACCTACACGGTCGGTCCGCAGCCGGACGGGTCTTACGTAATGTCCACCACGCAGATCATTACGCCGGCGGGCAAGGTGATCGATCTCGGCTCGCCGGTGCGCGCCAAGGCCGTTGCGCTCAACCCGAGCAATAACACTGCCGCGGTCCTGCTGATGGGTGCATCCTCCGCCGTAGACGTGATCGACACCCAGACCGGTGCCATCCTGCAGTCCTACTCGCCCTTCGGCGACAGCAGCGGGTCGTTCACGGGAATCACCTACTCCCCCGACGGCAAATCCCTGCTGTTCAGCCAGGACGACAGCTTTCTCGCGATCGCGAATGTCGACCCGAAAACCGGTCTTCTCAGCGATTCTCAGCAGCTCAAAGTGCCGCCGAGCCAGGCCTTCATCAACTGCAACGGCATCACGGTCGGCCTGAAGAGCGACCCGGTCACGACGCTCTGCGGAAACTTCTACAACGGCAATACCTACACGTCGAATCCGGCCGGCGTGGCCGTCTCCAACGACAGCAAGACCGCCTACGTCATTCTGAATCAGAATAATACGCTGCAGGCCGTTGACCTGACGACGAAGCCGGCGCAGACGAAGGGCACGCAGGTGCGCGTGGGCAATGCGCCCAACAGCATCGTGCTCAACGGCAAGTATGCTTACGTGAGCAACGAGGGCGGCCGCATTGCCCAGCCCGACGACTTCACGAACATCTCCACCGGGACGCCGATCGTCGCCAGCCCGGTATCCGGCACCGCGATCACCGGCACCATCTCCCTCGTCGACACGCAAACGGGCCAGCTCGTGACGACCATCGACAGCGGCGGCCGCCATCCGACCGGCATGACGATTGCGGGGGCCAATCTGTTCGTGGCCAATGCCGGCAGCGACAACATCGGCGTCATCGACCTCTCGACGAACAGGTTGACGCGGACCATCCGCGTTGCGCTGCCTCCTCAAGGCCAGGACGGCAATTTCGACGACTCCGGCCGCACGGCGTTCGGCGCCCAGCCGACCAGCATCGTGGTGGTCGGTTCAGTGGCGTATGTCACGCTCTACACGGCGAACGCCATAGCCGTCGTGGACATCAGCGGCAGCGCGGACACCCCGATTCTGGGTCTCATCCCGACCGCCTCCACACCCAGCACGATCGCCTACGACCAGGTCCATCGCCAGCTGATCGTCTCCAACGACAAGGGCCTCGGGACGTGGGGCTCGCAGACCACGAGTTACGGCGTGACGGGATACAACACCCACCGCGACACGGCCTCGGTGAGCTTGATCCCGTTGCCTGACTTCCGGGCACTCGAAGCGATGACGGCGCAGGTCTACCAGAATAACCATTGGGATCTGCAGGCGAACATCGACGCGGCCCGGGGCGGAGATCAAGGCACGGCACCGGTCGCCATCCCGTTGCACATCGGCGATCCCTCGCTCATCAAGCATGTCTTCGTGATCGTACGCGAGAACCGCACTTACGATCAGGTTCTGGGCGACCTGCCGAGCTCGCTCGGCGGCAATGGTGACCCTTCGCTCGCGATCTTCGGGGCGCACGTGACCCCGAACATGCACAACCTGGTGACCCGCTTCCCGCTGCTCGACAACTACTACGACCCGTCGCGCCAGTCGGCCGACGGCCACAACTGGCTCGTGCAGGGCATCGCCCCGTACGAAGACGATATCCAGTCCCCGGACTGGATCCGCAGCTATCCGGCGAATGGCGAAGACGCGCTGGCGTACCAGCCGAAGGGCTTCGTTTGGGATGCCGCCGAGAGGAAGGGGCTGCGGGTCAAGATTTACGGGGAGTACGTCGAGTATGGAGGCCTGACCTTCAACAACCCGGACGGCTCCCACAACGAGCCGAGCTGGACGCAGTTCTATAATGACGCGATGGCGTACGAGAGCGGTGCAGAGCCCCAGCTGAAGTACGCGACTACGGTCAACACCATCTCGGAGATCCCGTCCGTCCAGAAGTACTCGGATCCGCACTTCCCGGTCTTCGATCTCGGCATCCCCGACCAGTTCCGCGTCGACCTGTGGCAGCAGGACTTCAACAAGGATGTTGCGGCGGACACCGTACCGGCGCTGACGACCTTGTGGATCATGTGCGATCATAACGGCGGACCGCCGACTCCGGCCGCCGAACAGGCCGACAACGACCTCGCCGTCGGCCGGATCGTCGATGCCATCTCCCATAGTCCGGTATGGAGCAGCTCGGCGATCTTCATCACCGAGGACGACGCACAGAACGGTGTCGACCACGTCGACGGACACCGCAGCCCCGGCTATGTCGTAAGCCCGTACGCGGTTCAGTACCACGGCGCGAACCACACGGCGTTCACGCAGGTCAACATGACGCGTACCATCGAGCAGATCCTCGGCCTCCCGCCGATGAACCTGTTCGACCTGGTCGCCTCGCCGATGTACAACCTGTTCACCAACACGCCCCCCGAACAGAGCTTCGCTCCGTGGACGCATGTTCCGGCGCAGGTCCCGCTGAATCAAGGCGTCGCAGTCGCGGCACGCCAGCAGCGGCGCAGCCCGATCGAGAAGGCCTGGGCGAAGGCCAAGCAGGAGATCTTCAAGGGCAAGCAACACAAGCCGGACGCGGAAGATCCGGATGTCGTGAACCACTGGGTGTGGTACGCGTCGACCGGCTTCAAGCGTCCCTATCCGGGGGAGATGAAGGTCCGCTGGCCGAGCGAGTTCGCACAGAACATTGCGCATCCGAATCTCGACCTCGACGACTGAGACGACTTCGCGCCGTCGACAAAGCCTCTCCCCCAATGGGGGAGAGGCTTTTTAGCGCATCTGCAGGGCCTAGAAGGTCACTCGCACGCCCCCATAGGCGGCTATGGGCATTCCCGGACTGGCGGTGCGCGGGTCGGTGACCCCTCCAGGAATATTCGGCCACGGCACGTCCTGGACCGGCCCGAATGATCCGAAGGTATCGTAGCGTTTGTTGAAAACGTTGTTGACCACTGCAAACACCGTGACGTGCTCAGTCGGTCTGTAAGCCGCGTTGAGGTCTACAACGAGATAGCCGCCCAGCGGAGAAGTCAGATTAGCCGCGTCGCCGAAGCGATATGCGCTGCCCTGCACGACCGCCTCGCCGCCAAGGGTCCAGCGGTCCGCCAGTGTCCAATCGACCACGACAGTGCCGCGGTGCCTGGGAATACCCGGGATCCGGTCGCCCGGCAGGACTTGAATCCGGCCGTTCGCGCCGGCCGCCGGATTGTTGCCGCTATTCAAGTCCAGAGCCGTGCGAAAGGTCGCATCCGTGAACGCATACCCTAACTTGATCTGCACCTTCCGCCAGTCGTAACGCACTGTGGCCTCGACGCCCCGGCGCAGGGTTTTTCCGGCATTGGTGTAGAAGGCCAGATTCGGACTGGCGACGGTCGATTCGAAGATGATGTCGTTGGTATTTTGCGTGTGATAATAGTCCACGTTCCAATCCAGCCGGCCGCCAGCCGCGTCCGTGAGCTTCCCGCGCACGCCGGCCTCGGCGGTATGCGCCACGACCTGATCGAGATTGGGATCGCCGACGAAAAAATTCAACAAACTGCACGGGAAGGCCGCGCTGGCGCAGGAGAGCTCCTGGGGCGTCGGCGCTCGATTGGTTTCCGAATAGCTTCCATAGACGTGCATCCCGGACGCGAGCCGATAAGTCAGTCCCGCACCCGGATTGAGGCGGTTGTACGTATGATGGCCGTTGACCGGCCCGCCGAGCTCGTCCGCCAGCCCGATCTGCGCGTCATTGAAGCGAGCGCGCAGGGAAATGTCGATGTCGCGGCCGAGAGGGAGCATTTCGGAGACGAACGCTCCGTAGAACCGCGTAGTGCTGCGCACGCGTACCGGATTGACACCCTCGCCCGGTTGATCCTGGATGATGCCCGGACCGATGAATTGCCGCGTATAGGGGTCGAATCCACCAATCTCCTGCGCGCCGGAGAACAGGCTATCGGAGCCCTCGAAGCTGGCGCCGACAACCAGGTGATTCAAGAGATCGCCGAGCCGCCTTTGGTCCGTCGCCTGCAGTGTCGCACCGTAGGCACGACTGTCCAGTTGCTGCAGGCTGAGGCCGGAGTACGGCCCGCCATTCAGGAAATCAGCCACGTTTTGACCACCGGTCGTGGTGACCACGGTACCGTCCCCGTTGCACAGCAACCCGCTGCCGTCGCTGCACGGGGCCGCTTGCGAGGTGATTCCGTTCGGCACATATTGGCGAAAATGCTGAAAGTACCCCACGCCCTGGATGGAGGTGGCATCGCTCAATTTGCCGGTCGCGTTGAGGTTCACGGCCAGATATTTGTTATCGACGGAGTTGGGCGCAGTGAAAATATTGGAAATATCCGCCGCCAACGCCTGCTCTGGTGTGGCGCCGGGGTTTCCGAGCGTGTCGTGCGCGGCCATCAGATCCAGATGCACTTCTGCGGGCCCAGCGCGCCACCCGAAATCCGCGAAGCCTCGATACAGGTCCGAGCTGCTGGTGCGGCGAAAACCGCCGTCATGCGTCGCATCGCCCGTGAAGTAAACCGCGAACGGGCCCAGTTGACGGCTGAATTCAGCGATGCCGGCTCTGCGTCCGTATGAGCCGCCGAATGCCGTTATGCCCGTCGTCTCCCCGGAGAATCCGTTCTTCAGCTGTACGCTCACGGATCCGCCCAGCGCATTCAATCCGAAAACCGGGTTGGCTGCCTCGATAGCGACGGTCTTGATTGCGACAGGCGGGATCAAGTCCCAATTCACGGTGTCGCCGAAGGCATCGTTGAAGCGCGCTCCGTTGACGTAGACCGCCAATCCTTGCGGGGTGCCGGCGACCGGAGACGCCGTAAAGCCACGGAAGAGAATATCGGGCTGAAATTCGTTGCCTTCGACAGCGTTGATCGTAGCCGAGGGTACGTTCGCGAGAATCGCGCCAGTCAAGCCGGGAATGCCAGTGTGATCGATGTCCTGAGAGCCCAGCACCTGGGCAGCCGCCGGCACGCGGTCGCGATCGACATCGGAGCCCGGGATCGGCGTACTTCCCACGACGACAATTTGCTCCAACGCTGCGGCCGCGTCGGCGGCATGCACGGCGGGAGCCGTAATCAAAGCCAGCATCGACGCAGAGAAATTCCATGTCCGGCGATGCATTTCCCGCTGGCTCAAGAAGGATGTAACGGTAGAGACTACATACCGCTCGTTGCAGATTTGTTGAGCCCAGGTTGCCGGAGCATGCCGCGCCTTGGGGCCATCTCTTTCAGGCTTTCGGTTGCAGCCGCTTGCGTCGCCAGGCTCCGGGGTTTTCGCCCGTGACCTGGCGAAACACCCGCGCCAAATGCGCCTGGTCGGCAAATCCCGTCTCGACGGCGATTTGCGCCAGCGGCCAACCTGTTTCCACGATCAGCTGCTGTACACGCCTGACTTTGGCATTACGCAGCCAGCGTTGCGGTGTCATGCCCGCCGATGCTTTGAAGGCACGGCTGAAGTGGGACCGCGAAAGCTGCGCCAGGTCCGCCAGAGACTTGACGCTGACTTGCTCGCAGAGGTGTGACTCCAGGTATTCCAACGCGCGCTTGAGTTGCCACGGGACCAGGCCGCCGCGAGGTATTTTCGCAGCGCTGACTCGTCCGAGCCTGGAGAGTCCGACCAGAAGTGCCACCGAAAGGCTGTCGCCATAGAGAACGTCCGGGGGCCTGCCGGGCTGGCACTCCGAGTCCATCAGCTCTGCAATGCGCAGCAGATTGGAATCGCAGAACATCATGCGGGGTACGACCAAGGCCGCCGGATCGAATCCTTCGTCGACCTTCTCGAGAATGTGGGTTGGTTTGAATTCCACCACGAGCTCACGGAACATGCTGACACGCTCGGAGTACTGCCAGGCACGCATTCCCGCCGGGATCACACTCATGTGGCTGCCCCGAGCTCTGGAATCCGGTCCGCGCTCGTTGCCCTCGCCTGAGATCAGAACGCGGCCGCCCACTTCTTCGAGGATGATGATGAGGCGCGGGCGATCCGCTGTGAGATTCTCTCGAAACGCCCCTTGACAACGCGTGAGCCGGGCCGACGCGCGAAGGAATGTCCAAGAGCGCTGCTCGCCACAGAGCATCTGGCCGGTAGATGAGCGCGCAGCGCCGCGCGCTCCCATTCCGTAGTCTTGCTGCACGAGTTCTGCTGACGGCATGGCGCTCTACGCTCTCTTCGCAATCACATCGGCGGTCTTCATGCTTGCAGTCTCCGTGGGTTGGAGTGGGGACATGGTGGTCAAGCGCGCTTGAGCTCCTCCGGGTCGACCGGCAGCTTGCGCAGGCGCTTGCCGGTGGCGGCGAAGATCGCATTCGCGACTGCCGGCATGATGGCGGAGGTTCCCGGCTCGCCCAGCCCACCCGGGGGCTCGGTGTTTTTGACGATGTGCACCTCGACGGCTGGTGCCTCGCTCATGCGCAGCACCGGGTAGGTGTTGAAGTTGGTCTGCTCGACGCGCCCGTTCTTCAACGTGATCCTGCCGAAAAGAGCCGCGGAGATGCCGAAGATCACGGCGCCCTGCACCTGTGCCCGGACGGTGTCCGGATTCACGACCGAGCCGCAATCGACCGCGCATACGACGCGCCGGACACGGACTCCGCCCTCCTTCGATACCTCGACTTCGGCAACGTGCGCCATGTAAGTGCCGAAGACAAATTGAAACGAGACACCGCGGCCCGAGCCCTTGGGGAGCGGGCGACCCCAGTCCGCCTTCTGGGCGGCAAGCCCGAGGACCGCCTGGGCGCGCGGCGCCTTCTCGAGCAGAGCTCGCCGGTAGTTGACGGGATCCCGCTTCGCTGCGGCCGCGAGCTCATCCGTGAAGCTCTCGACCACAAAGACGTTATGCGACGGTCCGACGCTGCGCCAGAAGGCGGTGGGAATGCCCGCAGGCTCCATCCGCAAATATTCGACGCGCACATTCGGGCGGGCATAGAGCAGATCGACCGCGCCCTCGATGGTGTCGGGGTCGAGGCCGTTGTTGAACCCCGGAGGGAGCCACCGGGCAATGATCGAGGAGCCCGCGAAGCGGTGGCTCCAGGCAACCGGCATCCCCGCCGCATCGAGACCGGCGGAAATCCGGTCGAAGAAATAAGGCCGGTACATGTCATGTTGGATGTCTTCTTCACGGGTCCAGACGACCTTCACCGGACCCTCGACGTGCATGGCGATCTGCACGGCGCGGGTGATGCCGTCCACCTCGAGCCGGCGGCCAAAGCCGCCCCCGATCAGGTGATTGTGGACCGTGACCTTCTCCAACGGCAGTCCGGCGGTCTTTGCGGCGGTCGCCTGTGCGCGCCCGAGCACCTGGTTTCCCACCCAGACCTCGCAACGGTCCTTGCGAACCTCCACCGTGCAGTTCATGGGCTCCATCGCCGCATGGGCCAGAAACGGTACCTGGTACACCGCCTCGACCCGGGTCACCGCCTGTGTCAGGGCGGTGGCTGCATCCCCGACATTCTGCGCGACCGCTCCTGGTTTCAGCGTCCCGTTTGCGAGATCACGCGCGATATCCTCCGTGCTGAGCGCCGCATTGGGCCCGTCGTCCCACTGGATCTTGAGCGCCGCGAGGCCCTTCCTGGCGGCCCCCATGTGGTCGGCCACTACGGCCACGGCATCATCCAGCTGGACGATCTGGCGCACGCCGTTGACCGCCTTTGCCGCCGTGTCATCGACGCTTCTCAGCCGTCCGCCAAACACCGGCGATTGCGCGAGCGTGGCGATTTTCATGCCCGGCAGCTTCACGTCGATACCGTAGACCGCCGTTCCGTTCACCTTCGATGGTGTGTCGAGACGCTTGGCTGGCTTACCAATCAGCTTGAATTCTTCCGGCCGTTTGAGCGCCACCTTCTCGGGCACAGGCTGCTGGGCAGCATCGCCCGCGAGAGCGCCGTAGCCGATCTTGCGCCCGCTCGGCCCATGAACGACTTCACCGCGCTCGGCCTGACACGAGGATGGTTCCACCTTCCAGCGCTTTGCCGCCGCGGCGACGAGCATGACTCGCGCCGTTGCGCCGGCCCGGCGCATAGGCTCCCACGCCGCGCGCACCGCGTTGGAATTGCCGGTCGCCTGGATGCCCGCCAACAAGGGGTTGCCATACAGTCGCTCATTGGGCGGCGCATGCTCCAGGCGTACCTGGCTCAACGCCACTTCCAGCTCTTCTGCAATGAGCATGGATACGGCCGTATAGGTGCCCTGCCCCATCTCCACGTAAGGCATGGTCAGTGTCACCGACCCATCGCCATCGATGCGAATGAAGGCGTTGGGCTCAAAGCTGCCCGACTCTGCCGCCGTCGCATGGGCCATGAAGGCCGGCAGGCCGAAGCCCAACATGAGTCCGCCGCCGGAAGCGACACCCGCCTCGAGAAAGACTCGGCGGGATATGCCGTTGGCGGACGCGGAATCCGGGTCGTCGCGGTCAACCCCGCCGAAGAGCATGCTCACGCCTCCTTCCCGGTCGCCGCGGACGAGTTGGATGCGCGCTTGATGGCTTCCCGAATGCGGACGTAGGTACCGCAGCGGCAGATGTTCCCCGACATCGCATTGTCGATATCAGCGTCGGCCGGATGCGGATTGCCCGCCAGAAGCGCCGCTGCGGACATGATCTGACCGGACTGGCAGTAGCCGCATTGCACCACCTCCAGATCGAGCCAGGCTGTCTGGATCTTGCGGCCCGCAGTCGTGCTGCCGATCGCTTCAATGGTCGTGACCGTTGCATCCCCGATGCTGCCGACTGGAGTCACGCAAGAGCGGATGGCGACCCCGTTCAGATGGACCGTGCAGGCGCCACACAGCGCCATCCCGCAGCCGAATTTCGTACCCATCATGCCCAGCACGTCCCGCAAGACCCACAGCAGGGGCGTATCGCCGTCGACCTCGACATGATGTTCCCCGCCGTTAACCTTGATCGTAAAGGGCATCATGATCTCCTGTGCAGTGACGAGAGCCGCTACGACTTGACGGGTGTGCGCCGGAAGGACCAGACGGTCCCTGCCGCCTTGAATGCGAAATCTGTATGCGCATTTGGAGCTCCGTCCGCCAAGAAATCCCGTGGACGCTGGGGGGAGTTGTCCCACACAGGTCCGTGGGCAAAAAATTACCCGCGACAGTCCGCTGTGCGCGTCACGAAATCCAGGGACGCCTCGCTACCACTTTGGGGTAATGCTGGCGGCGCTGAGTGCGCAATGGCGCCGGCGCGCTGCGCTATGATTCTTCGGTACGGCGAGGTAACGCCCGCAAAGCCGGCGCTCGAGTGCTGCCCCGCATATTTCCCCGCACACCAGCAGAAAGATGGAATTCAGGGTTAGAGCACGGTTCCTGGGACCGCTGTGCGCCTGCATGGCGGCGCTGCTGCTTCCGTGGCGCGCCTGGGCGTTGTCGCCGGATCTGAGAATCAAGCAGTTCTATCACTCCGCCTGGACGGCCAAGGAAGGCGCGCCCACGGATATAGAGGATCTTGCTCAGACGAGAGACGGCTATCTGTGGATAGCCAGTACGGCGGGACTGTTCCGTTTTGACGGCGTTCGCTTCGAGCGCATCGACGCCGTTCATGGCCAGCGATTGCCCTCCGCCAGTGTATACGCGCTCTGGGCGCCTCCGTCGGGCGGCCTCTGGGTCGGCTATGCGTTTGGCGGCGCGAGTTTCATCAGCAACGACAGGATCACGAACTATGGCGAGCGCGAGGGCCTCCCCGTGGCCAGCGTTCGCGGCTTCGCGCAGGACAGGTCCGGCACCGTATGGGTGGCGACCACGCGCGGCCTGAGGCGTTTCGATGGCTCGCAATGGGTCGATGTGGGCCCCGCACTTCATTTGCCCAAGACCTACACCGGTATGGTGAGCTTCGATACGAGTGGAACTCTGTGGATTGCCGTCGACAACTCGATCAGGTTCCTGCGCCGCGGAGAAAGCGCGCTCACCACCACGGATATTCAGCTCAACGGCGAGATCAAGTTCCTTGAAGGCCCGGACGGGACCTTGTGGCTGATCGATGAGACTCAGGGCGTTCGTGCCCTGTATATCCCGTCGGCGCCAGCGAACGCGAGCACGCGCTGGCTTCGACTCGCAGACCCGGGATCCGGCGCGGTGGATGTCAAGGTCATTGACCGTGAAGGCACGTTCTGGATGTCGACACCAACCGGCATTCGTCGCCTGAGAGACCCGGCGGCGCTGCTGCGCTCCGGGTTGGCTGATGAGCCATCGCCGGATGTCTTTTTGGTCACGGAGGGCCTCACAGGACCGGCTTCCAAAGGATTTTTCTCGGGCCTCCAGGACCGGGAAGGCAACGTCTGGATCGGAACCGCCGGAGGATTGGACAGGTTTCGCGAGTCGCGCCTGGCTAAAGTCGATCTCCCGACCGATTCGGATGGCTTCGCCCTGGCGGCCGCTGACGGGGGTGCCATGCTGGTTGGCGCCGATTCGCGCAATGGCGCTTTCAAGGTCACGGCAGGGTCGAGCGTTGAGGCAGTCCCCGGGCCGCGTGATATCACCTGCGCCTATCGCGATCCCGACGGCACCCTCTGGCTCGGCGGTCGGGAGATGATCTGGCACTCCGCGGGGCAGCGATGGGCCGCGATCGGGCTGCCCATCGACAACATCAAACCCTTCTTCGGTATTCAGGCGATCGCCAAGGATCGGTCGGGCACGCTTTGGGTGTCGATCGTGCGTGCCGGAGTGTTTCGCCTGGCCGATGGCAGGTGGACCCGCTACGGGGAACCCGCGGCAAGCCTGACAACCGACGGCGCTGGTCGCGTCTGGCTGGGGTATCCGAACAGCCAGGTTGAAATCGTGGCAAGGGACACGGTACGGCACCTGTCCGCCGGCGATGGGCTCAACGTCGGGGCTGTGGTCTCGATCGACGCGCGGCGCCGTCACATCTGGGTTGGCGGAGAGCGTGGTCTCGCGCGCTTCGATGGCCGCCGGTTCAATGCCGTCACGCGCCAGGGCGGCACGCCACTGCCGAGCGTCTCCGGAATTGTCGAGACCGCGGCGGGTGATCTTTGGCTCAGCACGAGTGAAGGCGCGATGAAGGTGCCGGAGGATGAAGTGCGTCGGGTCGTAAGTAATCCACTCTACGCGGTTCGGTACACGCTACTCGATTTTCTCGATGGCATGCCCGGGACGCCGCCCGCCGTTCGACCGCTGCCCAGCATGGCCGAGGGCACCGATGGCCGCTTGTGGTTTGCCTCGAGCAACGGTATCGCATGGACCGATCCGGGACACGTGACGCGCAACATGCTCAAGCCGACCGTCAACGTGCAATCCATCATCGCGGACGGTGCTCGTTACGAGCCATCGACCGGGTTGAGACTGCCGATCAGGACGCGCAACCTGCAAATCCAGTACACCGCGCTCAGCTTGTCGATTCCGGAGCGGGTCAGATTTCGCTACCAGCTGGGCGCGGAGCAGCCATGGCAGGACGTAGGTCCCCGGCGGGACGCGTACTTTACCAACCTTGCCCCGGGGCACTACCGATTTCGCGTGATCGCCTCGAACAACGACGGCGTGTGGAACGAAACGGGAGCGGCTGTCGATTTCGACATACCTCCGGCATTCGTGCAGACGAGATGGTTCCTCGCGGTCTGTGTCACGGCTGGAGCGTTGCTGCTTTGGCTACTGTGGACGCTGAGGCTGCGACAGGTGCAGGCCAGACTGCGCGACAGGCTGGAGGCGCGGTTGTTCGAGCGCGAGCGCATCGCCCAGGAATTGCACGACACGGTCCTGCAGGGGCTGCTCAGTGCGTCGCTGCAACTGGCGGTCGCGAACAATGAGATCTCACCCGGCACGACGGCAAAGCCCCTGGTGGAGCGGGTCTCCCGGCTGCTGCGGCAGATGATCGACGAAGGCCGTAACGCCGTTCGCGGCCTCCGGACAGAACACTCCGTGCGCGATGACCTCGAGTACCTGTTTTCGCAGATGCCGCACGATCTGGCCGCTGATGAGAGCATCGACTATCAGTTGATCGTCGAGGGTACGCCCCGATCGTTGCGGCCCGTGATCCGCGACGAGGTGTATCGCATCGGCCGCGAAGCGCTCGCGAATGCGTTCCGGCACGCGCATGCGTCGGTCATCGAGACGGTGCTCGACTATACGCAGGATCGCTTTCGGATCGTCGTTCGTGACAACGGCCGCGGCATCGATTCGCAGACTCTGCGCGCGGGCCGGGAGGGCCACTGGGGCTTGTCCGGGATGCGCGAGCGATCCGAGAAAATCGGCGCCCGGCTGAAAGTCCTGAGTGCCGCCGGGGCGGGAACCGAGATTGACTTGACCATCCCGGGCGGCGCAGCATTCCAACGCTCCGCGACTCGAGGGACGCTGGACTGGCTGGCCAGAATCTATTCGCGAAGCGAGAAAACATGACCGATCCTGCTCGCATCCGCATCCTGTGCGTGGACGACCATCCCCTGTTCCGCGAGGGCATTGCAACCGTCATCGCTCATCAGCAGGACATGCAGCTCGTGGCGATGGCGGCGACCGCAAGAGAGGCCATCGACGAATTCAAGCAGCATCAGCCTGATGTCACACTCATGGATCTGAGGCTGCCCGACATGAGCGGGATCAGCGCCGTCGCCGCGATCCGGGCGGACTACCCCGAAGCCCGGATCATCATGCTCACCACATTCGAAGGGGACGTCGAAATTCAACGCGCCCTCCTCGCGGGGTCGCGCGGCTATGTGCTGAAGAGCACGTTGCTGGAGGATCTCGTGGAAGTGATCCGAAAGGTTCACTCGGGGCGCAAGCATCTGCCGACCGAGTTGGCCCAGACCCTGGCCGAGCACTTCAGCAGCGACTCACTCACCGAGCGGGAGATCGAGGTGCTGCAGCACATTGCGCAGGGCAACCGCAACCGGGACATTGGCGAGCGCCTCGCGATCTCGGAGGAGACCGTGAAGGTCCACATCAAGCACATCATGGACAAACTCGGCGCGAAGGACCGGACACAGGCCGTTTCGATAGGCATTCGCCGCGGCTTCATCCATCTTTAGACTGCGGCGGCCGCACAATCGAGACATCCCCCGTTCGTGGTATTGACGGGTACCTTGCGGGTGGGATCTCCCCGCATCGACGCGCGCGCTACGCTCCATCCCGCGTTGCTGGATCGGCAAGGAGCATGTTCCTGCAAAGGACATTTTCGAGCTTCCCGTCGGGCTGGGCCGGCATGGCGTTGCTCGTGTTGCGCGTCGTGGTCGGGACGCTGGCGGCCCTCCAGGCCGGATCGATCACTACCGGCAGCCACACGATCGGGCGCCTTGCCGCGCTCGCCGCCATCTCGATGGCGCTCGCGGGCGTGGTGCTGATGATCGGCTTCCTGACGCCCATCGCGGGCGGATTGGTCTGCCTGGGGGAGGCAGGCATCATGCTTACGTGCATTCCCGCACGGGTCCTGCTGTTGGATTCGAGGATGGCCGCCTTCGAGTTCGTGGTGATGTCCGCGGTGCTCGTCATCCTTGGGCCCGGCGCAATCTCACTGGACGCGCGCCTCTTCGGCCGCAGGGAAGTGGTGATCCACGAGGCGCCACGCCGGAATGATTCCTGAGCGACCCCGGGCGCGACACCGCTCAGCCGGCAATTCATCAGCGCTGGAAATCCGCGACCTCGCGCGCCTGCGGTTGGCGCCAATTGCGCTCTTCGCCCAGAATGCCCCGGCGCTGCGCGATCGCGACCGCCTCTGTGCGACTCGCGGCACCCAATTTCCTGAATATGGATTTGACGTGCGTCTTCACGGTTCCGACCGCCAACGTCAACCGCGACGCGATCATCTTGTTGCAAAGCCCCAGCATGATGTGGCCCAGGATGTCCTCTTCCCGCCGGGTGAGCGCTTGCTGCTTCATGCGTTCGGCAATGCGGCTGGCGACCAGGGGGGCCAACGCGATATCGCCCCTGTGCATCGATTGAATGCCCTGCACCAGGTCTTCGAGTCCGCAACCCAGCAATAGATAACCGCGCACACCCTGCCGCAGCGCATGGTAAATCTTCGTCTCGCTGTGCCAATGGGTGAGAATCATGACTCGATCGGTGGCGGCGCTTTCGGGCGCGGTCAGCCGCAATGCCGTATCGTAGTCTGCGACCACGACGCCCTGCGCAGGAACATGAGTCGATGTCGAGTGCGCGACAGTCGATTCGCAATTGCAAGCCGCCACTTCGAAGCCGCCTCGCTCTTTCAATGTGGCGGTGAGCCCGGCTGATATCAGCGGGTCGGAGTGTGCAATGAGCACCTTGATTTGGAGGGGTTGTTGCATGGCATCAATGATGTAACGGCCGGGCACCACGGAGGCCTGGGGTTCCATGCGGGAAGCTAGCGTCGATGCCCGCCATTCACATCACGGCATGCAGGGAGTTCCCGCTACCACTTTGTGGTAGGGGTTGATCCAGCGCATAACCGCGCAGCTCAAGATTTCTTCCGTGCGCCGGGCGTCATCCCGACTTCGTTGCACAATGTTTCAGGTGAAATATCGCCCGCGAGAAACGTAACGCGGCATCCATCAGGCACGGATAGTTTCGCGCCATCCCACGAGACCAGGCGGTCGACCCGCTGACGGTAATGCGACGGAGGTCAACCCGGCATGAGGCAGGCGGATACCAGCGAGTTGGAAGCGGTTTCGCCCATTGCGCGGCAACGGGACGCCTCATCCCGCAGCAGGCTCCCGAGGAGCGGCAACGACAGGGATCGAATATTGATTGCCGCCGTCGCGCAACGTGATCAGACGGCATTCAGGGAGCTCCATCTGCGCTATCACCCGCGAATTGCGCGCTTCGTCTCGGCAAGCTTCCCGCAATGCAAAACGAGCGAAGAGATCGTCAATGACACCTTATGGATCGTCTGGCGCAGCGCCGGGCGCTTCAAGGGTGCCTCGAAGATCTCCACATGGATAATGGGCATTGCCTACAACGTCGGCCTGAAGAGCCTGGGCGAATCAGGACAGCGACTGGCGGAGCTCAGAGGATTGCGCGACTTCGGTGACGCCCCGCACAACCCCGAGTCGCAGAGGGACATACGCGAGTGGATCGCCGCGGGGCTCGCACGGTTGCCCGACGAGCAGCGAACTGTGCTCGAGCTTGCTTATCACTTCGGCCAATCCTGCACGGAAATAGCTGAAATCCTGAATTGCCCCGTGGGCACGGTCAAAACTCGCATGCATTACGGCCGCCAGAAGCTGAAGCTCCTGTTGCCGAACCTCGCAGGCTCGAGGGGTCGGGTGCGCAAGGCCCTTCCCAATCCACACCAGCGCGGGTCGCAAAGGATCCCGAATATTCCCGACATGACGCGCGGGGACCGGCCCGGAGATCATCTCGATCGCCGCCTCTGACTAAGCATCAACACCGGAAAGCTCCGCCGAGATGTCCCAGAGCCGGCGTGCGTTCGCATCGTGCCGGGCTTCCGCCGTGGGCAACACCTGCTTGCACTTGTGGAAGTACTTGCCGCTGACGCCCTCCACCTCGGGTGAAGACGCGAGATAAATGATGGTATCCGCGCCTTCCTCCGGCGTCAGTGCGAACTTCTTGGCCACCCTCAGAGCGAGCGGCATCAGGCCGCCGCTCGCATCCCCGAACCGTGTAGCGACAAAGCCCGGATGCAGGCAATTGGCTGTCACGCCGGTTCCCGCGAGGCGGCGCGACAGCTCCCGGGTGAACAGGATATTCATCAGCTTCGTACGGCCGTACATGCCCCGGGCGCTGTAGCCCTTCTCGAGCTGGAAGTCGTCGAAGTCCAGCTTCGCACGCCTGTGTGCGTCCGACGATGTGGACACGATGCGAGCCCCTGGAGTCGCTTTCAAGCGCTCCAGGAGCAGGTTCGTGACCACGAAGTAGGCCATGTGGTTGGTGGCGAAAGTCAGCTCCAGAGCGTCTCCGGTCACCTGCCGCGTGCCGAATATCGCGCCGGCATTGTTGATGAGCACGTCGATCCGCGCCTCGCCTGCGGTAATCTCCTCGGACACGCGCTTCATCTCGGCGAGCCGGGACAGGTTAGCGTAGTGGATGACGTGCCCCCGGCCGGGCGCGGCGAGCTCCAGGCGCCTCAGTGTCTGCTCGCCGCGAGCGTGGTCGCGGGCAATGAGGATTATCCGCGCGCCCTGTTCAGCGAGCTTGCATGCGGCGACTTCGCCTACTCCCGAAGTCGCACCCGTGATGACGACGGTTTTGCCCTGCACCGTACACCCTGCTTTGCCCAGTCCCAGCTGAAGCTGATGCTACCTCGAATCGTTTTCGTCATCGCCCGTCGGGCAGGAAGCGCCGGTTCCCGCATGGAACTGCTCGTAGATCGCCGCGTCGTTGGCAAATGGCAGGAACACCGGCCCGAGTCCCCGCAGTTTGCTGAAGCTGATCGGCTTGACGCGTTCGAGGTCGCTCGCTTTGGCGCGGCCGGAGGCAAGTCCGATCGTGCCCAGGATGCCCGGCGCATACGATGGCCCCGTGTTCGCGAGCGCCCCGACGATCAGCTCGATCTTGCCGCTGCCGTAAATCGCGACCTGCAGCGTGTTCGGATCGGTCGTCCCGGCCGCCGGCATGTTTTTGTAAGTGATGATGACACGGTCGTTCGCAGTATCGAAATACCCGAATACCCCACTCCCGGGGATTGCGGCACTCATGGTGAGGTTTTTCATCAACATGCCGATGGCGAACTGGTTGCTCAGCAGCAGATTGCCTCTCATGTACCAGGGCGACCCGTTGTCGTCGACCCCGGGGAAATCCGCAGAGGTTCGCGTGTTGATGAGACCGTTCTCGGAAACGACCAGCGTACTGATGGGGTCGTTGAAACCGGGCACCGGGAATGAGAAGCCGGGATAGCTCACATTGACGCTGCTGCTCGAGGCCACCGCAAGCGCCGTCGCTCCCGGATCGTAAAGGGCTGCTCCGGAAACCACGCTGACCTGGTACCCCGCATCGCCCGCCGGGACGAAAGTGATCTTGTCCGTGGGCTGCAGATCAATCGGATGATCGGCGACCTTCTCGCAGTTCTTTGTCAGACGAACCAGCGGATTCAGGCGCTGATTGGCCGCGGAGTCGCTCAGGTACGAGTCATAGTCGTCGCCGTGACGCAGCGTCTTGTTGAAAAACGAAACGGCGTACCAGTTCGTGAGGCGCGTCGTTTCTGCGATCGAAACCTGCGGTTTCAGCGGCATGGCGGGTTGCAATTCACTCTTCACCGACAGTATAGAGGGATCGCCGAAGAGAGTTGCCGTCAATTGCGCATCGCTGATGCCATCGAAAGCCGATGCGTCGCAATAGTCG
>CAZDTG010000005.1:31040-72440 GCA_964508005.1 uncultured Steroidobacteraceae bacterium
TGCCGTCAATTGCGCATCGCTGATGCCATCGAAAGCCGATGCGTCGCAATAGTCGTAGATTCCCGATTCCCTGGCACCGGTGTAACTGAAGTAGAACGTCGAGTCGTATACGTAGTTGACGATGTCGGATCTGTTCAACGGCGCGGGGTTGATGAACGCCTGCGGAAACACGGCAGGGTTCACCGCGAGCATCGAATTGTGAAAGTCGCTGCACCAGCTCGACTGATAGCCCGCCACGTGGTGGTTGATGCCTGCGATATCCACCAGGTATTTGAGCTTGCTTGCGGTGAACCGGTTGAAGTTGTCGTAGGCAATGCCGGTATCGTTGCCGAAGAACATCAGCGGCACTGTGGCGTTTGCGTAATCGCCCGCGTTGAGAAGCAATCCATAGTTGGTTCCGCCTCCCATGAAAGCCGCCTGCACGCGCCTGTCGGCGGGATAGCCGGCGGTAGAGATTCCCGTGACCGTGGCCAGCGTCGTCTCGCCACCGAGGGAATATCCCAGAACGCCAATGCTGTCCGAATCTATGGCCTTTGAAAATGGGATGTGAGCTCGTTGGTCAACGGCCCCCTGGAGCATCTCATCGATCGTGAAACTCACGTCCTTGGAGCGTTGCAGGATCACGTTCGATCCCAGGCTGGGATTGGGTCCCAGCGGCAGATGCATGAAGGCCTCGACGAACAGCGCCTGAAAGAACGCGTCGTTGTTCCCGGTATGCTCCACAGAGGCGACGATGTAACCGTGACTCGCGAGGGTTTCCAGCGTGTCAGGCATGTTTTTCGCGGCCGCCACTTCGTTGCCGTGAGTGGCAACCAGCAATGGAAATTTTCCTTTCGACAGGGGAGCGCCTTCGGACACGGGGTGCGAGGAAGCACTCCCGACGAAGGTCAGTGCCGGGAGATCCGGCAGCCCCGGGTAAACAGTCCCACCGGGGTTTTGGTTATAAACCGGATTGTTCCAGGTGTAGAGCACATGCCCGCCTGGTTGGCTTCCCGTCGGATACCAGATGTGCAGATACAGCGGGCGGCCGGCTGAGGACGCTGGCGCCGAGCCGTCCGGATTCCGCGCAGGATCCGTGATGACCACGGTCGTATGGCCAATCGCGTAAGGCCCGAGGCCATCCGGCGGATAGCTGTGCTCCCCTGGTTCCGCAAACGATGCGCCGCTCGCATAGAGCAACCCGGTCATCAAAAGCGCTGACGCGACTACCGACGCGCGACGCGGACGGTTCGTTTCATTGTGCATGGCTTTCCCCTCTTAGCGTGCTTCGCGAGGCTTCATGCCATTGTTTTTACATGCAAAGCCACTGATGCCAGTGACTCCGGGTCGACGATGCGGAGCTCCGGGCGGGTCCCTCACCCTCCGCAGCTCTTCCGGATGTAGCATGAGTTAGTCGGCGCGGCTATGCATTTTTGTCATGGCGCAATCGATCTTTTTGCTACAGGGATGACTGCGTCGGCGAGCCGCACGCCGAGGCGACGTGCGCCCCAGGCTCCGGGCGGCCCGGTGAATACTCCGGGAATCCGGGTACTGCAACTCTGGCACGTGCCGATGTCGGTGAGCCGCCATGTGCCGAGTTTGTACCAGTCGCGCTCTATCACGCGCGTGCCGCAGTCAGGGCAGTACGTGCTGCCCCCTTCGCAGTCGTGCACATTACCCGTATAGACATAGTGCAGCCCGTTAGCGAGCCCGACATGCCGAGCACGCGCGAGCGTCCCTGGCGGTGTCGGCGGTTTGTCGAGCAACTTCCAATCCGGGTGAAATGCCGTGAAATGGAGCGGCACATCGGGACCGAGCTTCCCGGCGATCCACCGAGTCATCCGGTCGATCTCGCCGTCGGAGTCGTTCTCCCCCGGAATGAGAAGCGTCGTGATCTCGAACCAGACGTTGGTCTCACGTTTCAGGTACTCCAGGGTTTCGAGCACCGGGGCCAGCGCGCCGCCGCATATCTTGTAGTAGAAGCGCTCGGTGAACGCCTTCAGATCGACGTTCGCCGCGTCCATGTGACGGTAGAACTCGGCACGCGGCTCGGTGCACATGTAGCCGGCGGTCACGGCGACACTTCTGATTCCGCGCGAACGGCACGCCTGTGCAGCGTCGATGGCGTACTCCATGAAGACGACGGGGTCGTTGTAAGTGAACGCGACGCTCGCGCAGCCGAGCCTCTCGGCGGCGCTGGCGAGATCCTCGGGGCTGGCGCTGTCAGCAAGCGTGTCCATTTCGCGCGACTTCGACATATCCCAGTTCTGACAGAACTTGCAGGCCAAATTGCAACCGGCCGTGCCGAAGGACAGCACGCTCGTTCCGGGCAGGAAATGGTTCAGAGGCTTCTTCTCGATGGGATCGACACAGAAGCCGCTCGAGCGGCCATAGCTGAAGAGCTTGATACGCCCTCCTTCCGCGCCCCGTACGAAGCACAGGCCTCGTTGCCCATCGTGGAGCTTGCACGCACGCGGGCACACGTCGCATTGCACGCGGCCGTCATCCAGGGCGTGCCAGTACCGCGTGTCAACGGTCGGGCTCTTTGCCGCTGGTACTTTCTGCGTTTGCGCCACTTCGCTCATGTGCGCCATTGTGCTCCCGTCTGGGCGGATCGATACTCCTGAGCCATGCGCGGCGCAACCGAAGTCCCTCGCATTCGCCGGCCGGCCGTGGCAGGAGTGTTCTATCCTCGCGACCCGCAGGCTCTGCGCGCCGTGCTCGCCGAATGTTTAGCTCAGGCTAACGACCGGCAGCCAGCTCCGAACGTCGAAGATACCCTCCACCGTGCGCCCACATCGATCCCAAAGGCGTTGATTGCGCCACACGCCGGCTATGTCTATTCCGGGCCCATTGCCGCCTCGGCCTACAGCACGCTCGGTGATGGCGGACATCGAATCGAGCGTGTCGTCCTGATCGGTCCCAGCCACTTTGTGCCCTTCCGTGGCCTGGCTGTTCCTCGAGCCGAAGGCTTCGAGACACCGCTAGGCGCCGTCCCGATAGACGAGCCAGCGCGTCGCGAAGTTCTGCACGTCCCTCACGTCGTCGCAGCAGACGCGCCGCATGCGCATGAGCACAGCCTGGAGGTGCAGCTTCCGTTTCTGCAGATGTTGCTGGGCGACTTCCGGCTGCTTCCGATCGCCGTCGGCGAGGCTGCCGCCCGGGAAGTTGCGCTGGCGTTGGAGTGTTTCTGGGGTGGTGAGGAAACACTCATTGTCGTGAGCTCCGACCTCTCGCATTACCTCGACTACACTGCGGCGCGCCGCGCCGATGCCGCAACGGCCCAATCGATTGTCAACAGCTCGACCGAGCTCGGAGCTGAGCAGGCTTGCGGCTGGGTCGCCATCAACGGGCTCATACACACCGTGCGACAGCGTCAACTCGAGGTGCGACTCCTCGATCTTCGCAATTCGGGCGACACGGCCGCCGAGCACTCCCGCGTGGTCGGTTATGGCGCATTCGCGCTATACGAACCGCGTGTTAGAAATTAGGCGGCGGCGCCCCTCGCGCTCGAGCGCGACCTTGTCCTGCCGCGAAGCAGAGGCGCAGGCTGCGTGCTATCTGCGCGCGCGCACTCGCTCATCCTCCATATGGCCGGCTCTGCTCGCCCCAGGGCTTTCAGGGTGCGGTGACGCGCTTTTTCGGCCCCTGTTGCTCATTATCGACCTTGAACACCGCGTCCGGTATGAACCCGTCACGATTCGGCATCCTGATCTTCGGCAAGCTTTCCCTGTCGAGCTTTCCATCATTCGGCACGAGGCCGTTCAGGTTCAAAATGTAGGCTGCCACCGCATAGGTGTCGTCGACGCTGAGCAAACCGGGCGCGGGGTATGGCATGGCCCGACGAATGTAGTCGAACAGCGTGGTGGCATAGGGCCAATAGCTGCCCACAGTTTTGACGGGCTTGTCCGACCCAAGAGTTCCCTGGCCGCCGGCGAGGCGGTCCTTGATGCCGCCCTGGCCGTCAGGCCCGTGACAGCTCACACAATACGATTCATAGACCTCCCTCCCATGCGCCACCGTGCCGCTGCCCTCAGGGAGGCCCTTGCCGTCGGGCCGGACATCGATATCCCACAGCTTGATCTCATCCGGTTTTGCAGGGCGCCCGAACTCCTGCGCACGGGCGGAGGAGGCAATCAAACCCGCCACAATCGCGCTCAACAGGACAGTGCTACGCCAGGGCATTGCGAACCCTCCCTGCCGCATCGATGCTCCACGTTTGCTGCGCGTTATAGTGAAACAACGCATTCGTCCCCACCTGATCGATGAACGATTGGCGATCCGGCTGGACATTGCCCTTCTCGTCCGTCGAACGACTGACGATCTTCGTCGGCTTGCCGTCCCACTCCCAGTCCATCTGAAATCGAGCCTGGGCCTTCGGCAGTACCGGATCGTTCAGCTGCGCGTCCTTCCAGCTCATGCCGGCGTCGGTGCTGACCTCGACCCTCGCGATCCTGCCATGACCGCTCCAGGCGAGACCCGTGATGCGCTGGTATCCCGGGCGAATCTCCATCATCCCGGAGGGCGAGGTGATGACCGAGTTGGTCTCCATCCTCAGCTGGAACTGCCTGGCCCTGCCGTCGGACAGCAGTTGGGTGTAGCGCGCCGTCTCCCAGCGGGTCATCCAGGGCCGGTCGCCGAACTTGAGGCGGCGCAGCCATTTGATGTGGAGGTTGCCCTCGAACCCCGGCATGATGAGGCGGATCGGAAAACCGTGAGCGGGCCGCAGCGGCTCGCCATTCTGCCCGTAGGCGACGATCGCATCGCCGACAATCTCCTCCGTCAGCGGGATGCTCCGGTCGACGCCCGCCCCGTCGCCGCCCTCGGCAAGCATCCAACTCGAGCTGCGATCCTTTCCAACGAGGTCGATCAGGAATTTGAGCGGAACCCCGGTCCATTCGTTCGTGCTGACCAATCCGTGCGTATTCTGAACGGTCAGGTTGGGATCGGCCTTCTGCCAATTCTCCCACCCGTTGCCCGTGCACTCGATGAAGTGAATGCGAGAGACCGATGGCATGGCCTTGAGGTCAGCCACCGTCAGAACCAGCGGCTTCCGCACCAGGCCGTGGATGAGAAGCCTGTATTTCGCGGGGTCCAGATCGGGCACACCGGAATGGCTGCGCTCGTAGTGAAGGTCCGATGGTGTAATGACGCCCACCAGCCTGTCGAGCGGCGTCTTGGAATTGATGGCATTGCCCGGATCGACATTGCGCAGTCCCGGGCCCGCCTCCGGGATGCGGCTGATCTGCACATACTGCGAGCGCTCGCTATGCCCGCCTAAAGGCACTCCCGGCCCGCGCGCTGGTACATCGGCGAGCGTTTCCGCCAGACTCCCGCCGGCGACCGCCGCCGCGGCGACGCCACTGGACGCCGCGGTAAGGAACCTTCTGCGCGATACGCCTTCTGTCTCGGAAGGTTCCGGCTCCGGGACGGCATCGCTTCTGGACGTCATGCAACTTTCTCCCTCGACCGAATTCCCGCCGCCATGGCAGGCGACGGACGCGATTGTAGAGAAGCAATTACACTCGTCCTTGCTCGTACAGCGCAAAAACTTGGCCGCGCGGATCAAGATGTCCGCCTGGATACAGGCAGAGCCAGCTCTGCGGGCATCCAGGGCCGGCCGGACCACGATTGCTTTGGGCGCATCGCGTCGCGGTGTTCAGGTATGGGCGCTCAGACTCTGGCGCGCCTGGAATTGCGGCGCTCGGGTACCGGGCGCCGTCGGAGGGTGAGGCAGGAGGCGTCGCGGTTAGGTTAGCCGCGGTTTCTATCGTGCTCCGACAGGCGTCATTACACGCGACAGCGAACGGCGGATGCGCTCGATGTACTGCGTCCACACGCGATTGTATTCGCGCTCCTCGAGCCGCATACCGGCACGGGTGCGCTCCTGGCGAGCCCACTCGGTGCGCTGCTCGGTCGTGCGCCAATCGGAGAAGCGAGTGATGCGGATTGTTACGTTCATGACTCGGTTCCTGGGGTAGTTGGTACGTCCTGCGATAGTTGGTACGTTCCGCGATAGTTGGCCCATAGGCTATTCGGCGCGGAGCCGCAGGGGCATCCCCCATTGGGGGGTGCCCTCCCTCTCAAGATAGAGGGCACTCCATCTCGATCTGCCGGTGAGACTTCAAAACTCAGGTATCGGGGGCTCCGGAGGCGGCAAACTGTGCACCATGCTCGACTCGAGGTGCTCGATGCCCTGAGCCAGCGTCGCCGCGCTCGGATTGGCCTCGGCAAGCGTCATCCTCGCATAAGCAACCGGTCGCGGTCCGTCACACAGCTCGGAGCGCACGACCACTCCACTCTTCGCAACGGCCACAGCCCGATCCGTGTTGGGCTCGAGGGCGCAATACTGATCTCGCCCGGGAGCCGAGCTGCCGCCGACATAGACGACCACCCTCGGCAGCGCGTAGAGACTCAGCCCCGTGTGTTGGAACTCGGCGCCCGCCTGCTGCCCGACGCCGTGACCGATGGCAGCTATCGTCTGCGCGGCTGTCTCGCCCGGTACGGCGCCGTGTATTTCGACCGGCAGCGACTGTATGCGGCTGGCCCATTCATCAGGCTCGTCGCTCGCCTGCGCCTGGGCCACTCTCCCGGGACCTGTCGCGCAGCCGGCCGCCAATACGGCCACCAGAGACACCAACGCCATGGAAGCGGCATTCGGGCGGGAAAGGCCGGGGATTCGATTCAACATTTTCATAACAGCTCCTTGAGGTCGCTGCGAGCCGGGCTCACAGCGGCATCAGTACGTAACCAAGATGTTCGAGGTCGGTGATGGCGGTCATGCCGGACAACGCCAGAGTGACCCCGGGGGCGAGCCAGCCTGCCTGGTCCTGGCCCTGGCCCTGGGCGGCCAGGCTCTGACCACCGGCCGCCACGTCGATGCCCGCCTGGCGCAGCGTGCGGATGAGGTCCAGGTTCGGATTTCCAACGCCATATTTCTGACGGTAGTGCGCATCATCGAGCGTCGCATCGATGGCGCCGTCGTATATGACGACAACGAACCGCAGATGGCTCAGCGGTACGCCCGCCGAGGTGTAGACGTTCACCATGCGCGCCACATGGCGCAGGGACGGATTGATCTCAGCGGGTGCCCCGGACGGCTTCGTGATCGAGAATACAACCGAGTAGGTTTCCTGTTGGGTGGGCTGATAGGCTGACTGGGGCAGCGGGTGCACCTTGCCAACGCCCACGACCGCCGGCGTTTCCCAGAGCTCGCCGGCCGCGGGCTTTTCACCCGCGAGTGCGGCAGTGCCGGCGGCGAGGAGTGCCGTCGAGAGAATCAGGTGTCGTAGCGGTTTCATTGCATGCTCCCGTGTGTTTGCGCGGATGCGCCGGTTGCACGCAAATTAGGCTTGACAGATGTAGACCACAAATACATTGTCAGTATCGCTGCGTTACCAATGTGATATATGAACCTCAGGCATCTGGCCGTTTTTCACGGCATAGCCAAAGCCGGCACCGTCAATGCCGCCGCGGAGCTGCTGCACACCTCACAGCCGGCCGTCTCGCGCGAGCTGCGCACCCTGGAGGATCGGCTGGGGGTGCCGCTTTTCGACCGCTTGCCGCGGGGAATGAGACTGACCGAAGCGGGCCGGATGCTCGTGGGTTATGCGGAGCGCATTTTCGGGCTCGAGCAGGCCGCCGAGCGTGCCATGCGGGAGCTTGCCGACCTGGAAGGCGGCGAGCTCGCCATCGGCGCCAGCAACACCCTCGGCATGTACCTGCTGCCGCCCTTCATCGCGGCCTTCCACATGCGCTATCCCAAGGTGAGTCTCAACCTCGATATCGCCAACACCCAGCAGATCGTCAAGGGCGTCGTGGAGGCACGCTTCGCGCTCGGCTTCGTGGAAGGGCGAGTTCGGGACGAGGCCCTCGAGGCGAAGGAGTTTCGCCGCGATCGCATCCTTGCGGTCGTGGCGCCGGGCCATCCTCTCGCGAAGGCAGGCAGGCTGTCGGTGCAAGCGCTCGCGACCGCGCCTTCGATCATGAGAGAGCCGGGCTCGGGAACGCGCGAGATTGTCGACCGGGCCTTTGCCCGCCATCGTCTGGAGCCGCATTGCACTCTGCAAATCAGCAGCGCGGAAGCATTGAAGCGCGCCGCCCTGGAGGGTGGTGGCGTCAGCTGGATCTCGGAACTTTGTGTCACCGACGAGCTGCGCTCGGGTCGCCTGGTGGCCCTGAAGACATCGCGCCTCCCGCTCGAGCGACCCCTCTACTCGTTGCGACTGCGCGGCCGCAATCTCAATCGGAGCGGGCTCGTGTTCATGCAGGAGTTTGCAAGACTCAGCGGACCCAGGGCGTAATGCCTGCCGGCCGCGGCGCCTGCCCTTCCGGTTTGCATGCCAGCCCATCGCGAGTAACTTCGGGGAGAAGCTTTGGTCCCAGCCGCCGTACGATTTCACCTGTAATTGACTTGCAGCCCCTTGCAATCTCCGGGACACTCCCTACGCACAGTCTCCCGGCAGTACAACGACGGGAGATCCTATGAAGATCGGATTCATCGGCCTGGGCCAAATGGGCTCGGCAATGGCGGCGAACCTCGCGAAGGCGGGACATGACGTCACCGTCTTCAATCGCACCCCCGAGAAGCGGCAAGCTCTCGTGAAGCTCGGAGCGCACGAAGCGGCCCGTGTCTTCGATGCCTGCCAAGGCGAAGCGGTCATCACGATGCTCGCCGACGACACCGCCGTCTCCGGTGTCGTGTTTGGAAAGGGCGGCATCATCGAAAGCCTCAAAAAAGGCGCGATCCACGTTTCGATGAGCACGATCAGCGTCGCGCTGTCGAAAGAGCTGACGCAGGCACATTCCAATGCTGGACAGCGCTTCGTCGCGGCGCCGGTATTCGGCCGTCCGGAAGCGGCTGCGGCGGCAAAGCTCTTCATCGTCACCGCAGGCGAGCAGGCCGCAATCCAAGCCTGTCAGCCTCTGTTCGATGCAATGGGGCAAAAGACGTCTGGGATCGGCACGGAACCTCCAGCCGCGAATCTCGTGAAGCTGAGCGGCAACTTCCTGATAGCTTCCGCCATCGAGGCACTCGGCGAGGCCATCGCGCTCGTCGGCAAGGCGGGCATCGATCGGACCAGGTACGTGGAGATTCTCACGTCCACCATCTTCGCCGTACCGTCGTACCAGACCTATGGCAACCTGATTGCCGCGAACAAGTTCCAGCCCGCAGCTTTCAGGGCGCCCCTCGGCTTCAAGGACATCCGCCTCACCTTGGCGGAGGCGGAGAATCTGCGTGTGCCGATGCCGCTGGGTAACCTGCTGCACGAGCGATTTTTGCGGGTGCTCGCCCGGAAAGGCGGCGACAATCTCGACTGGGCCTCCATCGGCGGCCTCGCGGCACTGGATGCCGGCGAGACTCAAAGTACAATGCGCTGAGGTTGCGTCAGGTTGACGCGTCAGGTTACTTTGCGCGGCAGCTCGGGCCTGCCGGGCTCGAAACCTTTGCTCACGTATTCCTCACCCAGCGGAGCGCTCTATGAAAAACAGCATCTCACGCCGAGCGGTCGTCAAGGCTGGCCTCATCGCCGGTGTAGCCGTTCCCGTGTTTGGGTTGACGGGGCGCGAGGCCCAGGCGGCGGCGCCCACGCCTCTTGATCCGTCCGACCCGATGGCCAAGTCGTTGAACTTCACAACCGACACCTCGAAGGTCGACAAGAGCGCGAACCCGACCTGGAAGCCCACCCAGAAATGCGCAAATTGCGCCCAATACCAGGGAAAGCCGGCTGACCCGAGCGCCCCCTGCACCATCTTCGCCGGGCACACGGTTCCCGCGAACGGCTGGTGCAAAGTGTGGGCGCAGAAGCCTGCCGCCTAGCGCTGCAGTAAAACACGCGGGCGGCGGCTAGAAGCTCCGCCGCCCTCTCGCACTGACCCGCGAGAACTCACCCATATACAGCACCAGCGCGGCGAGGACGAACGCCGCGCTGATGTTGACGAGCGTGCTCCAGCCATGAAACGTATACACGGCCGGCGCGAGTCCGGATCCCGTGGCACCGCCGACGAACGCCAGGGCGATGAACACTCCATTGAGCCTGCCCCGCAGTTGCGGTGCGAGCATGTACAGGCTGCGCAGACTCAGGACCTGACACACCTGGACCGCGGCGTCCAGAACCAATGCGGCAATGATGAGGAGCACCAACGAATGCTCCGCCCCGCCCGCGACCGCAATGAGGCAGGCCACCGCGGCCGACACGAGCGCCCATCCGGTTGCCGGTCGCGTCAGACCGCGATCAGCCAGTCGCCCGGCTATCGGAGCGGCTAGCGCCCCAGCCGCGGCCGCCAGCGTGAACAGCGCGATGCCGCGCTGGCCCAGCCCGAATTCGTGAGCCAACAACAGCGGCGAGCCCGTCCAGAAGATGTTGAAGGCCGCGAACATCATCGCCTGATAGAAGGCGCGGCGTCGCAAAAGCGGCGTTCGCGCGACCAGGCGCGGCAGGGACTGCAGGATGCGGCCATAAGCCAGGGCCGTCACGGGCCGGCGCTGCGGCAGAGCGCGCAACAGCAGGAGCATCAGAGCGAACATCATGCCGGCCGAGATATAGAACACCGCGCGCCAGCCGAGCGTTGCGGCGACATAGCTCGAGAACGGCCGCGCGAGCATGATTCCGCCTAACAGCCCGGCCATCACGTTGCCAACCACTTTCCCTCGCGTTGCTTCGGGAGCGAGATGCGAGGCGAACGGCACGAGAATCTGCGTCGCCGCGGCGAACACACCGACGATGAACGATGCGGCCATGAAAACGGCGGCCGAGCTGGACAGCGCGATCCCGAGCAGACCGAGCACTACGGCGCCCATCGCGCTGACGACGAGACGGCGATTCTCGAGCACATCGCTCAGGGGTACCAGGAGCAGAAGCCCCACGCCGTAACCAAGCTGTGTCAAGGTCACGATGAGGCCGGCCCGTCCCGCGGGCAGTCCCAGAGAGAGCCCGATCATCCGGATGAGCGGCTGAGTGTAGAAGATATTGGCGACGGTGAGGCCGCAAGCCGCCGCGAAGAGCCCGACCTGCAGGGCACTCAGACCACGCGGCAGCGCCTCGTCGTCGCGTTCATCAAGCGCTGGGCGCCAGGTCTCAACTTCTGGAATCGGGCTCATCAAAGCAGTTCCGTGTGCTCGCCATGGGGGCAAGTCCGGCAGGGTAGGAGGCCAGGCGTTGCGGTGGCGTTTCCGCGGGGTCGCGCGACTGTTTCAGTTGAAATCCGGGCGGGCGGTTTCAGGCGAAATGCGGCCCTCAGCTACGGAAACCCGCGGTTAACATCGGCGCACCACCCTGTCTCCTGCGAGCCGCGCGGGACGCCCGGCAATACGGCCACGATCTGGTTGCTCGCGAATCACTGAAGGAGACAAGAGCATGAAACTCTATCGATTGGTCACTCTCATTGCAGCGGTCCTGATCACCGTATCGCTGACGCGGGTCCTGAGTCACGAGAAGGTCGGCGATCCGGCGACCGAGCGCCCGTTCGCCACGGCGGCCGACGCTCCGTGACCGCGAGGCAGTTCATTCGGCTTCGGGGGACCACCGCCGTCAACGGCGCCAGGGGTAGGACGATTGTCCTGACCGCGATGGCACTGGCGGCGATGGCCCTGCTGACAGGCACTACCGCCTCGGCATCGCCGGAATACTGCGACATCCGACTGACTGTCGAGTTGACACCGGACGTCCCCGATCCGGGCGATATGGGGTTTCTGGGCTCCCTTCTCGGGAACCAGGTCGACTATGAGCTCACCCTGCGGCGCGAGCGCGACGACTCCAACATCGTGCTCGAGCTCACCGGACCCGGTCCCGCGTATCGCTGCCAGCGGGCGATCGAGACGATTCGCAGGGACGGGCGTGTTCTGTCGATCCGGGTGCACCAGAACGCCTTCGTGGGCCGATGACTCCCGGCCGCGCTGCGCCCCGGGAGTCTGCATTCACACAATCGCCTCGGCCTGCGCGGGCACCGCACTCCCGTTCCACCGTCTCAACCAGGCTGCAAAGGCCGCCGCCTCCAGGGGCTTGCCGATGAGATAGCCCTGGACTTCGTCGCACTGGCAGCGTTGCAGCACCGCGAATTGGGACTCGGTCTCGACGCCCTCCGCCACGACAACTCCCCGAGCGCCACGATCAGGCCGGTTTGCTCGGCAAGCGGAATGAAGTCATCCGGCAGCAGCAGTCCATGCGAGGCCGTGCGCCAGCGCACCAGGGCTTCGGCTCCGGAGAGCCTTCCCGTTCCCAGGCAAAGCTTGGGCTGATAGTGCAGCTCGAGCTCGCCGCCCTCGATGGCGCGCCGCAGCTCGGTCTCGAGTGCCACGCGCCCGCGCGCTGTTGGATCAGGATAGGGCTTGGAGCGCGCCGGTGCGGTACCCATGCTTCGTTGCCTCCTCCGTTGCTTGCGCGCGTCAATTTACGAATCACCCGTGCACGTCGGGCCCTTTGCGCCGCTCTCGAGAGCGGGCCTCGCCGATTTCATTCAGCACTTCTGCCGCGCTCACAATCTGCGCGGCGATATCGGCCAGAGCTCGCCCGGGGAGAGGCCGCGGGGGTGTCACGTCCGTTTCGGCTCACCCGGCAGGGGTTTCACCTGAAACGGCGGCGGCCGCGCGAGCGCTTGGGCCGCCGTTTGTACACTCGAATTACAGTTGAAATGGGCAGCCGACGGCGCGCAATAGGCCCAACGAATGCGTCCGGCACAGTCGTCGCTGCCAGCCCACAAACCGCCGCCCCAACAGCGCCCCAGCACCCGAGGTTCCGGACCGGACACATGTCAGAGATCGTGATATACGAAGAAAATGACCTGATGCGCGCCCTGCTCGGGGAGTGGCTCAGCAAGGCGGGCTATCGTGTTCGGGCCGCGTCGCCGGGCGGGGAGCCACTGGTGGGCATGACGGACCTCGTGATCGTCAGTGTTTACATGCCGAAGCATGCAGGCCTGCAGCTGGTGCGCTCGATCCAGGCCACCCATCCCGGCACCCCGCTGATCGCGATCTCAGGCCAGTTTCGCGCCGGCCTGTCGGCCGTCGGTCCCACTGCAGAGGCGCTCGGCGTGCAGCAGGTCATCGCGAAGCCGCTGACCAGCGTCGCCCTGCTCGCGGCAGTGCGCGCTATCATTGGGCCGCCAAACTGAGTGGCTTACCGAATGTCCCGATCAGCCAGCTCCGCCGCCTCAATCCAGACCGGCTCGATCCGCTTCAGGCGCTTGCGGTTCGGGATTGCCGTGCTCGGCGTTCTCGCTCTCGTCGCCTTCGTCGGAGCATCCATTTACGATGCCTGGCGCTCGTATCACCACACGGTCGTCGCCAACGATCGGGAGATCAGCAATCTGGCGCGCACGCTCGCGGAGCAGACCTCGTGGACGTGGCAGGGTGTCGATCTTCTGCTGGACGATACGGCCCGCTGGTATCGCAGCGACCGTCGCGAACTGCCGCCGGAGCGTCTCGACGAAGTGCTTGCGACCCGGGCGGCGGCGGTGCGGCAGGTGAGCCTGGTCACAATCGTGGACGCCCTGGGATTCCAACGCAACCGCTCGCGCGGCTCCGCCCCTGCCAACCTCAACGTCGCCGACCGCTCCTACTTCATCGCGCAACGGGATCACACCACGACGGGCTTTTTCATGAGCGAGCCCCTCGTCACCCGCTCCGAAAACCGCACGGCCGTGGTCGTTTCACGCCGGCTCGACGGCGACCACGGAGAATTCGCGGGCGTGGTCACCGCAATCGTCAATCTCGACGATCTCAAGCAGTTCTATACGTCTCTCAACCTCGCATTGGGAACGGCAATCCAGCTGCTGCGTGCGGATGGGACCTTGCTCGTGCGCAACCCGGCTACCCCGGACGCGGTCGCGCGGAAATTTCCGGCTCTGGCTGTCATCCCGATCGAGCCCGCGACACGGCTCGTGAGCCCGATCGACGGCAAGCGGGAATTCATCGCAACCGCGCGCGTGCGGGACACCCCCCTGTTGCTCGCTGTCACGCGCGAGGAGAACGCAGCCTTACGGCCATGGCGGGACGAGGCGATCCGCGTCGGCATCCGTACACTCGTCCTGACGGCGTTGGGAGTCTTGACCATTGGAGCCCTGTTGCGTCAATTGCGCCGCGTGGAGGCCAGCGAGCGGGCCTTGCGCGAAAGCGAGGAGCGCTATGCGCTCGCGATGGAAGGGGCAAACGAGGGCCACTGGGACTGGGACGTCGAGTCGGATCGTATGTTCCTGTCGCCAAAAATGAAGGCGCTGACGGGAGTGAGCGAGGACGCTGTGGTCACCACACGCAGCGCGTGGCTGGCGCACGTCGTCGTACACCCCGACGACCTGCCGATCCGCGAGGCGGCAATGAAAGAACATTTCGCGGGACGTACGCCCCGTTACGAGTGCGAGTGGCGCGCCCGCCAGCCGAGCGGCGCGTGGTGTTGGTTGCTGGCGCGCGGCCGGTGCCTGCGCGACGAGACGGGCAAGCCGTATCGCTTCGTCGGCTCTGCGATCGATATCACCGCGCAAAAGCAGGCGCAGATCGAGAAGGAGCATCTCGAGGCACAATTGCGGCAATCGCAGAAGATGGAGGCCATAGGCACGTTGGCGGGCGGGATCGCCCATGATTTCAACAATATCCTCGGAGCGATCCTCGGGTACGGCGAGCTTGCACACCAGCAATCTGCGGAAGGCAGTACCCTGCGCCGCTATATGGACAATGTGATGCACGCGGCCGAGCGGGCCAAGGCGCTCGTCGACCGCATTCTCGGCTTCAGCCGCAGCGGGCTGGGTGAGCGCGTGCCGATGAACGTGCAGTCGGTCATCGAGGAGACCCTGGAGCTGCTGGCAGCGTCGCTTCCGACGGGAATACGCCTGCAGAAGCGGCTCGAGGCAGGTACTGCGGCAGTGATCGGCGATCCGACGCACCTGCACCAGGTGGCGATGAACCTGTGCACCAACGCGGTGCATGCAATGGAGCGCGGCGGCGTGCTCAGCGTCATTCTCGAGCGCCTCGAGTTGCGCACCCGCCAGGTGCTTTCGCGAGGTACGCTGCTTCCCGCAACGTATGTACGACTCAGCATCAGCGACACCGGCAAGGGGATCCCGCCCGAGGTGTTGGAACGGATGTTCGATCCTTTCTTCACCACCAAGGGTGTTGGCCAGGGCACCGGACTCGGCCTGTCGCTGGTGCATGGCATCGTCACCGAGCTCGGCGGCGGCATCGACGTCACGACGAAGATGGGAGAAGGAACGAGGTTCGACATCTGGCTGCCGGTCACGCACGAGGCCGAAAGGCCTCTCGTCCCCGCGACCGGGGAGCTGCCGCGCGGCAATGGTGAGGCGGTCATGATCGTCGATGACGAGCGCCCGCTCGTGACGCTCGCAGAGGAGATGCTCGCCGAGCTCGGGTATGAGCCTGCCGGCTTCGACTGCAGCGGCGCGGCGCTCGAGGCGTTTCGGGCCGAGCCGCAGCGCTTCCAGCTCGTACTCACCGATGAGGCGATGCCGGACCTGGTCGGCACGGAGCTCGCGCGCGAGCTGCGGCGACTGCGGCCCACCGTTCCGATCATACTGATGAGCGGACATGGCGGCCCGCAGCTGGTGAAGCGAGCGCGGGCGATGGGCGTGAACGAGGTGTTACACAAGCCACTGCAGCGCCGCGACCTCGCCGAGTCGCTCGCGCGGGTACTGGGAGCCCTTCATTGAAAGCCGTGACTTCCGTGCTAGATTACAAGTACCCCACGCGGGAGGGCAGCAGGCATGCCTGACACAATCCAGCCCCACATTCTGGTCGTGGACGACGATCCGCAAATCCGCGGATTGTTGGAGGAATACTTCACGGAGAACGCGCTGCGCGTCACTGTGGCCGCCACCGGCGGCCAGATGTCGCGGATTCTCGCCGATGAGGCGATCGACCTCGTGGTGCTCGACTTGCGGCTCGCGGGCGAGGACGGCATGGCGATCGCCCGGACGCTGCGCAGCAGTTCGGCGATCCCGATTGTCATGCTCACCGGCGTGCGGGACGAGGCCGACCGCGTCATGGGACTCGAGCTCGGCGCCGACGACTACCTGACCAAACCTTTCAGTCCCCGCGAGCTGCTGGCGCGGATTCGAACGGTGCTGCGGCGGACCAAGAGCTCGGCGCTCGCGCAGGCGCGGGAGCGTGAGATCCGCGCCTACCGGTTCGCCGAATTCGAGCTCAATCTGCGCACCCGGCGTCTGAAGCGCCGCGACGGACCCAACATCGACCTGACGAACCGCGAGTTCAACCTGCTCGCCGCGTTGTTAGCGGCCCCGGAGCGGATCCTCTCGCGAGATCAGCTCCTGGAGGCGAGTCGCGTATACGACAACGAGGTCTACGACCGCTCCGTCGACGTGCAGATCCTGCGGCTGCGGCGCAAGATCGAGGCGGATCCGGCCCAACCCCGATTCATCGTCACCGAGCGCGGCGTCGGCTATATTTTCAAGTCCCCGGTCGAGATCCTGTATTGACATCCCGCCCGCGGGTGTTCGTGTGTTCGCTGCCTGAGAGCGGACCGACGAGGTCGCCGAGCGCCGCACCCAGCTCCGGGTAGTTGAAGTCGAAGCCAGCCGCAAGCGCGCGCGCCGGCAGCACTCGCTGACCATCGACCAGCAGCTGCGCCATCTCGCCCAACGCGGGACGCACCGCGAAAGCCGGTACACGCATCCATATCGGCCTGTGAAGTGCACGCCCGAGTGCCTGCTGAACCTGTTGGTGCGTTGCGGGATTGGGCGAAACAGCGTTCACGGCACCCCGCAGGGACGAGCTCTCGAGCACGAACCCGATGAGCCGCACGAGGTCCTCTATATGGATCCAGGACACCCACTGCTTTCCAGAGCCCAACACCGCACCCGCGCCCAGGCGTACGGGCATCGCCAGACTCGGAAGCGCGCCGCCGTCTCGCCCGAACACGACTCCCAGGCGTAACTTGACCACCCGCGGGACAAACGCTTCCGCGCCTGACGCCGCCTCTTCCCAGCGCTGACACAGCTCCGACTGAAAGATCGGCTGTGGCGTACCCTGCTCGTCGAGTTGTTCCTCGCCGCGGACGCCGTAGTAGCCGACGGCGCTGGCACTGATAAAAACGCGCGGCGCCCTCTCCAGGCGCGCGCAAAGCTCAACCAGGGCTCGAGTGGTGCGCACGCGGCTCTGGACGAGCGCCTGTCGGCGCCGTTGCGTCCAGGGCGTTCCGAGAATGCGAGCTCCGGCCAGATTCACCATGGCATCGATGCGCGTATCCCGGCCGATGTCATTCAAGTTCGTGACAATGCGAACGTGCGGCCCGAAGCGGTCGAGCGCACGGTCCCGCTCCCGGGTGAGCACTGTGACCGAGTCTCCGCTTGCGATCAGCGTGCGCACCAGATGGCCGCCCACGAAACCCGTCGCACCGCTGATAAGGACGTTGCGCGGCGACGACTTGGCACCAGGTACGATGGGATGGCGCACCCACTCCGCAGGGCGCCGATGACCCAGCACTGCAAGCGCACGAAGCACAGAGAGGCTCATCAGGATCTCCCCGCGGCGTGGAAGCGACCGGTCTGATAGAACATCTCACCGAAGATCGGATGCGTCACGGTCATTGTGAACCGGAACCAGCCGTCCGGCTCGTCGTGATGCTCGACGTGCGTCATGCCCGGCGACAGCCATCCGGGCAGCGGAACCTTGACGCATCGACCATTGCCACGCTTGCCCAGGTCGAAGTAGTACGGTCAAGCCGCAGCCGCCGAGATGACTTAATCCATGGGATATGAACTGCAGGCCCCCATGTGACCCACGTCCGGTCAAACATGCACGCCGACGCTACAGTCGGCTCAACGCACGTCTGAGAGTGGCCGGCCGGTGTTGAAGAAAGTCGCTGTGAATCAGCTCACAGTCGGGATGTTCGTCCATGGGTTCGATGCGAGCTGGCTGAAGCACCCCTTCTGGCGCACCCGGTTCGTGATCGACGACCCGACCACGCTGCGCGAGATACACGAAAGCGGCGTTCAGCATTGCTGGATCGACGTTTCCAAGGGGCAGGATGTGCCGTCGCAGAACCCGCGGCCGCCTGCAACGACCGGGTCGGCGAATCTCGACCCGCCGCCGGCGCCAAGGCGCGAACACATTCCGCTGTCGCAGGAGTTGCAGCAGGCTGCGCGACTGCGCGCGCGCTCGGCCGAAACCATGCGCCGCCTGTTCAGTGAAGTGCGGCTCGGCAATGCCATCGAACCAGCCGTATGCGTATCCCTGGTGGACGATGTAGTCGAATCGATCGACCGCCATCCGGATGCCCTGCTGAGCCTCGCCCGCCTCAAGAACGCCGACGAATATACCTACATGCATTCGGTGGCCGTGTGCGCGCTGATGGTAGCGCTCGGGCGCCAGCTGGGTTTGGACGATGCCCAGTGCCGCGAGGCAGGCATGGCGGGGATGCTGCACGATCTTGGCAAGGCGGCAATGCCCCAGGACGTGCTGAACAAGCCAGGCAAGCTGACGCCCGAAGAGTTCGACATCATCAAACAGCAC
Organism: uncultured Steroidobacteraceae bacterium; assembly: GCA_964508005.1. Lineage (GTDB taxonomy): Bacteria > Pseudomonadota > Gammaproteobacteria > Steroidobacterales > Steroidobacteraceae > 13-2-20CM-66-19. The sequence goes on from CAZDTG010000005.1 coordinate 49,495, forward strand.
CCGCGGCGCGGCTATGAGATGCTGCTCGACACCACGAGTGTCAGTGATGGCGTGAAGGACGTGTGTCTTCACCACCATGAGCGCTGGGACGGAACAGGCTACCCGGACAAGCTGGCGGGAGAGCAGATCTCCCTGTTGGCGCGCATGGGTGCCGTTTGCGACGTTTATGACGCAGTGACCTCCGATCGCCCCTACAAGGCCGGCTGGGATCCGGCGCACGCCCTCTCCCAGATGGCCACCTGGAAGGGTCATTTCGACACGACCGTCTTCCAGTCATTCGTCAAGAGCGTTGGGATCTACCCGACCGGGTCGTTGGTGAGGATGCGCTCCGGTCGACTGGCCGTCGTGCTCGAACAGAACCCCTCGGCCTTGACCAGGCCGCGGGTCAAGGTGTTCTTCTCCACCAAGGCCGGGCTGCCCCTGGAGCACAAGGTGCTCGATCTGGCCGCTTCCCACGTCACGGATCAAATCGAGGCGCGCGAGCCGCCCGAGAACTGGAATTTCCCGTACCTGACGGAATTGTGGGACGGGGATGCGGCGCTGAAACAGGCGCGGGGCTGAGAGTCGGATCGATGTTCCCTCGCGCCACGCGACACAACACCGCTCGCGGCAGCCTGCCGGCCGGACGCTGAGCGCACGACCGTGCAGAGCTGCCGCCCGGCTTGCGAGGCTACATGTGATGCGGATGAGGCGGCGTGGCATCCTCCGACGGCTGCTTGCGATGCGGCCACTTGAGTGTCGTTCCACTGATGTGGTCGTCCGGTATGGTCGGAGCAAACTCCGGCAGATTCTTCGCACGCGCGTGCGTCACTGCCTCAAATCCGGACGCCAGCCTGATGAGCGTCGGCTCGCTGAAAGCGGTACCGAAGAAACTGATGCCCAAAGGAATTTCGAACACCACCCCGGCAGGCACTTGCACGATCGGATAACCCTGCGGCGCGGCCAGACTCGAGCTGCCGAACACGAAGTGGTCGCCATAGAGCAGGTCCGTCGCCCACGCCGGGTTGTCGGTGGGCGCAACGATCGCATCGAGATTGAAGTCATGCAGCGCCTTGTCGACACCGTTCACTCCCGAGAGCCGGTCGATCTCCACTGCCTGGTTGTATGTCATCGCTTTGAAGTCCGGCTGCGGCGCGTTCGCGCCGACTGCCAGCCCGTTCGCCTGCTCAAAGACGTCCTGGCCGAAGAACGGCATCTCGACATCGGCGTTGGCCGTGTTGAAGGCGATCGCATCCGCCAGCGTCTTGCCGGCCATCGGCACGCCGACGCGGGTTGCGAAATAGGCACGCACATCGTCCCGAAACTCATATTCCAGAACGAGCGTCTCGCCGTCGGGTGACGGGAATGTGAAATTCGCGCTGTTCGGGCCATCGAGCTCGATCACCGTGGCTCCCGCGGCCTTGATTGCCGCGACCGCTGCATCGAAAGCATCCACGACCGGCTGCGGAGCACTATCCACACCCTGCCGTGTCACGCCAATGCGAGCACCCTTGAGACCGTCGGGGTCGAGGAATTTCGTATAGTCCGTCGGAATGTTCGTCGGCCGTTGGCGGCCCTTCCACCCGAGCGGGACGGAGCCGGTCGCCGGATCGCGCCCGTCATAGGCGACGCTCTGGATCACTCCGAGCGCGACAGCGGCATCGGCGACCGTACGACCATGCGGGCCGACTGTGTCCTGAGTGTGCGCGATCGGCACCACACCGGCTCGGCTAGTCAGTCCCACCGTGGGCTTGATGCCCACCACCCCATTGGCGTTCCCGGGGCAAACAATGCTGCCGTCCGTCTCCGTGCCGAAAGACACGGTCGCGAAATTGGCCGACGTGGCTGCGCCCGAGCCAGAGCTCGATCCGCAGGGATTACGATCGATTCCGTAAGGGTTATGAGTCTGTCCCCCCACACCGGACCAGCCGCTGATCGAGAAGTTGGAACGGAAATTCGCCCACTCGGACAGATTCGTCTTTCCCAGAATGACCGCCCCGCCGGCGCGCAATCGCGCCGCGACCGTCGAGTCGCGGAGCGCGGGAACACCCACCAGCGCTAACGAGCCGGCACTGGTCTGCATCTTGTCCCCAGTATCGATGTTCGCCTTCAGAAGTACCGGAATGCCATGTAGGGGTCCCAGCACGTGGCCCTGCCTCCGCAAAGCGTCCGCGTGCTGCGCCATAGTGATCGCGTCAGGGTTGAGCTCGATGATGGCGTTGACCCCCGGCCCGCCCCGGTCGAGCTTGAAAATGCGCTCAATGTACTCACGTGTCAGTTGCTCCGACGTCAGACTTCCAGCAGCCATCGCGGCCTGAAGCTGAGCAACGGTCGCCTCGCTATATCGGAACTGGAACTGCTCGCGTGAGTCGTCGTCGCTGCTCGCCGGTTTGGCGTGCAGCGCAATCGGGAACAACAGCACAGACGCCAGAATCCATCCTGTCATACGGGATGCCATATTGGTTTTCTCCCCTCGCTTTGTTATTACGCGACCGGCGGGGCGTCCCCGCTCGATCGTAAGCATTACCCACGATCCTACTCGCGCGGGATTCGGAGCGTCAATTCGTGTAGAGCCGCACCTCGCCCGCGTAGGCCGGCGCGAACGTCGGCCCGCACGCCATACATCCGTGATGATCCCAACGTGCTTCACCGCGTGGCATGGCCGCGTCAGATTTCGCTGCGGAGCACCCAGTCAACGCGCTGAATCTCCGAAGTCCTTGTCGTGTAATTTTTCACTCATTTCCAACTGAACACTTCAATGTTCTCGTTGTTGTCTGTAGGATATCTACATCACACACATCAATCGGAACGGTCCCCCGGCCCGGCCCAAATCGCAACGGGCTCGCTAACGAGCATGCCAACAAAATCAGCCGTCTCCATCCCGCAAGCCGCAGTATGGCTACTGCGCCTCGCCGTCCATCCAAGTTTGACCCACAGCCTGCAGAACGATCCCGTCGCGTTCGCGGGCTGGTATGCATCCATCGGCGGCATCATCGATTGGCCCGAAGAGGTCGTTCGCATCCAACAGAGCCAGCGCGCCAAGCGCTTCTCTTTGGAACGAATGACGAAACTCCTCTCGCAGGTCAATCATGTCTTTTCCGGCCGTACCAGCGCAGAGCACGCCAGGCTGGTGTTGGAAGGCTATGCCGTTCACGATTGGGTCAGCCGCAATCAGCGTGAGTTCGTGGCGCTGGCTACGCAGATGCAGGCGAAGGTGGCACCCCTGTGTACCACGCCGACTGTGGTGAGCGAGGCGGTCTACCCTTTCGCGGCGCGCATCGCCGAGCTCGGCCGCACTCTCAAGCTCTCCTCTTTGGAGCAGGACATCCTGTCTTTCGCGTTCCTGACCACTGTGTCGGATGAGCTGAGCGGCCTCTTCGAGCAGCTGGCCTCCGATCGCTGGACAGCGAGGGTACTTTGGACGGCCCTGTTCGACACCTCGCCGGATGAGCTCGCCAAGGCTCTGCGGCCCCGTTCGCCACTCCGCTTGAGTGGCTTACTGCAGATGGGAGGCCGGCGAATACAACTCGCTACCGTGGCACACTTTTGGGTCGACTTGCTGGCAGGGGCGGACTCGCTGACCGATGCGCTGCTGGAACCGTTCGACGACAAGAGCGGATCCGGAAAGCCGGCTCGACTGCTCGAGGAAGATCTGACGCTCGCGATCCGCCTGCTCGAGAATGCGCAGGAGCCCGGCGTCAACCTGCTTCTATACGGAGATGCCTCCCTGGAGAAGCGCCAGCTCCTGCAACGCATCGTGACAGGTGCCGGCCGGATCCCCTGGCGAGTGCGCCGCTTCGACGAAGCTCCTCGAGGTGTTCTGCCGTCCCTTACCTTTGTGGCATTTCAGCTGCTCACAAAGAAAGACGACCGCGCCGTGCTGGTGATCGAGCGGCCCTCCCAAGTGCTGCACACGGCACCCTCTCAGTTCTTCCGCGCGCTCTTCGGCGTTGAGATCTCAGCAGACGACAGTCTTCCGTTCGATGAGAATCTGTTGTCGACCAATCCTGTGCCTGCCGTGTGGCTCGCCTCCGACGCCGCGAACCTCCCGGACGACACGATCGCCCGATTCGTGTTCCACGCGCCCCTGAAAAAGGCCGAGCGGTCGGCACAAGAGCAAGCGGTCAAGCTTCGCTTGAAAAAACTGCGCCTGGGCAAGTCTGCAACCGCGCAAATACTCACGCTCGATGGCGTCTCGAGCGCTCAACTGGAATCTGCGGTCCGAGCCTCTCGCCTGATGGGCTCCCGGAAGAAAGCCGATCGGGATCAAGCAATCGTTCAGGCCGTGCGGCGCAGCCAACGCGCCCTCTCCAGAGACCTCGCGGATTGCTTCAAGCCCTCGGTCACCCAGTATTCGCTCGAGTATCTCAATACAGCAGGGCGTTTCAGCCCGCAGCAGATCCTGAACAGCTTTCGTCGCCGCCCCAAGGGCTCAGTGCTGTTGTTCGGACCACCCGGTACCGGAAAAACCCAGTTCACCGAGCACCTGGCGAGCGAACTCAAGCTGCCGCTCGTGAGCAAGAGCGCCGCAGCCCTGTTGAGCAAGTGGGTAGGCGAATCCGAGAAGAATATCGCAGCAGCCTTCGAAGAAGCCTCCACGGAGGATGCGGTTCTGTTCTTCGACGAAGGCGACAGCTTCCTGCGCAGCCGCGAGCTCGCGCACCACAGCTGGGAAGTCACGCAAACGAACGAGCTGCTGCAGCGAATGGAGCGGTTCGATGGCATCGTCGTGGTCGCAACCAACCTGTTCCGCAACCTCGACGCCGCCGCTTTACGCCGCTTCACCTTCAAGATCGAGTTCCGCGAGCTGGACTTGACTCAACGTTGGAAGATGTTCCTGGCCGAGGCCGGCCTCATGCAGACTGTCCTCGATGAAGAGACCAAGGAGAGATGGGAGAAGCGGCTGCTCTTCATGCGCTACCTGACGCCGGGGGATTTTGCGACCGTCAAGCGCCAGAGCCTGGTACTCGATACCGTTCTCACCGCGGACGAGTGGCTGGAGCAATTGGAGATCGAGTGTGAGATCAAAGCCACCGCGCCGCGGGCGGGAGCGGCACACGCCAACGGGTAGGGCGAGGACGGACGCTGCATCACAAATGATGCAATCCACAAAAATAAGCGTATAGTGCATCATATGTAATGCACGAAATGGGACGATATGGACCTTGCTGAAATCGGTACCTTATTCAAAGAGGCCCGCCGGCGCAGCCGTCGCACGCAGGGCGATCTAGCTCTGGCGCTCGGAATGAGTCGCGCGACCCTGTCGGCATTGGAAAGCGGACGCTGCGAAGAGATCGGCGTACGTAAGCTTACCGCCTTGCTCGAATCCGTTGGGCTGGATCTCTACGTCGGTCCACGAAAGAGCCGGCCTACGATCGACGATCTTCGTGCGGAGCGCAGAAGTGAAAAAGGCCGCTCTTGACGTTTTTGCGGGCGGCACCTCTGTGGGACGCCTCGATCGCAGCGATCGAGAAGAGGACGAGATTCTTTTCACGTACCGCGCGGATTGCCCTGCCGAGTCTGCGGTGTCAGTCACGATGCCCGTTCGCACCGATCAATATGACGCCATGGGCGGTCTATTGCCGATCTTTGAAATGAATCTCCCGGAGGGCGCGCTGAAGGAGCGCTTGAGCAGTCAGTTCGCCAAGGCCATTCCAGAATTTGACGACCTCGATCTGCTGTCGATCGTCGGCTCATCCCAAATCGGTCGCCTGCGATACTCAACACGCGAGCAACTCACTGAGGACGTCCCGACGCAGGACATCGACGAGATTCTGACGTACAACGGCACAGAGGACCTCTTTTCCAGCCTGCTGGAGCGCTTTGCGACCTATTCCGGCATCTCAGGCGTGCAGCCAAAGGTGCTCATTCGAGAGCCAGGGCCATTGGAGAAACTCGCGCATTTGGGGGCAACCCATATCGTCAAGGCGTTCGATCCTGCCGTATTCCCGGAGTTGGCGGCAAACGAATTTATTTGCCTGCGCGGAGCGGCGGCCGCTGGAATTCCAACTGCGACCGTACGGCTCTCCAACAACCGCCGTCTCCTCGTCGCCGACCGGTTCGACCTTTCTCCCAGCGGCGAGTACCTAGGAATCGAGGACTTTTGTGTGCTGGACGGACGGCGTGCACATGGACGCTATGACGGTTCATACGAGAACCTCGCCCGGCGCATAGGGGATTTTGTCTCCCCTGGTGCCCTGACTCAGGCTCGAGAACAGTACGCGCTGATGGTGGCTTATGCGTGTGCCATCGAAAACGGCGATGCGCATCTGAAGAACTTCAGCGTGATCTATGGCAGCCCGGAGGGCGAGATCCGCCTGGCGCCGGCCTACGATATCGTTGCGACGACGCCGTACATCGCACGCGACACTCTGGCACTCACCCTTGACGGGTCCAAACAGTTTCCGCAACGAGATCAGCTGATCCGCTTTATCCGCTTCGTAACGCGGAAAAGCACTCGCTCGGCATTAGGACTGCTCGATCGGGTGGCACATGGAGTGAGTACGGCCATCCAGGAAGCCAGGAAGTATGGACACGAGCATAGGGATGCTCGCGCATTCACGCACCGGCTCGTTGCAACTCTGTCCCGGGGTCTCGAGAGGCTTGCATGATCCGGTCGAGGAGAGCGACTGCGACGTTGGCCTACAGTAACTCGCATCATTCGCTCGGAGGCCCGACCAGCCTTGACAGTAGATCTCACGTCTGTGTGCGTCACCGTCGCCTTCGCTCGAGCGCCTCCTCTTCCTCCAGCGTCAAAATCGACTCCGGCACCGCCTCGAGCCGCGCTCGCGGGATGGGCTTGCCACTGAAGTCCGACAACCCGTAGGTAACCTCCTCTATCTTCTGCAGGGCACGATCGACCTGTCGCAGGCGCTCGACATCGCGAACCACGAGGTTACCCTCCAGCTCGAGCATGGCGAGCCGCTGGGCATCGTCCTCGTAGTCCTTGGCGCCGCCACCGGTGAGCTCGGATTTGATCGCCTCTTCCTCGGACTCCTCGCGGCGCGAGGCTTCCAAGAGCGCCGCTCGCAGCACGTTGAGACGCTGACGCTGCTTCTCGATGAAGGCCGCGTCGAGCTTGGATGCGTTGGTCATCGCGGTAGCTCCGGCGTTCTGGAAGATCGGGTGATCACGATACCAGCCTCCGGACCATACGCAACCGCTGCAAACGACGTCAATGCGGGAACACCTGCAAAGCGGCGATGGGGTTGCGACTCAGGTACCCAGCTCGGCCAGGAGACTGTCGATGATGGACAGTGCCTGCGGGACATATCCGCCGCCGAACAGATTGGCGTGATTCAACACGTGATACAGGTTGTACAGGCCCGTTCGCGTCCGAGCCCCCGCTTCGGGCGGCCACGCGGACTCATACGCCGCATGGAAGTCCGGTCCGAAGCCTCCAAACAGACGCGTCATGGCGAGATCGGCCTCGCGGTCGCCGTAATAGACCGCCGGATCGAAGATGACCGGCCGCTCGAGCTCATCAGCGCCCCAGTTACCGCCCCACAGATCTCCATGCAGAAGCGATGGGTTTGGCTTGTAGTCGGTGAAGAATTCGCCGACGCGTCCGAGAAGCGTCTCCCCACGCCGCTGTAGTCTGCCGCCATGGCCATTCGTGGCGGCAAGATCCAACTGATGACGCAAGCGACGCTCGCGGAAGAATGTCACCCAGTCGTCCAGCCAGCTGTTCGGTTGGAGCGTGCTGCCGATCGTATTGTCACGCTGCCATCCAAATGCCGGCCCCGTAAAGCGATGTTGTAGCGCCAGTTTCTCACCGAGAGCTGCCGCGGCCGGGGAGGTGCGGGCGCCAAATGGAATCCACTCGAGCGCCAGCCACGCATTGCAGTCGCTTGCGCCAACGGCGAGAACCTGTGGCACGCGCACCGCGTTCGCCCGGTGCAACTCCTGGAGGCCCGCCGCCTCAGCCTCGAACATCGCGCGGTTGCCGGCCTCGGCAACTTTCACGAAAGTCGGGCCAGCGCTGCTGTCCCAGCGATAGCACTCGTTGATCGACCCGCCGTGAACCTTGGCTGCGGGCTTCGACCGGAACGTCGCGCCCAGGGCTGCGCCGATCGACATTGCCAAGCCATCAAAACTCATCGCGCCCCCTGCTCTCGACCGAGCCGCGCCGCCCTGCACGCCGAGCGCCGCAGACACTTGCGGCGCCTCGGGCCCCGGCAGGGCCGCTAGCGCGCCCAGCCGCCCGCGCAGCTATTGGCCCAGTCAGCCGTACCAGGGCCCTCGCCCCCAAGGTTGACTTGTCAACGCCCGATCGGGAACCATTACACACGTATTACACCTCATCAGGCGGATGAAGCGGCGGCGGGAGCGCAAGATGGCGACAGGTTGGGCGGGTGACGGAGCAGTTCAGGACCAGATCGACGCAACGGTCAAGGACGGGATCAGCCGCGCGCAAAGCAGGCTGCCCCAGGGCCCCAGTGCCACCCACTGCGCGCATTGCGGAGCTGAGATCCCCGAAGCACGCCGGAACGCGATTCCGGGCGTGCGGCTCTGCGTGCCCTGCCAGGAGGCTGACGACCGCGATGCTCAGCAGTTCACCGGTTACAACCGCCGCGGCAGCAAGGACAGCCAGCTGCGCTGAGCGGGTCCCGAGCGCATCAGTGACCATCGGCAATTGGCTCGGATGGGTCGGTGCCGGAAGCTAGATTTGCACCCCGGCCGGCTGCTGTGCAGTGTCAGCCCGTGCGGATATCGCCCAGATCGCCAATCCCCCCAGCGCCAGAGCGCAGCCGACCCATCCGGTCGATGTCCAGCCATAGCCGGCCGCGATGGCCATGCCGCCGAGCCAGGGCCCGAGAGCGTTCGCTGTGTTGAAAGCCGAATGGTTGAGCGCCGCCGCGAGCGCCTGGGCGTCACCGGCGACGTCCATCAGCCGAGTCTGCAGCACAGTTCCCAAAGCTCCGCCCATCCCGATTGCCGTGACATCCAGGAGGATGCTCCACAGTCGACCCGCAGCGAACGGGTATAGGGCCAGCGACGCCGCCGACCAGACGAGCAGAGCGCCCGCGGTAGGCATCAGGGCCCGGTCCGCGAAACGTGGAATGATCAGATTTCCCGCGGTCATGCCGACGCCAAACGCGGCGAGCGTGAGAGGTACCATCGACGCCGGGACGCCGGTCACCGCCATCAGGGTGGAAGCGAGATAGGTATAGACGGCGAACAATCCCCCGAACCCGATGGCCCCCGTGGCCAGCGTCAGCCAGACTTGTGCGCGCTTGAGCGCTCCGAGCTCACGAAGCGGGCTCGCGCCCGCCTCCACCCGGTCACGCGGGGCGAAGATCGCAACCAGTGTCGCGGTCAGGACCGCGAGAAAGGCGACGACCGCAAACCCCCAACGCCAGCCGAGCGCCTGTCCCAGCCAGTTTGCGAACGGCACGCCGATGATCGTTGCAACAGTGAGGCCCAGCAGCACTCGTCCCACTGCTTGCGTTCGGCGCTCGCCCGGCACCAGGGAAGCCGCGACCAACGCTGCGATTCCGAAATAGGCCCCATGCGGCAATCCGCTGAGGAATCGAAACAGCAGCATCCAGTGATAAGTTGGCGCGAGCGCCGACAGCCCGTTCGTCAGCGCAAACACGCTCATGAGCACGATCAACAGCGTGCGGCGTGCCATTCGCGCCGAGAGGACCGCTATCAGCGGCGCCCCGACCACCACACCCAGCGCATAGGCACTGATCACGTGACCGGCGGTGGGCTCGTCGATGCCCAGATCGGGAGCAAAGAACGGCAGCAGGCTCATGGTCGCGAATTCGGTCGTACCGATCGCGAAGCCACCCACCGCCAACGAGAAGTGAACCAAGCCCACGGGAGTGCCGCGGCGCTCGCGCTCTACACTGTCATCCATCGAACACTAAAACCTATTTCATCCGCAGCGCGAGACGACGCCGAACGGACCAGTATTTGGGGTGCAAGCCCTGCTTCAAGGGCGTGCGCGCGGGCAGGACCTTCCTGTCCGGCGAGACAGTCGCATGGAAGCCACCCGTGCGGCCATCCTTCGGAAGGCGGATTTCCACTGCAATCCTGTCGCCAGGCGCGAGGGTATGCCCGCGCACGCGAGCGCCGGCCGCCAGTCTACAATGGCCCCGTGACCCTCCTCCTCAACCTCGTCGGCACCTCCCAGCGGGTGGGTGCCAACTCCGCCCGCTCGATCAAGGTTCGGGAGCTCGCCGCCTTCCTGCGCTCGCTGCAGCCCGAGGAAATCGACGCTGCCGTTCACTACTTGTCGGGTGAGACCCCACAGGGACGGATCGGCATCGGGTACTCCGTTTTGCGAACGGCGGCTTCGAACGCGCCGGCCCAACAGCCAACGCTGTCGCTCGCCGAGTTGGATAGCTCTCTGACGAAGCTCGCCGCTATTCGTGGGGCGGGCTCCGCGGCCCGTCGCGCGGAGGCATTGCGTGACTTGTTCTCGCGAGCAACTCCCGCCGAACAGGAGTTTCTCATCCGCCTTCTGGTCGGCGAGATCAGGCAAGGGGCACTCGCCGGTGTGATGGTCGACGCAATCGCGGCCGCCTCCGACGTGCCGGTCGCGCAGGTGCGGCGGGCGGCGATGTATTCGAAAAGCCTGGGGGCCGTTGCTCGCGCGGCGTTGCTGGAGGGAGCCGACGCGCTCGGGAAATTTCAGCTCGAGCTGTTCGCGCCCATTTCGCCGATGCTCGCCCAGACTGCGGCCGATCCAGGAGAAGCATTGACCGAGCTGCGAGGCGAAGTCGCGTTCGAGTGGAAGATGGACGGCGCACGAATCCAGGTCCACAAGGTCGGTGATGACGTTCGCGTCTACACGCGCAATCTGAACGAAGTAACGGCCGCAGTGCCGGAAATCGCCGCTACCGTGCGCGGCTTCCCTGAGCACACACTCGTGCTCGATGGTGAGGCGATCGCCTTCGACGCCAAAGGCCGCCCGCACCCATTCCAGATCACGATGCGTCGCTTCGGGCGCAAGCTCAATGTCGAGGCGCTGCGGGGCGAGTTGCCCATTCAGGCGTACTTCTTCGATTGCCTGCGCCTCGGCGAGCAAAGCATTGCGGACCGACCCGCGCGCGAGCGTTTCGCGGCGCTCACCAGGGCCGTGCCCGCAGAGCTGCAGATTCCGCGGCTCATCGCCTCATCGGAGACTGCCGCGCGCGAGTTTTACGAAGCAGCGCTCGCCGCCGGACACGAAGGCGTGATGGCCAAGTCGTTGGATGCCCCTTACGAGGCCGGCAATCGCGGCGCCAGCTGGCTGAAGATCAAGCGCGCTCATACACTCGACCTCCTCGTGCTGGCGGCCGAATGGGGCCATGGGCGCCGCACCGGCAAGCTGTCCAACTTGCACCTGGGTGCCCTGGACCCGGCCACGGGGGAATACGTGATGCTCGGGAAGACTTTCAAGGGCCTGACGGATGCACTGCTCGAATGGCAGACGCGCGAGTTCCTGGCGCGAGAGACCCACAGGGATCAGTGGACCGTGTATGTGCGGCCGGAGCTGGTCGTGGAGATCGCGTTCAGCGACTTGCAGGCGAGCACGCGCTATCCGGGCGGCCTGGCGTTGCGCCTGGCGCGGGTGAAGCGCTATCGAGACGACAAGCGCGCCGAAGATGCCGACAACATGGATTCCGTGCGGCAGATTTATGCCGCGCAGGCCGGCGAACCCCGCGAGCCCGGCTCATCAGACGAATAGAAGGCAGTTGTGTCATGACAGACCTCTCGGTAAATCCTCCGGTGCATCACTTTCGGGGCCGCGATGACCTGGAGCTTGCCTATCGTGAGATGGGAACGGGCCGGCCGCTGGTGCTCATCCACGGATATTTCTCGACCGCCACGGTAAACTGGGTGCGCTACGGGCATGCTGCGAAGCTTGCAGCCAACGGCTACCGCGTCGTCATGCCCGATCTGCGCGGGCACGGCGATAGCGCAAAGCCGCACGACCCCGCTTTTTATCCACCTGACGTTCTGGCCGACGACGGCCTTGCGCTGCTCGAGCACCTCGAGCTCACCGATTATGACCTCGGCGGCTATTCCCTGGGCGCGCGGACAACGGTCCGCATGTTGGTGCGCGGCGCGACCCCGGCGCGCGCCATCGTTGCGGGCATGGGGCTCGAGGGCATCACGAACACCGGCGGACGCGGCGCTTACTTCAGAAACATTCTGACCCACCTCGGCACATTCAAGCCCGGCTCGGCCGAATGGATGGCCGAGTCGTTCATGAAGACCGTTGGCGGTGATCCGGTCGCATTGCTCAACGTGCTCGGCACCTCGATCGACACACCGCGCGAGGCGCTCGCGCGCGTCAACACGCCAACGCTCGTGTTGAGTGGCGCTGAGGACGACGAGAATGGTTCCCCTGAGGCGCTGGCAACCGCGCTTCCCAAGGGCCGCTACGCCGTCGTACCCGGAAACCATATGAGCGCTGTGACCAAACCGCAGCTCGGCACGGCAATGGCCGAATTTCTCGCGAGCTAACCCGGCTGCGGATTCGGTCGATCAAGCTCGGCGCGCACACGTGGCAGACTCTGCGGGTGATTGTGCTGAATGTAGCCTATGAGCTTCTCGCGGATCTCGCAGCGCAGATCCCAGGATTTCGATGAATCCGCCGAGGTAGCCAGTACACGCAGCTGCATGCTCCTGTCGTTCGTATCGCTCACCTGCAGGTTCCAGAAGCGCTTGTCCCACAGCGGGCTCGCCTCGATGATCGGTCGCAACGCCTCGCGAGCGGCCTCCACCGGAAACGAGTAATCCACCCAGACGAACACGGAACCGATGATATTGGCAGATGTGCGCGTCCAGTTCTGGAACGGCTTTTCAATGAAATAGGTGAGAGGCAATATCAACCGCCGGTCGTCCCAGATGCGCACGACGATGTAGCTCAGCGTAATCTCCTCGACGCGTCCCCACTCCCCTTCCACGACGACCACGTCATCCTGTCTGACCGGTTGCGCCAGGGCGATTTGAAAGCCCGCAAACAGATTCGCCAGCGCCTTCTGAGCGGCAAAGCCGGCGACGATGCCCACAATACCGGCAGAAGCCAGCAGACTGGTGCCGACATGGCGGACTTCCTGGAACAACATGAGAATCGCAGCCACCGCGAACAGGCCAATGAGGACGTAGGCCAGACGGGCGAGGAAGTGGATCTGCGTATAGATCTTGCGTGCCTGAAGATTGTCAGCGGCCGCGATGTCGAAGCGCATCAGGACGACGCGCTGGCAAATGCTCACCGTGCGGAACAGGAGAAAGGCGATGGACGAAATGAGCAGTATGCTGGTGAGCTTGGCGAGGGCGCTGGCGTATTCTGCAGGCAAGCTCAGGAGGGGCAGCGCGAGAATGACCCCCACGACGACCACGACCACCCTCAGGCAAGTGCCCAGCAGCGGCACCAATAAAACGATGATTTTGCTAGGGCCGCGCGCAGCCCAAATCGCCAGGCGAGCCTCGAGCACGCGAGTCGCACGGAAGAGAAACCAGAAGAAAACGGCGAAGGAGCCGAGGTCGAATGCCGTGTTGAGGAACTGGCGTACCGCTTGCAGCCCCTCGAACGGCGGCAGTTTCAGCAGCACGGGCGTCGCGGCAAAATAAATTCCATACAGCCAGATCAGGATGTAGAGCGGCCTGCCGAGCGCGGCGAATACGCGCCGATGGAGCTCGGTGCGCTCGGAGGTGATCTCCTGGCGACGCGTCCGGCGCCGGATGAACGCGATGGCAACTCCATTGAGAGCGACAATGAGGAGCAAATAGCACAACATCGTGGCCAGATCGGCGCGGGTGACCGACCCGAACACGGTATTCTGTGCGGACGGCCCGAACAGCCTCGAAATCGAGGCCTCCAGGTCCGCGGTAATGTAGGCGAAGTAGTTGTCCATCGAACGTTCCTGAGACTCTCCAGCTGCACTATTTTAGTGATGCACCCGAGAGCAACTGCGGTGCCTCAAAGCTGTGGCAGAGGTTTGCGGCAGCAGAGCTACACGGTAGCGCACCATCGCAGCAATGGCGTGCTGGTGGATAATCGATCGATTTCAATTGAAACGGAGTGCCTCGAGCGTGGCGGTAAAGTTGGTCGGTATCGATGTAGATGGGACTTTGGTGGGCAAGAGCGGCGAGGTTCATCCAAGCGTCTGGGAAGCGGCTGAATCGGCGCGCGCGAAAGGGATTCATCTGGCGCTGTGCTCAGGGCGCCCCGCTTTCGGAGTTGCTCTGGATTACGCGCGACGGCTCGATCCCGGTGGCTGGCACGCCTTTCAGAACGGCGCGAGCATCGTGCATCTGGCAACAGGGCAGTCGCGCTCTGTAGCCCTTCCGCCAGCGGCGGTAAAGGAGTTTATCGCCGAGGCGCGCGCGACCGGTAACGTTCTCGAGCTGTACAACGACAAAGAATGGGTCACGGAGAGCAGATCCGCGTGGGCGGAAGAGCATGCAAAGCTCCTCGGTGTGAAGTTCGAGCCCCGGCCATTCGAGTCGCTCGAGGGACCGGCGGTGCGCGCGCAATGGCTTCTGACGCCGGCGCAGGCAGAGCAGATGATGTCGGTTCCGCATCCCGGCCTCGAGGCCGCGCGGTCGACCTCACCCCTGATGCCGGGCACGCAGTTCGTGGGCTTTACGCGCGAAGGCGTGAGCAAGGCGAGCGCCATGCGCACGATTGCCGATCAATACAAGGTCGTCCTGCAGGAGGTCATGTACATCGGCGATTCGGGGAACGATCTTCCGGCCTTGCGGGTCGTGGGTCATCCCGTGGCGATGGCAAATGCGGACGCGGCGGTGATCAAAGCTGCCCGGCAGATCGTCGCGCACGTGGATGAAGGCGGCGTGGCGCAGGCGCTGCGCCTGGCGATGGCCACGGAATTCGTTTGAGGCGCGGCGGCGCGCTGCATCGAGCGTCTCCCTTCAAGGCCTCGAGGCCGCGCGCGCACGAATCTCGATCTCGTCGCCGACTATGAACGCCTGTATTGCTCGCACATCGTCGGCCGACAAAGCATCCTTGAATGAAGGCATGCCGGCATAAACCAGCGCCCCTTGCAGCACGATCGATTGGAAAGCGGCGTGCGTCCCTGGCGGGAGATTCCACAGGTCCGGATATCCGTTGGCAGCGCCTGCGAAGGCCCGGCTGCGGAAGCCGTGACATCCGGCGCACCGGCTTATGAACAGATCACGCCCATGTGCGAGCGTGGCTGCGTCCGCGGCAATCGGTTCGGGCAGCGCCTGCAGCTCGCGCCGGCGCGGCGGCGGCAGTGCCACCTGACCGCCCCCGAGTTTGAATACCAACAGCCGCTCGCCGTTCTCATACTTCAGAGCAGCCGAGCCAGCCGGATAGCCAATTGCATTCATCGCGCCGCCAAAGCCGGCCATTACCGCTACGTATTGCTCTCCATCGAGCTCGTATGAGATCGGCGCGGCCATGATGCCGGTGCCCGTCTCGATGCTCGTGAGCTTCCTCCCTGACGCGCCGTCGTACGCTGCAAAGGTGCCGTCCGCTGCTCCCTGAAAGACCACTCCTGTTGCGGTCGAGAGGACACCACCGCCCCAAAACGGCATCGCCGGCGTCTGCCAGACCGTCTTTCCCTTGATCGGATCCCACGCTTTCAGCACCGACTGATAGGCGGGAGTGGGTTGGCCTTGGATCGCGGCATTTTGCTCGGGAGCGTAGGGCGGAAAGGCGACCGCATCGCCCTCGTTATTGGCCGCCCAACGGAAGTGGATGCTGCTCCCCGGCACCATGGCAAACATCATCGGTGCATCGAGCGCCGGGATGTAAACGAGATGCGCCGTCTCGCTATAGGACATCGGCATCCAGTTGTGGCCGCCGGCCTGCGAGGGCCAGACGAGCTTGCTCTGCGTGGAGTAGTCACCTTGAGTCGCGAGAACGGCGCGGCCTGTCTTCAGGTCGACCTTCCTGGCCCAGGTCACCGTCGAATAGGGCTCGGCGGACAAAAGCTGCCCGGTCCGGCGATCGAGCACGTAGAAAAATCCGTTCTTGGGCGCCTGCATCAACACCGGCCGCATGCGCCCGCCAATCCGCAGATCGGCCAGAATGATGTTCTGCGTCGCGGTGAAGTCCCAACTGTCGCCTGGCGTCGTTTGGTAGTACCAGCGCATCCTGCCGGAGTCGACGTCCAGAGCGACAATGGAGCTCAAAAAGAGATTGTCGCCGCCGCCGGGGCTGCGACTCCAGACCGGATGGGGGCAACCGTTGCCCACACCGACATACAAGAGGTTGAGATCGGGGTCGTACACCATTGAGTCCCACGCGGTGCCCCCTCCTCCCAGATCCCAACGGGAGTCGGCGCTCCACGTGCGTCGGGCCAGCGTAACGTCCGGACTTTCATCCGGTCCCTTCTTCGGATCACCCGGAACCGTGTAGAAGCGCCAGGCGAGCTTGCCGGACTGCAGGTCATACGCCGTGACGTAACCGCGTGCACCCATTTCGGCGCCGCCGTTGCCGATCACGACATTTTTTCCGGCAATGCGTGGGGCGCCGGTGCTCGCATAGTTCATCGTCACGCGATCGATGAACGTATCCACCCGCCATAGCACGTGACCGCTCTTCGCATCGAGCGCGATCAGATACCCGTCGAGCGAGGCCACGTAAACCCGCCCCTGCCAGAGCGCCACGCCGCGATTGACGACATCGCAACAGGTTACGCGCGCCCACTGTCCATCGACACCTGGATCGTACTGCCATATGAGCTTTCCCGACCGTGCATCAACGGCGTATACGACACTCCACGGTCCTGAGAAATACAACACCCCGTCGGCGAGGAGCGGAGACGCCTCGACGCCACGGTGAGTACGACCGCGCACCACAAATCCGTCGAACTCCCACGCGAGTCCGAGCGTCCCGACGTTCGATGCGTCGATCTGCCGCAATGGCGAGAAATGCTCTTCGTGGAACGTCCGGCCATTCAGAGGCCAGTCCTTGCCGCCGGTCGCTGAGTCAGTACCGGCGCCGTGCGCAACTGCACACGACGCGAGCAATGCGCAAAGCAGGCAAATCCTACGACCCAGGGTCATCAGCATTGCGCCCCTTCAAAAGGTAGTTTTGACGCTCACACCCACCGTGCGCGGTCGGATGGTCGTCGCCTGCGACACGCCGCTGGCCCGGTTGAAGTCCAGGTAGGGCTCGGCATTGGTGATGTTATCGACGTACAGCCGATACTCCCACGCGTTGTGCGCGAAATTGAGAATGGCATTGACGACATGATACGCGTGCTGCAGCTGAGTCTGATCGGGAATCATGCCGAGGGTGCCGTTCGGGTAGGTGATGCTCGCGAGCGATTCGAACTGGCGCAGATTGGCGCCGTGGTACTGATATTCGGGCCGCAGACCGCCCGTCCAGCCGGCCATCTGTAGGAACTTGTAGTCGCCGTAGGCGCTCAGCATCCACTTCGGTGTGTCGAGCACCGGCTGCCCCACCTGCGCGGAAACGCCCGGTGCTGTGGCGGTAATCCGCGTGTTCAGGTAGGAGCCGGTAGCACCCACCGAGACAGCCGCACTGACGGCCGACTCGATCGAGAGCTCCGCGCCTTTGATCTTGGCGGCGCCCACGTTCCCCACGAACTGGAACCCGCAGGAGGTCAGATTGACCTGCTGTTGGATCTTCTTCCAATCCGTGTAATAGACCGCGGCATTGACGACGGTGCGCAGATCCCTGAGCTCGTTCTTGCTGCCGATCTCGTACGTCCAGAGGCTGTCGGGCTGGTAGCTGCTGGGGGCACGTGTGATGCCGAGACGCTGGAAATCCGGCGCGCACAGCGGGCTATCCGTATTGAACCGGTTAGGGCCGCCCTGGCGAAAGCCCTTGCTGGCCGTGGCATACAGCAGATGCCCATCCAGCGGCTTGTAATTCACCGAGACTTTGGGCGTAACACCGACATCGGTGCTGCGCTTGCCATCGACTTCGCTGTGCCCGCCGTTCAAGACGCCGTTGAAGACACCGTCTATCTTTTGCCGGATGTCGAACCAGCGCAGCCCGGCACTGAGATCCCATTGTGACGTCAGGGAATACGTCACGTCGCCGAACACGGCTTCCTGCGAAGTGCGGGTGAGCTGATCGCCTGAGTAAGTGACGTCAGTACCCGTACCGAAAAAAGCGCCTGCGCCGACGGTGGTGACGGGCTGATAGAGCTCGTCACGCTGCTGCGAGTAATAAAGGCCGACCACCCATTTGAGGTCTGTCGTGGCGTCGGAAGCGAGACGCACTTCCTGGGTGAAGGTATGCGTGCTCGTATTGGAGATGTTGTAGGAATTATCGGGCAGCAGCGGCGGCACGAGCCCGCCGATGAACAAAGAGTAATCGCGGTCCCACTCCACGGTGCGATCGATGTAGCCGCTGAGGGACGTGAGATTGAGACCCCCGAACGCCTTCGTGACGGTCAGGCTGTAGACGCCCAGGTCGTCGCGCGTCGGCTGGTTGAAACGGAACGACGCCTCGATGGCCGGCAGATTGGTGAAGAAAGCGTCCGGGTTCGACTTGTTGCTGCGCTGAATGGTAGCGGCTGGAAGTATGGTGAGCGAATCATCGACCGCATACTTCAAAGACACGCGCAGCGCCGTAGTGCTGCGGTCGTTCGCGTCCGAACGAGTGAAGTTGCTCAACGAGGAGTACGTGAGCGGCGCGAAGGGCTGGCCCGGAGGTGTGGCGCTGCGGGACCAGTTCTGCACCGTACCGTTGGGCACGTAGTCAATGAATCCTGCGTCGTAGCGGTAGGAGACGCCCAAGCGCAACGCCAGTCTGTCAGTGAGCAGAGGTAGATTCAGGACGGAGATCGCATCGTAGGAGATTCCGCCGCGATCGGTGTCGGCAACGCCTCCCTCGGCCGAGATGCTCATCTGGTCGAGCGCGGGCTGTCGGCTCACGTACTTGATCGCCCCGCCCATGGCACTACCGCCGTACAGTGTCCCCTGCGGCCCTTTCAACACTTCGACGCGATCCAGATCGAACAGCACCGGATCGGCGGCACCGGCGAAATTGGTGCTGATGGTGACCAGAGAGACATCATCCAGGTAGACGCCTACGGTCGGGCTGGACGCAGCCGTGCTGATGCCGCGGATCGAGTAGCGGCTCTGGCCGGGCTCCGTGCTGGAATAGGACACACCCGGGATGGAGAGCAGGATGTCATGAAAATCACGCGCACCCTCACGGTCCATTTCGTCGCCTGAGATCGCGCTCACGGACAGGGGCACGTCCTGCAACCGCTGCTCGCGCTTCTGGGCCGTGACGACGATTTCCTCGAGCTGACCCTCCGCCACAGCGTCCTGCTGTGCCAACGTGGCGGCGGACGCCACCATTGCGCCCACTCCTGCGGCGATCTTCAGCCGATAGCTCCCGCGTCTCATCGAGTTGACTCTCCCGTTGTTGTAATTGGCTGACGTCTCGGTGTCTCATCCCGCGTCCGCGTGTGCGCGCCTCGTATGCTGATATCGCTGAAGCCGGCGCGATCCGGAGGCCTGACTGAGATGAGCAACGGGAGATGCTAGTGGCCCGGGCGCGACGTCGCGTCAGCGATCGTCACGAATGGTGTAGCCGCCGTCACGATTTCGCAGCGCGGGCGCATCCGATGGGATGCCGCGATTTCTGCTGGGACATAACGCTGCGATAGGTCGCCGTCCGTGGGACAATTGGCTGGGCTCGGTAGGCGGCAGGGGCCCGGAGCTAGGTGACGCGCCGACGGATCTCGGACGGCGCATGCCCAAAGCGGCGGTGGAAGGCGGCGCTGAAGGCGCTCGCGGACGTGTAGCCCGCGGACACCGCCACTTCCAGGACGCTCATCATCGACTCGGCCAGGAGCTGGCGCGCTTTCTCCATCCGCAGCTGATGGCAGAAATCGAATATCGATTTCCCGTAGAGCTGCGCGAACCCGCTGCAGAGCTTGTTGCGATTGAGTCCGAACTGGCGCCCCAGCTCGTGCAGGGTCGGCGGGCTGGTGTAGCAGTCTTCGAGCAGCTCACGAACCTGCGCCAGCTGCCGCCGGTCGCGCTCCGTCACTCGAGCAGCGGCCTGCGGCCCGGCGGATTCGGCGTGCAGGCGATCGATGATCAGACAGAACAGCTCTGCGACCTTAGCCTCGACGAACAGGCGGCGCACTGGTCCTGTTCTGCGGCAGTTGACGATGGCGTCGGCGATCGCCAGCTCCTCCGGGGTCGGCGTCGCAACCAGGAGACGCGGTCGCGATCCCTTACGCACCATGACGTTCTGCAGCGTCTCCGGAACCTTGACCTTTTCCTCTTCGAGGAATTCCAGGAACTGGGCGCGCGACATCATGGTGGTCACGGTAAGCTCATCCCGGCCGGCCACCACCCGTTCGATCTTGGGCACGCCGGCGTCGTGCACCAGCACCGCCGTGCCAGCGCCGTCGAGCGCCACCGGGGCGGTGCCGGGGAAGGCGAGAATCCGCTGTCCGGAAAGGCGGACGTGGAATTTCACCGCATCCTCACCGTAGAGGGTCGAAACGACATCGTGCGCAAGCTGGTCCCGGGTAATGGCCACCCTGAGCCCCTTCTGCAGCCGGATGTCTTCAAAAAGGACCAGCGCCGAATCGTGATCCGCAGCGAGCATAATCCCCCGGACGAGCTCAACCCGAACTGCGTCGATCATAGCATTCGTTCGGGAACGGCAGCCGGGCCGGCGGCCGAGCGCCGCTGCCTGGGACCCGAAGGCTTCTGAGCTCACCCTCAATGGGCACGTATCATGAGCTTCCATGACTTGAGGACCACGCCGTGTCCACAGAGCACCTCAGCGAGCCAACCGTGGCCCGCCTGCGCGCCGGGCTGCCGGCCGTGTGGCTCCGGCCCGGTGATGCGGCATCGATCAACCAAACACCCGTCGAGCCGGAGGAGACCAGCGAGGCGCAACAGCGGCTGAATCGCTTTCGCCCTGTCCTGGCGGCACTCTTCCCGGCGGCGGGTTGGGACGGCCGGATCCGCTCGGCCCTGCTCGACTATCCGCAACAGGACGGCCTGCCATCGCTGCTGGTCAAGGCAGACCACGACCTGCCGATGACAGGATCGGTGAAAGCCCGCGGCGGGGTATACGAGCTCTTGTGCCGCATAGAGACGATTGCCTTGGCGGAGGGCGTCGTCGAACCCGGCGAGGCGCTGACTGCTCTCCTCGATCCCGCCGTGCGCCTGCTGTTCTCCCGCTATCGCGTCGTCGTCGCCAGCACCGGCAATCTCGGCTTCAGCATTGGCCTCGTCGCCCGCGCCTTCGGCCTCGCCGCCGAAATTCACATGTCGCGCGATGCCAGGAGCTGGAAAAAAGAGCGGCTCCGGCGCACGGGCGCGAGTGTTATCGAGCACCCTTGCGACTACACCGAGACAGTCGCCCGCGCACGGGCGGCGGCGAGCGCCGCCGGGAGCTACTTCATCGATGACGAGACTTCGCGACTTCTATTCGTGGGCTATACGACCGCTGCCGCCGAGCTCGCGGAACAGTTACGTCAGCGCCGGCTCGAGATCGGCCCTGCCACACCGCTCGTAGTCTATCTTCCCTGTGGCGTAGGCGGCGCACCCGGCGGCATTACCGCGGGACTGAAAGCGATCTACGGAGACGCAGTGCATTGCGTTTTCGTCGAGCCCATCGCCTCCGCGTGTGTGCTCGCGGCGCTCTCCGTCGGCAACGGCTCACCGATCAGCGTTTATGACATTGGACTCGACAATGCGACCATTGCGGATGGCCTCGCGGTGCCGGTTGCATCCAGGCTGGTCATGAGCTCCGTCGGCGCGAGCATCGACGCCGTGGTGGCCGTCACCGATGAATCCATGTTGGACTGGGTGCGGCGTGCTTGGCACGACTCCCGGTTGCGTCTTGAACCGTCCGCGGCATCGGCTTTCGCAGCCCTACCCCTGTTCCTCGAGGCGGCACACAGCGCCGGCACGCCTCTTCCGCCCGATGCCGTTCACGTCGTGTGGACGACCGGGGGATCGCAACTTCCCGAGGACCAATTCACGGCCCTGCTGCAAGGCGACCCGCTATGAATTCACGTCCCTGATCACCTCACAGGTCTGATGAGCCTTCTTCAGCTTGGCACAAGCGTTATTCGCCTCATCCGGACCCATGGGTGCGGAACGCACGACCAGGAGGTTCGCGGTTGCGCTGGGCAAGATCTCGACGCTTCCGAGGACGTCTCCGTATTTCCCCTGCAGGAGGTCCCGAATCTTTTCCGCCTGTCTTTCGGACCGGAACGAGGCGAGCTGCACGCGGTAACCGCTGATCTGGGCGAGATCCGCCCTCGCCTGCTTTGCTTGCGGGCCGTGCGGGTACTTTTCCAGAAATGACTCCAGGGCCTCGGTGGTGCCCGCCGAGGAGGCGACGATCCAGGCGACCGAACGCTCGCTGGCCCCGATCAGGCCCTTCGCCTCGGCGACATGCAGGCCGGCGGGCTGTTGCTGCAGATAAGTCTCGAACGCCTCGTCGGTATTCGCCTGCCGCGCCTGGGCCCACGCCTGTTCATCCTCCAGGGCGTGGATCCGATCGCGCGCCTCCACCGATTGCGCGGTGTTGGGGTATTTGCCCAGGAAAGCCTGGTAGGCGGCGACACTATCGCTCGCGCGCGCCTGCTCCCAATCGCTCTGCATCGAGCTGCAGGCAACGAGCAGGACAACGCCCAGGAGGCCGATACGGTGCGACATCTTCATGAGATCGGGCGCTCGGGCAAACGTGACCGGTGCCGTAACACATAACTCCCCTGCGGGACCTTGGAGTCATCCTGCACTGCCGAGTCGGCTTTGCGCAAGTCTTCAAACATCGCTTGCAGCGCTCTCGAGCAGGGGGTGCGGCCAACAGTATGGCTCAGGCCGCGGTTCGCGCGCGCGATCGAGCGAGCTCCAAGCTCGCGCTCGAGCCGGAGCCGGAGCCGGCTACGCTGGACGTTCTGCAGGCACAACCTGGAGGTTGGTTGCGGCCGATGAAACACTGCCCCGCTCGCTCTGACGAGGAAATGTTCGCATTGCTCGCGATCGATCCAACACGACGAGGTCCTCGG
>CAZDTG010000005.1:72540-79076 GCA_964508005.1 uncultured Steroidobacteraceae bacterium
TGACGAGGAAATGTTCGCATTGCTCGCGATCGATCCAACACGACGAGGTCCTCGGCTCGTGATCGATCACACCCGCTCGAAAGGATTACCCGCGTCCCCGAAAGGATTACGGCTACTCGGTAACGAGCGCCGCCGCCCGCGCGCCGTCGCAGCGGGCGAACGAGTTTCATCAATGATAAGGTGGCGGTGGAACCACACGCGCTGTCACGACTTTTAATGGGCGCGAGGCGGATCGTCGCGCGGTCGCTGGTCCAGGGATCCGCAGCAGAAGTATATGCACAAGTTCCGGCTGTTGGCGCTCGGGTGCGTGGTGTCGATCCCCGCGACACTGGCAAGCGCAGCAGGCGCCGCGACCTCTGCTTCTCCGGGTCGAGCGGCGATTTGGACCGCACATGAGCTGCTCGTCCACTTCGACCACCTGCCGAAGATCTATTCATGCGAGGCGCTGTGGAACAAGTTCCGCGATGTGCTGCTCGCCATCGGGGCGCGGCCGGATTTGAGAATCGTCACCTACCAGTGCGGGACGCAACTCGGGCCCCTGGGGCTGTCGCCACAGGTCCATCTGTACTTTTCCATTCCGCAGGCCGTGGGAGACGACGATACCCATCCGGCCGACGTCCGGGCGGCACCCCGAACGGTCCGTCTGGAACCGGGGCATCCCGCCTCACTCGAGCCCTCCGATTGCAAGCTGCTGCGGCAGATGAAGGACCGTCTGCTGGCAGCGCTTCCCGATCGGGTCATCAGCTTCAAACTGGCGTGCGAGGCCCCATCCGTACGCTCGCCCTTCAATGTCTCTGTCGAGTCACTCACACCGGTGGAGGGCCGCGCCCAGGTGGCGGCACGGGACCCTCCGATTCCCACTCCCCGCTAACGTCCCGATTCGGGGCGAGGTGGACCCATCATGGCCCGCAGATATCGATCCACAGCGACGGTGCTCGTCGCAGGTGTCCTCTCATTGTCGTGTGCCTCGGCCATAGCGGATCCGGATCTCGAGCAGAAGATGCGCGATCCCAACAACTGGGCGGCGCAGGCGGGTGACTACGCGAACCTCCGTTGGAGCGATCTCAAGCAGATCAACGGCGGTAACGTGGGGAAACTGCAGGTAGTATGGACGATGTCGACCGGCGTCCTGCGCGGTCACGAGGGCTCGCCGCTCGTGATCGGCGATATGCTGTATATGCATACGCCGTTCCCCAACAATGTGTACGCGGTCAGCCTCAAGGACCTGACGTATCGCTGGAAGTACGAGCCCAAGCAGGATCAGGATGTCGTGCCCGTCATGTGCTGCGATACGGTCAATCGTGGGCTCGCCTACGGCGACGGTAAGATATTCCTGCAGCAGGCGGACACGACTCTCGTTGCACTGGACGCGAAGACCGGCAAAGTCGCCTGGTCGGTGAAAAACGGCAATCCGAAGATCGGCGAGACCAACACCAACGCACCGCACGTGTTCAAGGACAAGATCATCACGGGTATCTCCGGCGGGGAGTTCGGCGTGCGCGGGCGCATCGAGGCCTACGACATCAAGACCGGCAAGCGCCTCTGGACGGCCTGGAGCACGGGCCCCGACCAGGACTTGCTGCTTGACCCGAAAAAGACCATGACCTGGACCAACGGCCGGATGGCGCCCGTCGGCGCGAACTCTTCCCTGAAAACCTGGCAGGGCGATCAGTGGAAACTCGGCGGCGGCACGACATGGGGCTGGTATTCCTACGACCCCAAGCTCAACCTGCTCTATTACGGGAGCGGCAATCCCGGTACGTGGAACCCAAGCCAGCGCCCGGGCGACAACCGGTGGTCGATGACCATTTTCGCGCGGGACCTCGACACCGGGGTGGCGAAGTGGGTGTTTCAGATGACACCGCACGATGAGTGGGACTACGACGGCGTGAATGAGGTGCCCCTCGTGGATATCGCGATGCACGGCGGCGCGAAGGTTCCCGTGCTGCAGCACTTCGATCGCAACGGGTTTGCCTACACTCTCAATCGGGAGACCGGTGAGCTGCTGAACGCGCAGAAGTACGATCCGGCGGTGAACTGGGCGACCGAGGTCAACCTCAAGACCGGACGCCCCCTCGTCGACAAGAGATATTCCCCGGCATCGAGCGGCACGGATGTCGATGTGAAGGGCATCTGCCCGGCCGCGTTGGGGACGAAGGATGAGCAGCCTTCCAGCTACGACGCCCACACCGGATTTTTCATGGTGCCCACGAACCACGTCTGCATGAATTACGAGCCGTTCCAGATCCAATACACCGCGGGACAGCCGTATGTCGGCGCGACCCTGTCGATGTTCCCGGGTCCGAGCGAACACGGCGACATGGGCAAGTTCATCGCCTGGGACCCGGTACATGGGCGCATCGCCTGGTCGAAACCCGAGCGCTTCTCCGTGTGGTCGGGAGTCTTGAGCACTGCGGGCGACGTCGTCTTCTACGGCACGCTGGAAGGCTATCTCAAAGCGGTCAACCCGAAGGACGGCCAGGAGCTGTGGAAGTTCAAGACGCCTTCCGGGATCATCGGCAACGTCTTCACCTACGACTACGGCGGCAAGCAATATGTGGGCGTGTACTCCGGCATCGGCGGCTGGGCAGGCATTGGCATGGCCGCCGGTCTCACGGAAGGGACCGCGGGCCTTGGCGCGGTCGGAGGTTACAAGGACCTCGCGAAATACACGAACCTCGGCGGAACGCTGTTCGT
This sequence comes from uncultured Steroidobacteraceae bacterium, assembly GCA_964508005.1. GTDB lineage: Bacteria > Pseudomonadota > Gammaproteobacteria > Steroidobacterales > Steroidobacteraceae > 13-2-20CM-66-19. The sequence continues at coordinate 75,238 of CAZDTG010000005.1, forward strand.
GTTCGCGCTGCCCGACAACCTCACCGGCACCGCGATGCGCTGATCCCTGCTCCGCTTCCCGCGCTATCCTCGATAGCGCGCGGCAGCGTGCTCGTTGGCAAAATTCGGCAGCATGGCCTTGCGTGCCACCTCGAAGGCCGCCCACTGGGCCGCATCCGGCAATGACGGAATAGTCACCGCTTCACGGCGATCGAAACCAACCAGCGCCGCATCCACCAGCTCGTTCACGTCCATGATGCCCTTGAGGGCATTGACGTCCCGGCCGGAACGTTCCCAGATCTCCGTGCGTGTCGTAGCCGGCAGCACCACCTGTACGTAAAGTCCGCGCGGGCCGAGCTCGCTCTGCATGTTTTGCGAGAACGCCAACACATAGGACTTCGTAGCGCCGTAGGCCCCGAGCGGAATCTCCGGAGCGACGCCGACGACGGACGAGATGTTGATGATCGCTCCCGCGCCGCGCTCGAGAAACCGAGGCACCACGGCCCCGGCGAGCCGCGTCAGGGCCGTGACGTTCAGGCGGATGAGCCGATCGATTGCCTCGAGATCGGGCTTGGCGAACCCTCCCTCGACCGCCGCCCCTGCGTTGTTGACGAGTATGCCGATGCGATCGTCCTCGCGCAGGCGCTTCTCGACGCGCTCCAGATCGGTTGGCGCGGTGAGATCGGCCGGCAGCACATCGATCGAGACATGCGCCTCTTTGCGCAAGCGCGCCGCAAGGGTATCCATTCGTGCCTTGTCACGGGCAACGAGCACGAGATTGTGGCCGCGGCGGGCGAACCTGTCGGCGTAGGCAGCACCGATACCCGTCGACGCGCCGGTGATGAGCACACTGGAAACCGGGGTTTGCATGATTGAGCCTCACTTATTGATGATAATCATCATGAATACAATCATGACATCCATAATGTATAATGTCAATGGCACGGTCGGATGCAGAGAAAGACCTCATGAAAGTAAGTCGTGAACAGGTGACGGAGAACAGGAAGCGCATCCTGGACGCGGCGGCGCGGCTGTTTCGGGAGCGCGGCTTCGATAACGTCACCGTGGCCGAGGTCATGAGCGCCGCTGGCCTGACGCATGGAGGCTTCTATGGACACTTCGATTCCAAGGAGGCCCTGATCGACGCGGCCATGGCTCATGAGCCGTCCGCGCACCGCGGCCGCCCAACCCTCCAGAACGCCGGACGCTACGCCGACATGTATCTGAGTCGACAGCATCGTGACAACGTTGGCGTGTCCTGCCCTCTGTCGGCCTTGGGCACAGAGGCAGCACGCGCTTCCTCGGAGGTACGGCACACGCTGACCGAGTCCATCCGCGCACAAGTCGACACCTTGACCGCCTCGTCACAGGGGACTACCCCGCAAGAGCGGCGTCGCACCGCTATGGCCATCCTGTCGACCATGGTAGGTGGGATGGTGCTGGCCCGGCTCGTCGACGACCCGCATCTCTCGGACGAAATTCTCGCCGCGGCTCGCGCATCGCTGCGGCTTGCCTGAATTGTGCCAACCCAGGAGCTGCCACTTTGGAGATCAATCTTTCGGGACAGACAGTGCTCGTCACGGGCGCAAGCCGGGGAATCGGCGCGGCCGTTGCGCGCAGGCTCGCCGCATCCGGCGCGCGCGTCGCCGTCCATTATGGAAAGGGCCGTGAAGGCGCAGAAGAGTTGGTCCGAGAGATCGGGCACGGAGCCCACGCCTTCGGTGCGGACCTCGCTTCGGCTGAGGCATGTGCGTCGCTCTGGGCGGCAGTTGAAGCCCGGTACGGCGTCATCGATGCGCTAGTCAACAACGCGGGGATTGCCATAGGCTCGCCTCTTGGGGCTCCGACCGACAACTGGCTGGCCGACTGGAATCACACCTTGGCGGTCAATTTGACCGCGACCGGACTTCTGAGCCGCAGCGCCCTCGCCCACTTCGAAAAGCAACACAACGGCCGCATCGTGAACATCGCTTCCCGAGCGGCTTTCCGTGGCGATACGCCGGATTACCTGGCTTATGCAGCGTCGAAGGGCGGCATGGTCGCCCTCACCCGCTCAATCGCGCGCGGCTTCGGCAAGCAAGGCATCAAGGCGTTCCTCCTGGCGCCGGGGTTCACTCGAACCGAGATGGCCCAACTCTTTATCGATCAGTATGGGGAGGAGTATGCCTCCAGCGACATCGCCCTGGAGCGCCTGACCGAGCCGGACGACATCGCTCCGACGGTCGCGTTCCTGTTGAGCGGCTTCGCCGACCACGCCACCGGCTCGACCATCGATCTCAACGCCGGATCGTATGTGCGGTGACCGCAGTCACACGCCGAGCGCTGCTTCACCGGACCCCGAGGGGTGCGCGGGGATTCTGTGACCGGTATCGCCCCCCGGTAGGGCCGAGCCCCGTAAACTGGCCGTAACCTGGGGTGTAATGTGCCGGTTTCACGATGCACAGTAAGGTTCGCGGGACGCGCCGCCATGGTGATGGCGGGCCTCCTCGTCGCGTCTGCTGTTTTCCGCGCACAGGCTGAGGACATCTACAAGTCGGTCGATGCGCAGGGACATGTGGTCTACTCCGACCGGCCCAGCACCTCGGCAGCCCAGAAGACGGAAGTGGCGGTTCAGCAGCCCGATCCCAAGGAGGCTGAGCGCCTCGCCAAGGAGCGGATGTTACTCAAGGCGGAAGACGATCAGCGCAAGAAGCAGGAGCTGGCCGACAGCAAAACCAAGGCGCAGCAGGAGAACAACAAGAAGGCACAGTGCCAGAACGCGCGCAATCATTACAGCGTCCTGAAAGATTCGCGCCGGATCTTCGCGCCCGGTGCCGACGGAAGCCGCGAGTACTACACCGACGCACAAGCGGACGCGATGCGCGAGGAAGCCAGGCGGGCAATGAACGCCGCCTGTGGAACGTGAGCTCCCGAAGGATCGCTCCGCGCCTCGGGGCGTCGGTTCTCGCGCTCCTCTGTAATGTCCCATCGCCGGGGCAAACGGCCTACAAGTATCGGGACGCGAACGGCCAGTGGGTGTTCACGGACAGCGCCCCGCCAACGGCTGCGAAACAAGATTCCTTCAGCCTCAATCACCAGAGCGAGACGCTGCAGAACACGATCGAGCGCACCGATAGCGGCCGCACGACGCAGTTCACCGCGATCAACACCTGCCTGTGCGTCGCCACGTTCCTCGAAAAGATCGTCCGCTCGGACGATCCAGCCATCCCCAACGGCACCGAGTACCGGAAAATACTTCAGCCCCAGAGCCGGGAGCTCATGGTCCGCGTCGAGAATGCGGGCGCCGGTAAATCGAGCCTGGAATACATGTGGACGATCGCCCTGGGATCACCGGAAGCGCAACACCGGCCCCCCGACCCTTATCGTGCGCCCTTCGCCGTCGGCTCGAGCTACGTGATCTCACAGGCTCATCCGTCGACCTTCACACATACCACGCCCGACAGTCAGTATGCCGTCGACATCGCTCTCCCCGATGGAACTCCGGTCTATGCCGCGCGCGAGGGTGTCGTCATCAACGTTCGTCACGACGCATTCAGGGGCGGCGCGGTCCCGGCCATGGCGGATCAGGCCAATGTCGTGGAGATCCTGCATGACGACGGCACGATCGCTATGTACGCCCATCTGCATTGGGACTCGATTCGTGTCCACATCGGCGAGCACGTCGGCCGCGGCGAATACCTTGCCAACTCGGGCAGCACCGGCTTCAGCACGGGCCCGCATCTGCATTTCGCCGTCATCCGAAACGCCGGCTTCACCTCCGTATCGGTACCGATCGAGTTTGCCGGCCCCTCGGGCATCCCGATAGTTCCCCTGACACAGCAGTTGCTGACGGCCTACTGAGCGGTCGCTCGGCATCCCTC
>CAZDTG010000006.1:0-64628 GCA_964508005.1 uncultured Steroidobacteraceae bacterium
GCAGCGGCCTGCAAAGCCGTCTACGCCGGTTCGATTCCGACCCTAGCCTCCAGACTCCTCCACACCGCAACCATGCGATCATGCCGGGACGCCATCCGAGGGAGGCGACGATGTTCGAGGGGTTCAGCAGCCGTCGCGTAGCCGTGGACGGCATCGAGATCGCATGTTGTATTGGGGGCGCGGGACCGCCGGTGCTCCTGTTGCACGGTTTTCCTCAAACCAAAGCCATGTGGGCGCGCGTTGCTCCGGTGCTCGCGGAGCAGTTCACGGTGGTCTGTGCCGATTTGCGCGGTTACGGCGAGTCGTCGAAGCCCAAGTGCCTCCCCGACCATTCGAACTACGCCTTTCGCGCGTTCGCCGCCGACCAGCTCGGACTCATGCGGCAGATCGGGTTCGATCGCTTTCATGTCGTGGGTCATGACCGCGGGGGGCGAGCCGCGCACCGCATGGCGCTCGATCATCCCGATGCCGTCCGCACACTGACAGTCATGGATATCGTTCCCACGCACGCCATGCTCAACGACACGGACCGTAAGGTCGCCGCAGCCTACTGGCACTGGTATTTCCTCTCGCAGCCGGAGCCGTTCCCGGAGCGGCTCATCGGTAACGATCCCGACTTCTTCTATGAGACGAGCCTGACGGGGTGGGGCGCCGCGCGCATTTCGGAATTCGACGCCGAGATGCTGGCGGATTACCGGCGCGCGTGGCGCGATCCCGCGATGATCCACGGCTCGTGCTCGGACTACCGTGCCGCGACGACAATCGACTTCGAGCACGACTCGGCCGATCTCGACCGGAAGGTGGCTTGTCCGACACTCGTGCTCTACGGTGCTGCCGGCGCCATGGCGCGGCTTTTCAACATCCCCGCCGAATGGCGCCGCCGTTGCGCGCATGTAGAGGAAGCTTCCCTGCCTGGCGGTCATTTCTTCGTCGATCAGTTTCCGCACGAGACGGCACGAATTGTCTTGAAGTTCCTGACACAAAAAACCTAGCGATGCCTCCCGCCGCGGCTGTCGCGCTCGAGACCCCGGCGCGCGTTGTTGGTTGGCCGTACCCGGTTACGGTTGTAATGATAGTGGGGTAAACGGGCATCGAGGGGCGACCGAGGCATCCGACCAATGGCTGAGCGACACGTCGAGCAGGAGGTCCCAGCGTGGCCTTCAACGCTGCTGGACAGTAATTAATCTTCGCGATATCATTCGCTTATAGAGTATATCTAAACCTTTATCTGGATCAGATGCGTCCGTCGGCGCGGCCGCAGACAAAAGGTCTTAGCTTGACCGCAGGGCGTTTCCGCGCGTTACTCTTGAAACAATTGACCGCAGTCTGGAGCGCGCAATGTCGGAAGAGAGTCCTAACCTGATAACCCTGCGCACGGCGAATTCGCCCAATGCGTTCGACCTGCGTCGCATGGGCGCGCATCCGGACCATTGGTATGCCCTTGCCTGGGGCGACGAGTTGAAGGTTGGGAAGACGCTCGGGCGCCACTTCGCCGGTCAGCCCATCGTGCTCTATCGCGGCGGCAGCGGCCGGGTGTTTGCCCTCGAGGATCGCTGCGCTCATCGCCAGGTGCCGCTGCACCTCGGCGTCGTGACCGGTGAGGAGCTCAAGTGCCACTACCACGGCTGGAGCTATGACTGCAGCGGCAAGTGTGTTGACGTGCCGTACCTCGGGAAGGAGCGTCTGCCCAACGGGGTGAAAAGTTACCCGGCGCGCGAGATCGATGGCCTGATTTTCGTGTTCCCGGGCGATCCCGCGCTGGCCGAGAGCCGTCTGCCGAAGACACTCGGCTCCTCGCAGCGTAAGGATTACAAAACACGCCGGCTGAACCGGGAGGTCGCCTGCCACTACACGTTCATGCACGAGAACCTGTTCGACATGAACCACCAGTTCATGCATCGCAAGAACATGGGCTCGATCAAGGCACAGTGCATCGGGCGCCAACACGGCGACGACTGGGCACAGGTGGAGTACAGCTTCAGCCGCACCGCAGGCAAATCCTCGATGGGTGAGAGGGTCATCGTCCACCTCGCCCGCGACCGCAAGCATGTGAAGAAGGATTTCTCGGATCACATGCGCATCCGCACCGACTACCCGACGCAAAGCCTCAAGGTCTGGATCGGACGCGACCTCAAGGTGAGCGACGATCCTGTGCTGGATGTCTGGCTCAACTACACGCCGCTCGACGCTGAGCAGCGCACCAATCGCACTTATGGATATCTGTCGGTGAAGAAGCCGCCGATCCCGGGCCTGATCCACGCGGTGTGGCCGTTCGTGACCTGGTTCACGGAGCGGATCTTCGCGGAAGACAAGGAGATCGTGGAATACGAGCAGCGGGCCTACGACGCACAGGGCGCGGACTGGAACAATGAAGTATTTCCCGCGATCCGCGATCTGCGCGCCGTGCTGGCGCGCTGCGGGCTGGCGCCCGATTAGCGGCCTCGCGCACGGGAAAGGGAACGGAAAGGTTGTCGCCAAAGAGCGTCTGCGCTCCAGCAGTCCTGCACCATAAAGAGCAGGCTGTGCCTATCTGGGGGGCCGTTCTATCCCTTAAGATTACTTTGGCGAACCGCTGTCACACAGTTATGATGCCCGGATGAATGCCCATGGCACAGCCTGCGATGATCGCGAGCTCACGGACCTGCGTCCGCATGGAGTTGCCTAAGTGATGGATGAATTTCGGGACGGCACCAGCAGCGCGCATGAGGCCGCGGCGGATGCCGAAGCGCTTATCCTGGTGGACGAAGCCGACCGCGAAGTCGGGCACCTGAGCAAGGCGAAGTGCCACGACGGGCAGGGCGTGCTGCACCGGGCGTTTTCGCTGTTCATATTCAACGGTGCGGAGTTGTTGCTGCAACAACGCTCGAGCTCCAAGCGCCTGTGGCCGCTGTACTGGTCGAACAGCTGCTGCAGCCACCCGCGCCGTGCGGAGAGCATGGAGGCGGCCATCCACCGCCGGCTGTACGAGGAGCTCGGTCTGCGCTGTCCGCTGCAGTTCCTCTTCAAGTTCCAGTATCAGGCGCAGTTCGAGTCCGCGGGCTCGGAGCAGGAGCTGTGCTCGGTGTTCATCGGCCGCAGCCGCGACCCGATCAGGACCGATCCGCAGGAGATTCTCGCCTCGCGCTGGGTGCATCCCGAGGCGCTTCAGGCCGAGCTGGCCGGCGGCAGCGCCGACAAGTTCACGCCGTGGTTCAAGTTGGAGTGGGCGCGTATCTGGCGGGATCACCGCGCAGCCGTGCTCGCCCTGCAATAGGAGTTGGAGTTTTGGGCGTTCCGCTGATCCAGGCGTATCGTGTTGGGCGTTACATCGCAGGCCGCAAGCTGCGGGGTGTGAAGCGCTATCCATTGGTCCTGATGCTGGAGCCGTTGTTCCAGTGCAATCTCGCCTGCGCCGGCTGCGGCAAGATCGACTACCCGAAGGAGGTCCTGCAGAAGCGGGTGAGCGTCGAGGACGCGCTGCGCGCCGTGGACGAGTGCGGCGCCCCGATGGTGTCGATTCCCGGCGGCGAGCCCCTCATCCACAAGGAAATGCCGCAGATCGTCGCCGGCATCGTGGCGCGCAAGAAATTCGTGTATCTGTGCACGAACGCCATCCTGCTGCCGAAGCACATCCACGAGTACACCCCGTCGCCTTACCTGACCTTCTCCATCCACCTCGACGGCAACCGTGAGCGCCACGACGAGTCCGTGTGTCAGGAAGGCGTGTTCGACAAGGCGGTCGCGGCCATCAAGCTCGCGCGCAGCAAGGGCTTCCGGGTCACGATCAACTGCACGCTGTTCAGCGGCGAGGATCCGGATCACGTTGCGGCCTTCTTCGACGAAGCCATGGCGCTCGGCATCGAGGGCATCATGGTCTCGCCGGGCTACAGCTATCATCACGCCCCGCGGCAGGACGTTTTCCTCGGCCGCAGCGCCAGCAAGCGGCTGTTCCGTGAGATCTTCAAGCGCGGCCGCCAGAAGGGCAGCTCGCGCAGCCGCTGGTCGTTCAACCACTCCGGGCTGTTCCTCGACTTCCTGGCCGGCAACCAGGCCTATCAGTGCACCCCCTGGAGCACGCCGACCTACAACCTCTTCGGCTGGCAGCGGCCGTGTTACCTGCTCACCGACGAAGGCTACGCGCCCACCTTCAAGTCCCTGATGGAAGATACCGTGTGGGAGAACTATGGCGTGGGACGCAACCCCGCCTGTGACAACTGCATGGCTCACTGCGGATTCGAGGGCACGGCGGTCGATGATGCGTTCGCCCATCCTCTCAAGGCGCTGAAGACGGCCCTGCTCGGACCGCGCCTCAGCGGCCCGATGGCCGCCGATCCGCCGATCCTCTACGGGGATCGCCCGCGCCACGCCGCTGCCACGGTTGCCACCGTTGCTGTCGCCGACATCAAGCGCGCGAGCCGCGAGCCCGACGCGCCCTCGAGGTTGTAATGAGAGATCAGCGTATGTCGGCGGTGGAAGCTCGGGCGTGAATAGCGCAGTTTCCGCACGACCAGAGCGTTCGGAAGATTCGGCGAAGCGCGCTGCATTCGGCGCCCAACTCGAATCGTGGCAGGCCCGTATGGAGCGGGCGCTGGCGGCGCGGCTTCCCGAGCCTGGCGTGGTGCCTGGTCGTTTACACGAGGCAATGCGCTACAGCGTGCTGGGCGGCGGCAAGCGTATCCGGCCGGCACTGGTCTTCGCTACCGCCCATGCGCTCGGTCTTGCCGAAGACGAGGTCGAGGCGGCAGCCTGTGCGATCGAGCTGATCCACGTCTACTCGCTCGTCCATGACGATCTGCCGGCCATGGATGACGATGACCTGCGCCGGGGCCGCCCCACGTGCCACAAGGCTTATGACGAGGCGACCGCGGTTCTGGTGGGCGACGCCCTGCAGACGCTGGCGTTTCAAGTGTTGACTCGCGATCCCGCGTTGCCCGCATCTCCGGCGATCCGCCTGCGGCTGGTGGAGCTGCTGGCCGAAGCGAGCGGCACATTCGGCATGGCCGGCGGCCAGGCAATCGATCTCGCCGTGCAAGGTAAGAAGCTCGATCTCACGCAGGTCGAGGAAATGCACGCGCGCAAGACGGGAGCGTTGATTCGGGTTAGCGTGATGATGGCAGCCGCCTGCGCCCCATCGCTCGAGTCGCGCTGGCACCAGGCGCTGTTGGGTTTCGTGAACCCCATCGGCCTGGCATTTCAGATTCAGGACGATTTGCTCGACCTGCTCGGCGACACCTCGACGCTTGGCAAAGCGACCGGTGCGGATAGCGAGCGCGGCAAGCCCACGCATCCGGCCGTCATTGGAATCGAGGCCTCGCAGGAACGGGTGCGGCTGTTGCATACCCAGGCACTCGCCTCCCTTGCGCCGTTCGGCACGCGTGCCGAGCTGTTGCGCTCACTGGCGGACTGGCTGCTCGCACGGCGTTACTGACGGCTGGCGCCCGCCACGCGTCACTGATCGCACCCTCAGGCTCGACACGCGCGGGCTCATGCCGGCCGGCCGACTCGCCCGGACCCCGAGGGGAACCCTCGCGCGCTGCGCAGCGCTCCTGTCTCCGCTATGTTTTTGGGCCGGGGCTCATCCGCCGGGAGAGGCGAACGTCAGCTTGACCGTTCGGCACCCCTGGCGGCAGAGCGGCGTGTCGGCGGCGCCACATGCAAAGCGCGAGAGGGCTGGCGGCCTGGGCACCCACGACCCGATCAGCAAGCATTGAACTTATCCAATTCAATTGCATGCTAAAGTGCGCACCGGCGGCGGGCCGCCCCCTCTGTCTCAGGGGCGCAACAGCGCCGCCCGGGGAGACCGGCCCCAGCGGTCCGCCGGATGGTCAATGGCCCATCAGGGCTCGAGCAACGCCGCCGGTCGCTGGCGGACCAAGCACTTGGGTTCCAAGGGTACTGTGTTTGAGTGGTGTTATTCGTACGATGTCGCGCGACACTGTCCAAATGGATGCGAGCATTGCCGATGAGGACTATCAGAATGGAATCCTGCCGCATGTATCGCGTACCTTCGCGCTGACGATTCCACAGCTGCCGCCCGGGTTGCGGTCGCCGGTGACCAACGCCTACCTGCTGTGCCGGATCGCCGACACGATCGAGGACGAGACGACGCCCTCGGCTGCCGCGACCCTCGTGCTGCTGCAACGGTTCGTCGCCGTCGTGTGCGGCAGGGAAGACCCGGACCTGCTGGCCAGGGATGTCGCGCCGCAGCTTTCGGCGCGGACACTGCCCGCCGAGCGCGATCTGGTCCTCAACATGAAGCGCGTGGTGACCATCACGGCGCGATTCGACGAGCCGCAGCGCGTCGCGATCCAGCGCTGCGTCGACATCATGTGTCACGGCATGCACCAGTTCCAGCAGACCGCGAGCCTGCGCGGCCTGCCGCGCTCGACCGACCTCGACGACTATTGCTACTACGTGGCGGGCGTCGTGGGCCAGATGCTCACCGAGTTGTTTTGCAGCTACTCGGCCGGGGCGCGCCAGCATCGCACCGAGCTGCACGACCTGGCGGTCTCGTTCGCTCAGGGCCTGCAGATGACCAACATCCTCAAGGATGTCTGGGAAGACCGCAGCCGCGGCGCCTGCTGGCTGCCGCAAGAGGTGTTCACGCGTCACGGCATCGACCTGGCCCAGCTGACCCCGGGGCAGGGGGGCGCGGGGTTCGATGCGGGCATGCGCGAGCTGGTCGGCGTGGCGCACGTCCATTTGCGCAATGCCCTTGCCTACACGCTGCTGATTCCGGCCAGGGAAACCGGTATCCGGCGCTTCTGCCTCTGGGCGATCGGCCTCGCGGTGCTCACGCTGCGCCGGATCGCGGCGACGCCTGGCTTCACCAGCGGCGCGCAAGTCAAAGTGTCCCACGCGGCCGTGGCCGTCACCCAGCTGTCGACGAATGTCGCGGTGCGCAGCAACTGGCTGCTTTGGCGCCTGTTCGACTGGGCCGCCACGGGCCTGCCGCTCGCCTCGCCCACGGTGGCGCGGCGCTCACCTCGACCTGCTCTGCATCTCGCGGGGCCAACTACCGCAGAAAAAAATCACGGCGCCCGGCCTGTCCCGCTGGAGCGCACAGCTCGCCGCTCTGAAGGGAGATCCGGCCTTTGAATCGTCCGTTCCATGCTCGAGATTCCGTAGATTCCGTCGTGACCGAGGGAGCCGCGGCTCCCGCACTGCGTCCGCTGAAATTCGGCCGCCCCACCTCGGACTCGATCCTGGACCGCGGCATCGAAAGCGCGCGCGACGCGCTGCTGCACGCGCAGACCGCCGCGGGTTATTGGTTGTTCGAGCTCGAGGCGGATTGCACGATCCCGTCCGAATACATTCTGATGATGCACTATCTCGATGAGATCGATGTGTCGCTCGAGGCGAAGATCGCCGCCTACCTGCGCACTCATCAGGCGGATCATGGCGGCTGGCCGCTCTACCATGGCGGCGAGCTCGATATCAGCTGCACCGTCAAGGCGTATTTCGCACTGAAGCTCGCGGGCGACAGCCCCGATGCACCGCACATGCGCAGGGCCCGTGCCGCGATCCTCGAACGCGGCGGCGCGGCCCGATCCAACGTCTTCACCCGCATCGCGCTCGCGCTCTTCGGCGAGGTGCCCTGGCGCGCCGTGCCGTACATCCCCGTCGAGATCATGCTCCTGCCGCGTTGGTTCCCGTTCCATCTCGACAGGGTGTCGTACTGGTCGCGCACGGTGATGGTGCCGTTGTTCATCCTGTGCACGTACAAGCCGCGGGCCAAGAATCCGCGCAACGTGCACATCCGCGAGTTGTTCACCACACCTCCGGAACAGGAGCACCACTATTTCCAGCTGCCCACCGCACGCAACGCGCGCCGGCTGGCGCGGGTCTTCTTCCTCCTCGATCGTTGCGGGCGCCTGATCGACCCGCTCATTCCCAAGGCGATGCGCAAGGCGGCGACGCGCCGCGCGGAGCGCTGGTTCATCGAACGACTGAACGGGGAAGATGGGCTGGGGGCGATTTTCCCGGCCATGGTGAATGCGCTCGAGGCGATGGTGTTGCTCGGCTATCCGAGGGACGATCCACATCGCGTGACCGCGAAGCGCGCGATCGAGAAGCTCCTCGTCCTCGAGGACGCGAGCGCCTACTGTCAGCCTTGCGTCTCGCCGGTGTGGGATTCCGCCCTGGCGGCTCTCGCCATGCAGGAGACGGGTGGCGCGGCTGCTGAGGCCGCCGCCAATCGGGCGCTCGACTGGCTGAGAGACCGTCAGCTCCTGGATGAGCCGGGCGACTGGCAGGTCAAGCGTCCGGATCTGCCGGGGGGCGGCTGGCCCTTTCAGTTCGCCAATGCGCACTACCCGGACCTCGACGACACCGCGGTGATCGCATGGGCGATGCACCGCTCGAGCGAACCGGCGCGCTACCAGGAGTCCCTGCGGCGCGCTCTCGACTGGCTGGTGGGCATGCAGAGCACGAACGGCGGCTTCGCGGCGTTCGATGTCGACAACACGCATTACAACCTCAACTACATTCCGTTCGCGGATCACGGGGCGCTGCTGGATCCGCCGACGAGCGACGTTACGGCTCGGACGGTGACGGCGCTGGCACGCGTCGGCCGCCCGCAAGACCGCCAGGCACTGGCGCGCGCCGTCGATTTCCTCCGCAAGGAGCAGATGCCCGACGGCTCGTGGTTCGGCCGCTGGGGGACCAACTACATCTACGGCACCTGGTCGGTGTTGGTAGCTTTCGCGCAAGCGGGTATCGGCGCGGGCGACGAGACCGTGCGCCGTGCCGTGAGCTGGCTTGCAGCGCGTCAGAATGGCGACGGCGGCTGGGGCGAGAGCAACCACAGCTACGCGCGGCCGCTGCGGCCGGGAGAAACGCCCAGTAATCCTTACCAGACAGCCTGGGCGCTGCTGGGGCTGCTCGCAGCAGGAGAGGTCGGCTCCAACATGGTGCGCAGCGGTGTCGAGTACCTGTTGCGGACACAACAGCAGGACGGATTGTGGGGCGATCCGACCTTCACCGCGCCCGGCTTTCCGCGCGTGTTCTACCTCAAGTATCACGGCTACTGCGCCTATTTCCCGCTCTGGGCCTTGGCGGCCTATCGGAAGCTGTCCGACCTCGAGGCGGCTCATTGACACGGAATGTCGTTGGGGTCGTGTGCGCACTCGCCGCTGAGGCGCGCCATCTCGGGCCTCCAACGCGCCCTCACGAGCCGCTGACGTCCCTTCCCGATGGAACCCTGCGGGCAGTGAGCGGAATGGGTGCGACCGCAGCAGCGCAGAGCGCACGGGCGCTCATCGCAGCCGGGGCGGATGCCCTGGTGAGCTGGGGTATGGCCGGAGGGCTGGATCCGGCGCTGTCGGCCGGGGCAATCTTTCTGCCGAGCGAAGTGATCTCGCTCGAAGGCGCGGTTGTCTCGACCGCGCGGCATTGGCGCGAGCGGCTCGGTGCGGCGGTCGTGTCCCATCTTCCTCCGACACGGACTCCCCTCACGCAGGGTCGCCTGCTGACGACCTCGCGCGCGATTGGTTCGCTCGCGGATAAAGCCACCCTGTTCCGCGAAACCCGCGCGGCGGCGGTGGACATGGAGAGTCTGGCTGTTGCCCAGGTGGCGCAGGCTCACCAACTGCCTTTCATCGCCATGCGGGTGATCGTCGATAGTGCGGAGGACGCGCTCCCTCGTGCGGTGACAGCCGCTGCGGACAGCGAAGGACACTTGCAGATGTGGCGGCTCGTGGGCGCGCTGGCGCGCGCGCCCGCCGAGCTGGCGCCTCTCATCCGTCTCGCTCGGCGCTACCGGGCGGCCAGCCGCTCGCTGGCGGCCGTGGCTCGCGTCGGCTCACTGGCGCCGTACGCTTTCTCGGCCACGCGGGACAGCCTCTCGTGAAAGCACTCGTGACGGGTGCGACCGGCTTTGTCGGAGCGGCTGTTGCCCGCGCGCTCCTGCGGGAAGGGTGGGGGGTGCGTGCGCTGGCTCGCAAAGGCTCCGATCGGCGCAATCTGCGGGCCCTTGCCGTCGAGGTTGTGGAGGGGGATCTCGCTGACGCCGGCTCGCTCGCCCGCGCCCTTGCCGGGTGCGAAGCGCTTTTTCACGTCGCCGCCGATTATCGGCTGGGCGCGTTCGATCCGCAGCAGCTGTACCGGACCAACGTGGAGGGTACACGCAACATTCTCGATGCTGCTCGCGCGGCGGGCGTGGGCCGGGTCGTTTACACCAGCAGCGTCGCCACGATCGGGATTCCGGCCGACGGCTCGCCGGGAACGGAGGGAACTCCCGCCACTGTGTCGGACATGATCGGGCACTACAAGCGCTCGAAGTTTCTGGCGGAAGAGGTGGCGCGCGATGCGGCGGGCGCCGGTGCCCCCGTGGTCATCGTCAATCCCTCGACGCCGGTCGGCCCGGGTGACGTGAAACCCACTCCGACCGGACAGATGGTCCTGGATGCCGCGGCCGGCAGAACGCCCGCATACATTGACACGGGACTCAACATCGTACATGTCGACGATGTGGCTGCGGGCCACCTGCTGGCGTTGCATCGCGGCCGGGTCGGCGAGCGTTACATCCTGGGCGGACAGGATATGCCACTGCGGGAGATCCTCGTCGAGATCGCCCAACTCGTCGGCCGCAAGCCCCCGAGCGTCCGCCTGCCGGGCACCCTCGTGATGCCCATAGCCTATGCCGCGGAGGCTGTGGCTCGCGTGACGGGTCGCCCCACCCGCATTACCGTCGAAGGCGTACGGATGGCGCGCAAGCGTATGTTCTTTTCGAGCGCGAAAGCGGCTCGCGAGCTCGGGTACCAGTGGCGGGCCCCGACGGAAGCGTTCGCCGACGCCATCGCCTGGTTCCGCGAGCAGGGGATGCTGCGCCAATAGCGGTGACTATCCCGATTGGGAGAGAAAAACGATAACAAGCACAAAAAGGATAAGATTACCCGATGCGTGCGCGGCCCAATGACCTGAAGCCGCGGGCCGGGGTTTGTCGTGCGCGGGACCTGCGTTTGCTGGCGCACGGCGTCAGCTTCCGCGCCGCGGTCGGCGCAATACGCCGTTCACGCCGGAAGTGCATGATTGCCGGGCTCGCGTCGAGGTTTTGGACGAGCTCGACGACCGGACCGACTGGTGGTGACAGACGTCGAGCAGCGCGGGCGGAGCAGGTGCGCGCAGCGAGCGGGATCGGGACGGTACTGTCGGCGGCGGATTTTATCGACACTGCTCCGCATTCGACGATGGGCAACCTGGGCGGAGTCGATTACTGATGTGTTTTGCGAAGTGGCGCTGAAACTTTACCGGGGGAGCGTCGTTGCCCTCCTGCTCCTCATGCCGTCCTGGTCGTGCTTAGCCGCGGAGAGTGGAGATGTACCGGTCCCCGAGACGCCACCCCCGGAGGCCCCTCAGCAGCTGGCTCACTGGTATGACTTGTCCCGGCTGCCGTTCATTCCGGTCCCCTCGGTGGGCGCCGATCCGAACAGCGGTACGACCGTCGGTCTGCTGCCCGTATGGCTGCATACCGACGAAAAGCACAATGTCACACGCATCATCGCTCCCGACATTACCCACAACCCCTATTTCGGCTGGGGATTTCACGGGCGCGTCTTTTCCTACGCATCGGAGGATGAACAGTGGTCGATCGTCGGCGGCGCCCGGGAGCGCGTCGAGCGCGGGGTGGATGGCGAATACCAGATCGGCCGGTTGCGTGAGGGCGCTTTCACATCGAAGACCAACGTGGCCTACGATCGTGATGGCACGCCCCGCTTCTTCGGTATCGGCAACAGCTCGCCCTTCGCCGATCAGACGAACTACACCAATCAAACGTCGCTGGTCCAGGAGCAGATCGGCTGGAATTTCAACCACACCTGGCAATGGCGGTACACCATCCGCAAGCGCGTCGTCCAGGTGTTTCCCGGCACCCTGTCGAGCATCCCTTCCATCCAGACCCGGTTCCCGAACCTGCTCGGCCTGGGAACCAACAGCGAGCTGCTCAATCGCTACTCCCTCATCTACGACACGCGAAATGACCTGACCGCGCCGCGCAGTGGCATGCGAGTCATCCTCTACGCAGGATTGGCCAGCCGCGGCGGCATCTTCAACGATTCGCTCTATAGCGAGGCGGGAGGGGACTGGCGCGCCTATTGGCCCGTCAGGCAGAACACGATCGTGGCTGCCCACGCGTCCCTGCGCTACTTGCCAAGTGCACACCGACTGCCGTTCTGGGCTCTGAGCAACCTTGGCGGCGATCAGAGCGAGATCGGGGCACAGCAACTGTTGCGCGGCTATGGCGCAGGGCGGTTTTACGATCGCAACGAGTTCTCCGGGACCGTCGAGGTGCGGCGCATATTCTGGTCATTCGACGCGGTCTCGACCCATATCGATATGGAAGTCGCGCCTTTCGTAGACGTCGGGCAGGTGTTCTCGCGCACGAGCACGTTTCCCATCCAGCGGCTGCACAAGGTCGGTGGTGTGGGGTTTCGCGGCCTCGCGCGACCCTCGGTCGTAGGTTATGTCGACGTCGGCTATGGCAGCGAAGGTGCCGCCGTCTTCACCGGCATCAATTATCCTTTTTGAGGGGGATTCAACGTGACCGACCTGTCCTCATTCCCCATCACCCGCAAGTGGCCCCCCAGGCACCCGGACCGCATCCAGCTCTATTCGCTGCCGACACCCAACGGCGTCAAAGTATCCGTCATGCTCGAGGAGACCGGGCTGCCTTATGAGCCGCACCTGGTGCGATTCGACAGCGACGACCAGCTCTCCGCCGAGTTCCTCTCCCTCAATCCCAACAACAAGATCCCCGCGATCCTCGACCCCGACGGACCGGGCGGCCGGCCCTTGCCGCTGTTCGAATCGGGCGCGATTCTCATCTACCTCGCGGACAAGGCGCGGCGTTTCCTGTCCCAGGAAGGAGCCGCCCGCTACGAGACGATCCAGTGGGTGATGTTCCAGATGGGAGGCATCGGTCCCATGTTCGGACAGCTCGGGTTCTTCCATAAGTTCGCCGGCAAGGACTACGAGGACAAACGTCCTCGCGATCGCTATGTGGCGGAATCGAAGCGCCTGCTCGGCGTGCTCGATCGGCGGCTCCGCGGCCGCAGCTGGATCATGGGGGAGGACTATACGATCGCCGACATCGCAATTCTCCCGTGGGTGAATGTGCTGAACACGTTCTATGGCGCCGGTGAGCTCGTGGGCATGAAGGACTTTCCGCAGGTGGCACGCGTGCTCGAGACGTTTCTCGCGCGTCCGGCGGTCGTGCGCGGCCTGGACATTCCACCAAGACCGAAAACTGCCTGAAACTTTTCCCGGGGGACGGATGTGAGCAAAGCACACTCATGGTGCGCTGTGTTGGCGTTGGGGTTGACTTCCGTGGCCGGGGCGGCGGCGCCGGGGCCGCTTCCTCCGGAGGATGACAGGGAGCTCGGGCGGACCCTCCTCAAGGAGCTGGTAGAGATCAGGACCACTCACGACGTCGGCTCGACGGTTGCGGCGCGGGCTATCGAGCAGCATCTGTTGAAGGCGGAGTTCCCCCCGGAGGACGTGGTGTTCGTCGCTCCACCCGATCACCCGACCAAGGGCAATGTCGTAGTCCGCCTGCGCGGCAAAGGGCGGGCGAAGCCGGTGCTGTTTCTCGGTCACCTCGATGTCGTGGAAGCGAAGGCCGAGGACTGGTCGGTCGATCCGTTCAAGCTGACCGAGAAAGACGGGTGGTTCTACGGGCGCGGCACGCTTGACATGAAGGATGGTGATGCCGCGATGGTGGAGGCACTCATCCGTCTGAAGCGCGAGCGGTTCAAGCCCGAGCGCGACGTCATCGTCGCGTTCACCGCCGATGAGGAGGCGGGCGGCGATTCCAACGGTCCCGCGTTCCTTCTGCAGGAACACCGTGATCTCATCGATGCCGCCCTGGTCGTCAACCTCGACGGCGGCGGGGGCGCTTACAAGAACGGCGAGCGACTCTATTTGGAAGTGGGTACGAGCGAGAAGACCTACGTCACGTACACGCTAGAGACCACGAGCCCCGGGGGCCACGGCTCGCTGCCCGGGCCTGACAACGCCATTTATCGATTGGCCGACGGCCTGGGACGACTCGAGAGCTATCGATTCCCGGTCGTGTTGACCGCGACCACGCGAACCAGCTTTACAAAGCTCGCGGACCTGGAGCCTGGTTCGCTGAGCGCGGACATGCGCGCCGTCGCGCAGACTCCACCGGACGCAGCCGCGGCGGACCGATTGAGCCAGGTCGTCCGCTTCAACGCGGAGTTACGAACGACCTGCGTCGCGACCTTGATATCCGGCGGCCATGCGGAAAACGCCCTGCCGCAGCGGGCGCGGGCCACCATTCAATGCCGTATGCTGCCGGGTGATACCGCGGAGAACGTCCGGGCCGCGCTCATTGCGACATTGGGCGACCCCAGGATCAGCGTGACGCTGGACGCGCCGCCCATAGTGAGCCCCGAGTCCGAGCCTACACCGCGGATCATGACGAAGGTTGCGGATGTGGTGCATTCGATGTGGCCGCGCGTGCCCCTCGTTCCGACCATGGCGACGGGTTTCAGCGATGACCGCCAGACCCGTAACGCCGGGATGGCGAGCTACGATCTGAGCGGCGTGTGGATCGATGCCGATGAGAACCGCGCTCACGGACGCGACGAGCGTGTCGGGGTGCGGGAGTTCGACGAGAGTGTCGAATACACCTATCGCTTGATGAAGGCCATGAGCCGCGCGAAGTGAGTTCCACTGGACGATCCGACACAGACGCCCGCCGCGCCGCTTCATGGCGGTGGGGATCGCCGCGTTCAGTCTCGTGGCGGCCCTCGGCGATCTGCCGAAGTTGCTGGGCGGCCGTGCACGCTAAAGAGGCGTAGCTGCCGCGAGCGCACCAACACCGGGCAGTGCGCGCCCGCGCGATACTTCCGCATTCACGCAACTGAGATTGTTGATCCAGGGATGCGTCGGCCGCGCATCACCCTCTAGCTTATGGCGCGCTTCGCAGCAGTGAGGTCATGACGGTGGGTCGAGCAGGCTGGCGGGTTTCGTTGTTCTGTGCTCCGGTATTGATTTCGGCGCTGCTTGCGCCGTGCGCGGCCGGCGCCGCGGAGGCCACGGAAGCTGCGGAGGCTGCGGCAGGGGCAGGTCTTGCGGAAGTCGTCGTGACAGCGCAAAAGCGCGAGGAGAATCTGCGCGACGTACCGCAAAGCGTGTCGGTCGTCAGCGCGGCGCAACTGGCCGAGCAGCACATCGAGGACTACGCGGATCTCGCGAGCACCGTGCCCGGACTGTCGTACTCGAGTCTGGGCGGGCCGGGTTTGAGCAACCTGGAGATCCGGGGGATCAGCTCCACCGTGGGGGAGTCGACTGTCTCGATCTATCTCGACGACGCACCGATCACCATTCGCAACAATTCGTTCTACGCGGGACAGCCCGAACCGCAGCTCTTCGACCTCGCACGGGCGGAGGTGCTGCGCGGGCCGCAGGGCACGCTGTACGGCGCCAGCGCGATGGGCGGGACGATCAAGCTCGTCAGCAACGGCGTCGATCTGCAGAAGCTCACGGGGGAAGTCTTTCAGGATCTTTCCGCAACGAAGCAGGGCGGATTGAACTACGTCTCGCGCGGGATACTCAACATACCGGTCATCGACGGGGTGCTCGGCCTTCGCTTCGGCGCGCAGGCTTCCCGCGACAGCGGCTATGTCGATCATGTCGACCTGGGCGGGGTCGTCGACAGGAAAAGCATCAACTCCCGGCGTGCCGACGTCGGAAAACTGCTCATCACCTATGTCCCGACGTCCGATCTGACGGTGACACTATCGGAGTTCGCGCAACGTACGGTCATGGATGACACCGGCCTGGTGAATCTGCAGACACCGAGCTACTTCATCAACAAGCTGGTCCTCGAGCCCGGGCGGGACACGTTTTCGGTGTCGAGTCTCAAGATCGCCTACGATCTGCATTGGGCCGATCTCACCTCGATATCGAGTTATGCGTATCGGAGCTTTCCGCGCACGACCGACGGCACGTACTTCAACAGCGTGTTCGTGGGCTACTTCGTCGACAGTATCCTCAATAACGTGGCCGGTCTGCGCGGTCTCGACGGCAATCTCGACGGTTATCGCCTCGCGGCGCTGCCCGGACCCGTTTACAACACCCTGACGACGAAGCAGCCGACCGAGGAGCTGCGCCTCTCCTCGAAGGCTTACGATCCGCAGGCAGGCCTGCCCATCGCCTGGATCGTCGGGCTGTACTTTTCGGATGCCAGGTACGTGGGCACCTCGGCGCAATACATTCCGGGGTTCAATCAGACATTCCTGAGCGTCTACGGGATCCCGCCCGAGCAGGCGTTCGGCGCTGCGACGCCCAATGTTCTCTTTTACCAGTTCGTGAATGACCTGGAGGACCGCGAGTTCTCCGTGTTTGGGGAGTTTTCGTACTACCCGACGCCGAAGCTGAAACTCACGGCGGGCATGCGCGAGCTCTTCGGCAGCGATTCCGCGACGAATATCTCCTCCGGATTCTTCGCAAGCACCCCTCACAGCAGCGGCAGGCTCACCGCGCACGCGTTCACGCCGAAGTTCTCGGTCAGCTACGACCTCACGCAGTCGGTCACCGCCTACGGTACCGCGGGGAAGGGGTTTCGGCTGGGCGGGATCAACGGCCCGGTGCCGGCGCTGCAATGCGGAGGTGACTTGAGCGCCTTCGGGCTCACCCAGGCCCCCAATACCTATCAGTCTGACACGGTGTGGAACTACGAGCTGGGCACCAAAGGACTGTATTTCGGCAACACGACCTCGATCAATGCAGCGCTCTACGACATCGAATGGGATCACATCCAGCTCGATGTGCCGCTGCAGACCTGCGGCTTCGACTTCTACGACAATCTCGGTCACGCCCGCAGCTACGGCAGTGAGATCGAGATCCTGCAGAAGCTCGCCCGTGGACTGACGGCGGGGATCTCGGGACAGTACAATCACGACCGCTTCACGCAGGATGTGCCGGGTCTGCGGATCTCGCGGGGCGATATCGTGCCGGGATCTCCGCAGTGGTCGCTCAATCTGAACGCGAATTACGAGCGCCCCCTGACGGCGGCCGTGGGCGGCTTCGTTCGCGCCAACTGGCAGTACATCGGCCGCAGCCACGGAACTTTCGTGCAGGCGAGCCCTGACTATCAGCGGCCGTCGTACACCCTGCTGGGCGCGAGCTTGGGTATCACCGCGGGAGCGTGGGAGTTTTCGGTGTACGCGAAGAACATTCTGGACGATCGGAAAGTCATCCAGAGTCCCGCGGACAACTATGTGGCCGAAGGCTATACGCCCGTGCCGCGCATCATTGGAGTGACAGGCGATGTCCGATTCTAGGAAAGCAGGGTTTGCGGCGGCGGCGATTCTGAGCGCGTGCGCGCTGGGCGCATCATGGAGCGGCCCGGCAGCGGCCGCCGGCGCCGACGCGCCGTTCGCCGCGCCCTGGATGGACGCGACGCACGGTCCGGAACCGGAAATGCAGGTGCAACGCTACGACGCCAATACCTGCGTCGTGCGGCAATCCATTGCCACCAACTTCGAGGGACCATTCATTTTCCTCTTCTTTGGCAAGGACCGGGTGCTGCAGCTGGACACCGGCGCCGGGGGGCTCAAGATCCGGCCCACGATCGATAAGATCATCGCCGACTGGCTGCAGGCGAACGGACAGAAATCCATTCAGCTCATCGTCGCGCACACGCACTCACACCGCGACCACATCGCGGGCGACGAGGAGTTCACGGGCCGTCCCGACACCATCGTCGTGGGGCACTCACCCGAGGACGTGGCGGCCTTTTTCAAAGTGCAGGCCTGGCCCACGCAGATCGTGCCGTTCGATCTGGGGGGTGGCCGGGTGCTCGACATCATTCCCTCCCCGGGACATCAGCCGGCGGAGATTTCCGTGTTCGACCGGCAGACACGCCTGCTGCTGATGGGCGATGCGCTCTATCCGGGGCGGCTCTACATTCCCAACGCCGATTTCAAGGCCTACCAGGCCACCATCGACCGGGTGACCGACTTCACCGCTACCCGGCAGGTGGCGTGGATCCTGGGCAACCATATCGAGATGACCCGGACTTCCGGCCGGGACTACGCGATGCATATTCCCAGTCACCCGGCGGAGCATCGCCTGGAGCTGCCGTATGCGAGCCTGCTCGAGCTGCGCAAGGCGGTGGATGCGATGGGTGAGCTGCCGCGATTGGAAGTGCACGAGGATTTCATCATCTATCCGCTGCCTTGACGGGGCGCCTAGGGAGCGCCGAATGTGGTCACCACGAGTGCCACCGCGGCCGCCGCCATGACGAGGGTGGCGATCCAGCCTACCCCGCGCAGTGGGCCGGTGATCCCGAACCTTCCCATGACCTTCGCATTGCCGCTCAAGAACATCATGATGATCATGACGGGTACGGCCACGAGGCCGTTGATCACGGCGCTCCAGTAGAGGGCCTTGATGGGGCTCACCGGAGAGAAGTTGAGGAGAGCGCCGAGCATGGTGACGATTGCGATCGTCGCGTAGAAGGCCCTGGCATGTCGCGGCAGGAGCCCGAGCCCTGAAGGCCACCCGCGGGTTTCCGCGAGGGCGTATGCCGTGGAGCCGGCAAGAACCGGCACCGCGAGCAGGCCCGTCGAGATGATTCCCAGTGCAAACAGCGCCGCCGCGAAACGCCCTGCGAGCGGCCGCAGGCTGGCGGCCGCCTGGGCGGCTGTCTCGATGTTGGTGATGCCCGAGGCGTGCAGCGTGGCAGCCGTCGTGATGATGATTGCAAGCGCCACGAGGTTGGAAAAGGCCATGCCGACGAGCGTGTCGATGCGGATGCGCTCGAGGGCGCTGGCGGCTTGCCGGGGCCTGTGGATGAGTGCCTCGCGCTCGGGTACCGCCGCGATTTCCTCCACTTCCTGCGAAGCCTGCCAGAAGAACAGGTAGGGACTGATGGTCGTGCCGAGCACGGCCACCATGGTGGACCAGAACTGCGCATCCGCCCTGAGTGTCGGGACGAGCAGACCCTGCGCGACCGCGCCCCAGGGCACTTTGATCATCGCGAGTGTGGCGAAGTAGCCGAACAGCGACAGGGCGAGCCATTTCAGGATCGCGACGTAGCGCGCATACGGCATGAGGATCTGCAGCGCCGCGCACAGAACGCCCGCCGCCAGGGTGTATGCGAGCACGGGACCGCCGGCCAGCAGGCCCACGGCCTCGCCCATGGCCCCGAGATCCGCGCCGATGTTGATCGTGTTGGCAATGCAGAGCAGCCCCACGACGAGCTGCACGATCCACGCGGGGTAATGGCGCCGGATGTTGGCCGCGAGCCCGGCGCCGCTCGTGCGTCCGATGCGCGCGCTGATCTCCTGTATCGCCGCCATCAGCGGATAGGCGAGGACCATCACCCACGAGGGGCTGAAACCGAGTTGCGCGCCGGCCTGCGAATAAGTGGCAATGCCGCTGGGATCGTCGTCGGAGGCGCCGGTAATCAGTCCGGGCCCCAATTCCCGCAGCCACCGACGCTTACCCGATCCGTTGGCACGATCCGTCGGCAGGGTCTGAGGGGTCGCGCTGCTCATCTTTGTCCGCCAGCAAAGAACGCTCCCGCCCAACTGCGGACCGGAGGCGCGAAATTACACGCTGACAAATTTAGGCGCGTTGCAGCTCCAGCCCCTTCTCGTCGCGCCCAACCCATATTAGGATCGCCCTCGTTCGGATGAGCCGCGACGGCACCCGTGGCCATTGAATGAAGGTGCCGCGCGCTGACCGCCAGACGGGGAGCAGAGCAAACACAACAGGGGGCACCCGTCTCTCATGGGAGTTTTTTGTGTGGGTCCGGCGGATTCAGCCCTCGATCGTGACCGATCTTCCGTCCAACCTTCAGCAACACACGTTCGTATCGCGGCGGCGCTCGCCTTCACTCTGGCGGTTCTGATTCTGCTGGGCTGGGCTCTCGACCTCACCATTTTCAAGAGTGGACTGCCCGGTCAGCGGGCGACCCAGCCGCTCACCGCGCTGTGTTTTGCCGTCTGCGGGGTCTCGCTCGGTCTGAGTACCGAGCGTTGCGTCCTGTGCGGGGCTTTCGCGCGGGGCGGGGCGCTTCTCGTGCTGTTCGTAGTGATTGCCACGGTGTGGCAGAACGCCCTGGACATCGACTGGGGTCTCGACCAGTTGCTGTTTTCAGACGCGGTCGTACATGAGCAATCCGGGCAGTACCTCCGTCCGGGGCGTCCCGCCGCGGGGACTTTGATCGCGCTTGCGCTTTTGTGCTCATGCCTTTTGCTGAGCGGGGCGCACAGCACGGCTGCTCGCACGCTCTACGTATCGCTGGCGACGGCAGGGGCGCTCGTAGCGGCGACCGTGCTGCTCGCCTACGCGTACAGCCTGCACGCCATTTACACGATGGGGTTCTATGCCCACGTCGGACTGAACTCCGGTATCGAGCTCTCGTTGCTGTCTTACGGTGTATTGCTCCGCCGGCCGGATCTGGGCTGGATGCGCCTGCTGGCGGGAGATAGCATCGGTGGGGCTAGCGCCAGGCGGATGCTTCTTTGGACGGGATCGCTGCTAGTGGTTCTGGCGGCCATCGTGAGATTCGGCACCTCCTCGGCATCCTCCGAGGCTGGATTCGAGGTGACGCTGCTGACGGTCGGGGCTCTCGGCGTGCTGCTCGCGGCGCTGCTCTCCCATGCGCGCCGGCTCAACGCGCTCGAAACGATGCGTCACAGTGTCGCGAGTGATCTTCGCGCAGCCGAGAGTCAGCTCGTACGCGCCGCGCAGGACAAGGAGAGGCAACTCGCGATGCTCGCTCATGAGCTGCGCAATCCGCTGACGCCGTTGCGCAATGGCATCGAGCTCGTCCGGCAGATGTCGAGCAGCAACCCCGCCCTGGCGCGCACGGCGGAAATGATGGGCCGGCAGATTGGTCAGCTGGTACGGCTGGTCGACGAGCTCGTCGGGGCGGAGCCCCTATCCGCCATCGCTCGAGAGTCTGAGGTCACGCAATTGGCCTCTGCGGCAACGCAGGAGTCGTCTGCGGAATCTTCACGCTTGCGAATTCTTGTGGCGGACGACAACGCCGACGGGGCCGACTCGCTGGCAATGCTGCTGCAGGGGCAGGGGCATTTCGTGCTCACGGCTCGTGACGGGCTTCGAGCGGTAGAGCTGGCGGAGACCTTTCGGCCGAATGTCATTCTGATGGATGTTGCGATGCCGCATCTCGACGGCCTGGAGGCCGCGCGCAAGATACGCCTGCGGCCGTGGGGGTCGCGTGTACGGATCATCGCGCTGACCGCCTGGGGGCAAGAGGCCGAGAGGCGGCGCACGCATCAGGCCGGGATGGACTGCCACTTGGTCAAGCCCGTCGATCCCCAGGCGCTGGCCGCTTTGCTACGAACCTCTGAGCCGCCTCGGTAGGCGCGCGGGGTAGGTACGGTTTATGCGGGGCTTCCGCTATCAAGCTTGGCAAAAAACAGACAACGCGACGCATCCATGCCCGAGATAGCCCAACAGCCGCTGCCCGTTCTGACGAAGAGCGGTCCGCCGCCGGCGATTGCAGTCACCGGACCGCGGGAGACACTCGCACGGCGCACGCTGGTGATTACCCTGATGGTCCTGCTGGCTTGCGCCGTGGTTGCAATCACCGTGCCGGGCCTGCGATGGCGCCTCCAGGTCGTCTACCTGGACATGCTGGGGCGGATTCCTGATCTGGAGCTCAGTGAGCTCCCCGCTCTTCTCACGCCCGGAGCGCGCCAGCCACAGATCGCGCGCCTGGTAATTACGCACAACCCCTACCCGGTCATTCACATACCGAGCAACACGCCGGCCGACATCGCCGCGGGGGCTGCGCTGTTCCGCGAACAATGTGCCAGCTGCCACTCCCCCGACGGCAGCGGCGGGCCTGGGGCGCCTGCCTTGTTCGGCAGGGAGTTTCGACACGGTGATACGGAGTGGGCGGTCTATCGGACGATTCGCGACGGGGTGCCAGGCACGGGAATGGCGCCTCACCCGCTGAGGCATGCGGACCTGTGGCATCTGGTTGCCTATATCCGCTCGCTGGGTGTGCCCGCCGATAGTGTCGCCGGCGCGGCCGAGCAGAGCTCGAAGGTACGGCAAGTCAGGGTTTCCTACTCCGATCTCGTCGCCGCCGAGGAGCCGGGCGACGACTGGCTCACGTACTCGGGCGCGTACGGGTCGAACCGCCACAGCACGCTGTCCCAGATCAACTCGCGCAACGTCGGCCTGCTGAGCGTTCGTTGGGTGCATCAGCTCGCGAGCGGGCACGACAAGATCGAAAGTACGCCCATCGTTCGCGACGGGATCATGTATTTCACGGCGCCTCCCGGAAGAGTCCTGGCGGTCGATGCCGCCACCGGCCACCAAATCTGGGTGCATGACCATCCATATACGTTCCAGGGCGGAGGCGAGGGACCGCTGGGACAGAACCGCGGTGTCGCGCTCCTGGGCGAGCGGGTTTTTGTCGGTACCTGGGATTCGAAGCTCACCGCGCTCTCGGCCGCCACCGGCAAGGTGCTGTGGGAAGTGACTGTTGGCGAGTATCCAGGCACGTACATCAGTGGCGCGCCGCTGGTGTATCAGGATCTCGTGGTCACCGGGGTCGGCAGTCCGCCCGGATTCGGTCGGGGTTTCATCGTCGCCTACGACGCCGCCACGGGCAAGGAGCGCTGGCGCTTCATTACGGTTCCGGGTCAAGGCGTGCCGGGGAACGAAACCTGGGCGGGCGATTCGTGGCGCAAGGGAGGCGCCGGCACCTGGCTCACCGGCTCCTATGACCCACAATCCGACGTGCTCTACTGGGGGGTCGGCAATCCGCGTCCCGACTTCGATGCAAGCACCCGCCGAGGCGACAATCTCTACTCCGATTCGGTGGTGGCGCTGCGCGGCGCGACCGGCAAGCTGCTCTGGCATTTCCAATTCACGCCCGGCGATACGCACGATTGGGACTCCAATCAGATACCCCTGATCGCGGATCGCACGACTGCACGGGGAACCGAGAGGCGCCTGCTCTGGGCGAATCGCAACGGCTTCTACTACGTGCTCGACAGAGACACTGGCGCGTTCCTGCGGGGCGTACCGTTCGCACGCGAGAACTGGGCGGAGGGTCTCGACAGCCGCGGGCGCCCGATTCCGCCGGCCGCCAACCGCACCAGCTTGCAGGGAATTTCCGTCTATCCGGGCGCGAAGGGCGCCACGAACTGGTGGTCGCCCAGCTACGACCGTGACCTCGATCTGGTGTTCGTCCCAGTGCTCGAGGAGGGAATGATTTTCTTCCCGTCGCAGCAAACATTGCCAAGTACCGGCGGGCGCTCGTTCTATACGGCAGTCAAGGCTCTCGATGCCTCGACCGGCAGGCTCGTGTGGGAGCACCGCTGGGAGCGGCGCTCGGATGACGACAATATCTCGGGCCTGCTGAGCACGCGTGGCGGAATTGTTTTCGGCGCGGACCACGGGTCGTTCTTCGCGCTGGATGCGCGCTCCGGAAACCCTCTGTGGAGTGTCGAGACCGGAGGAGTCACTTACGCCGCGCCAATCACCTACACCGTCGACGGCGAGGAGTTCGTGTCCCTCATCAGCGGGCGGAATGTCATGACCTTCGCACTCCCGAAACTGGCTACCGGGGTCGAGGTTGCGGGGCACATTGGGGAAAGCGGCGGCGTGGCGGCGCACTAGCGGCCGCCGCGGCGAGACACCGGCAAGCCTGTGCGCGGCATGAAATCTGCTGCCCCGTAAGCGATTTCGGCAGATGGGGCGCCGCGCGTGGATAAGCAACCGCAATCCGACCCGGGCATGCGCAAGCTCGCCGACCTCATCGAGGCGGCGCGCATCGCCATGTTGACGACGGAGGAGCCGGACGGCTCGCTGCGCAGCCGCCCCCTGGCAACTTTACAAATGGATTCCGCAGGACGTCTCTGGTTCTTCACCGCCATGTCCTCCGGAAAAGTCGGCGAGATCGATCAACATCGCAAGGTCAACCTCAGCTATGCGAACGTGGCCGGGCAGGACTATGTCTCGGTGTCCGGGCGCGCGCGGCTGTTGCGCGACGCGCCGAAAATCCACCAGCTGTGGACGGCTTGGGTCGAGCCCTGGTTTCCGAATGGCCCGGACGACCCCGATCTGGCGTTGCTCGAGGTGACGATCGATGAGGCGGAGTATTGGGACGCGCCGGCCAGCCGGATGCAGCGGCTGTTCGGGCTCGCCAAGGCGATGACCACCGGCGACACGGCGCAGTTGGGAGAGCACGGGAAGGTAAGGCCACAAACACGAACGAATGCCTGACCGCCCGCGATGCGCCGGTAGCGGTTGACGGTGGAGTAGGGCGCCTCCCGGGAAGGAGTCCCGGGGGGCGAGGGTGCGTTCAAGGGGGCGCGGAGCCCGCGTCGCCCTGCAGATAGGTCGCCAGCCAGCGGTGCACTTCCTCGTAGAAGTGCCGGCTGTCCTCGGGCTTGAGAATCCAATGCCAGGCATCCGGCCAGACCAACAGGCGGCTCGGCACGTGCATGCGCTGCAGCGTCGCCCAGTTCTCCAGCGTGTTGCCGAGCGGCACGCGGAAGTCCCGCTCGCCGATGCTGAGCAGCATCGGTGTTTTCCAGTTCGCAGCGTAGGTGAGAGGGCTCTGCTCGCGCCAGATGGGATTGCCGGCCCACGCGGGACCGCCGTTCGTCACCTCGCGATCGTAAATGAAGTCGCTCTCGCCCCACTGCGTGGTGAGGTCGACTTCGCCAGCGTGACTGATGATGCAGCGGTAGCGGGTCGTCGTGGCTTCGAGCCAGTTGGCGAGATGGCCGCCGTAGCTGGCGCCTGCCGCGCACACCCGCGTGCCGTTGATGAACGGATAGCGCCCGATCGCCTCATCGACCGCCTGGTTGAGCTCCTCGCCGGGTGTCTTCAGCGGGTCGAGCTTGATCGCCTGCGCGAACTTCTCGCCGAAGCCCGTGGAGCCGGTGTAGTCCGTCAGCAGGATGACGTACCCCGGCGCCGCCAGCAGATGGTAGTTCCAGCGCAGCCCGATCTGGTCGGGATTGTTGGAAGCCGCGCCGCCATGAATGAGGGTGAGCAGCGGATACTTCTTCGCGGGGTCGAAGGCCGCCGGCAACACGACCATGTTGTGGATGTTGCGGCCCTTGGCGCTCTTGAAATAGAAGTGCTGCGGCGGCTGCCAGTCGATGCTCGCCGCGCCCGCCGTGTTGAAGTGCGTAAGGTTGGCATGCTGGCGGGCCGCCGGGTCGACGCGTACGATCTCGAGCGGGCTCACGGAGCTGCCATAGCTCGCGATGAGCTCCGCTTTGGCCGCCTTCCGGGGAATGACGAGCGCTGTGTAGCCGCCGGCCGCAGGCTCGATCACAGCGGTCGGTTGTCCGCCCGCTGCAGGGACCCTGAACAGGCTTTCCTTCGCCCCATCCGGGGTGAGCAGATACAGCGTATGACTGTCGGGCGTGACCGCGTAAACTGCGACTTCGCGATCGAAATCGCGCGCCACCAACGTCGCCTCGCCCGCGGCGGGCCAAGGTACACGGCTCAGGCGCGCCAGATGATAGACCTCCTCATCCTGTGGCACGTAGTTGAAGAAGAGTGCCTTGCCGTCCGGGCTGAACTGCGCGTCCTTATACTCACCGGGGGCCGGCGTGAGGATCTTCGGCTCCGCACCGCCGTCGGCGCTCACGCGATAAAGATGGAAGCCAACATGGCCGAACGACGCATTCCAGTGCTCCGTGGTTGCCGTAAACACGATCTCCTTTCCGTCGTGACTCCAGAGCGGCGCGAGGGAGGAGCCCGCGCTGGTGGGATCGGGTATGCCGGAAAAGCCCGTGTTGTGCGCCAAGGCCGTTGCGGAAAGAATGTCCTTGGGTCTGGCGCCCGCCTGCAGCGACTGCACGAGCAGGGTGGGCTGGCGGTCGTCGAGCCACTGGTTCCACTGGCGCACCGGGAAATGCTCATACGCACGGACGTTGTACTTGCGAGCCTTGTGCTCGGCGACGATTTTCCGATTGGCGTCATCGTCCAGGGCGCTCGGGTACACGACCGACTCGAACACGATCGCCTGGCCGTCGGGGCGCCATTTCGGGTTCGAGGCGCCGGTGGAGACGTCGGTGAGGCGGCGGGCCTCGCCACCGCCGGCAAGGTCGAGAATGTAGATCTGCTCGCTGTCGTCGCCCTCCCGCTTGGTGGCGAACGCGATGCTGCGGCTGTCGGGCGACCAGGAGACGCCGCTCTCCGGGGCGCGTGTGTTGGTTATACGGCGCGCCGCGGCGCTGCCATCGGCGGGCACGAGCCAGAGGTCGCTGGCCTCCTTGTCCGGCTCGTAGGAGGGCTCGAGAACGGAGAAGACGACCCACTTGCCGTCGGGGCTCACGGCGGGCGCGCCGACGCGCTTCATCATCCACAGGAGCTCGTGAGTGAGCGGTGTTCCCGGCGGCGGGGCGGTAGCCGTCGTGCTGCGGGGGAGTGCGAGGGAGAGGACCAAGGCCGCGGCGAGAGCCGCCGCGAAGCGGGTTTGCAGTTTCATACTTTCCGTGCGAGGTTCTTCCCGAGCGTTCGAGGTGCAGTATGACCGAGTTCCCACCGGAATCCGATAGTCGGTCGGGCCCCACCGGCTACGACCTTCTTCACAATCCACGGCTCAACAAGGGTTCGGCCTTCACAGAAGCTGAGCGCCGTGCGCTCGGCCTGGAGGGACTGCTGCCCCCCGGGGTGAGCACCCTGGAAATGCAGGTGGCGCGCACGCATGCCGAGCTCGCGAACCTCGACAGCGATCTGCAGAAGTACCTGCTGCTCTCGGACCTCCAGGCCCGCAACGAGACGCTGTTCTATGCCGTCCTGATGTCGGACCCGGCGACGTTCATGCCGATCGTCTACACGCCGACCGTGGGTGAGGCCTGCCAGAAGTTCAACCACATCTTTCGCGCGGCACGCGGCCTCTATCTGCCCATCAGCGCGCGCGGCCGGCTGCGGGAGATCCTCGGCCACTGGCCGCAAAAGGACGTGCGCTTCATCGTCGTGACCGACGGCGAGCGCATTCTCGGTCTCGGCGATCTGGGGGTCGGAGGGATGGGCATCCCGATCGGCAAGCTTGCGCTGTATACCGCTTGTGCCGGAGTTCCGCCGCAGTACTGTCTGCCGGTCACACTGGATGTCGGCAGCAACAACGCGGCGCTCCTGGAGGACCCGCTGTATCTCGGCCTGCGGCGCAATCGCGTCCGCGGCGAGGAATACAGCGCGTTCGTCGAGGAGTTCGTCACGGCCGTGCAGGCGCTCTACCCGAAATGTTGCATTCAATGGGAAGATTTCGCCAACTTCAACGCCGTCGCGATTCTCGAGCGCTATCGCGACCGGATCTGCACCTACAACGATGACATCCAGGGCACCGCTGCCGTGGCGCTCGCCGGCATCTTCGGCGCGCTGCGCATCTCCGGCCAGAAGCTCTCGGCGCAGCGCTTCCTGTTTCTCGGCGGCGGCTCGGCCGCAACCGGAATCGCGGAGCTCATCAGCCAGGCCATGGCGCTGCAGGGCATGGATCTCGCGCAGGCGCGCGCGCATAACGCGTTGTTCGACATCAACGGCCTCATAGTCAAATCGCGGACCGATCTGGCCGCCTTCCAGAAGCCGTTCGCGCAGGATCATGCGCCGGTTGCCACGTTCGTCGATGCGGTCCGGGCGTTGCGGCCCAGCGGCATCATCGGGGTGAGCACGGTGCCAAAACTGTTCAACCAGCAGGTCATCGAGGCGATGGCCGCGATCAACGAGCGGCCCATCATTTTCCCGTACTCGAACCCCACGTCCCGCTCGGAGTGCACCGCGGACGAGGCGTACCGCTGGTCCAACGGCCGCGCGATATTTGCGAGCGGCAGTCCGTTTCCGCCGGTGGAGATCGCGGGCCAGACCTTCGTGCCGGGCCAGGGCAACAATGTCTACATCTTCCCCGCGATGGGCATGGCGGTGTTTGCGACCGAGGCAACACGTGTGACCGAGGAAATGTTCATTGTCGCAGCGCGTGCCGTCGCGGAGCAGGTGAGCGATCGCAGTCTCGCCAGCGGCTTGATCTACCCGCCGCAGAGCCGGATCTTCGAGGCATCGCTGCATGTCGCCACCCGGGTGGCGGAATACATTTTCGACAAAGGGCTCTCACGGGTGCGCCGCCCGCAGGACATTGCCGCGCACATCCGGGCTGTCGCCTACCGTCCCGTCTACTCTTGAGACCCGCGCTTTCGCCAGTTTGTGAGGCATGGCTGCCAATGAGGCCTGGTTCATGAGCAACGTCGACTTGATCGCTTCGTACTGGACGTTGGCCGGAGGCGCGCTGCCACATTCCGACAAAGAGTACAGCACCTTCGAGCTCAAGGAGCGCGCCGCGGCGGCCGCGCGCGCGGGGTTCAAGGGCATCGGTCTGTGGCATGCGGATCTCGAGCACGTGCTGAAGACCTATACGCTGCCGCAGATGAAGCGCATTCTCGATGACAACGGGCTCGTGCACGTGGAGCTGGAGTTCCTCACCGACTGGTTCCTGCCCCCGGGTGAGCGGCGCACGGCGTCGGACGAGCGCCGGGAGTTCCTGTTCCGGGCCTGTGAGGGCCTCGGGGCCCGCCATCTCAAGGTCGGCGACTTCTACAAGTCCGACTGCCCGATGTCGCGGCTCATCGACGAGTTCGGCGCCCTGTGCCGCGAGGCCGCGGCGCGCGGCATCCGCATCGCTTACGAGTTGATGCCGTTCTCGGTGATCGAATCCCTCGAGGCGGCTCGCCGCCTGGTGGAGGGTGCCGCAGAGAAAAACGGCGGCGTCATCTTCGACCTCTGGCATATCGTGAAGCTCGGCATACCCTACGACGACGTCATGAAGTTCCCGGGGCGGTATTTCGTCGGATTGGAGATCAACGACGGCTATCTGAAGACCCCGGCCGGCATGGACCTGGTCACCGAGACCACCTCGCACCGCAAGCTCTGTGGCCAGGGCGAGTTCGACATCAAGGGCTTTATCGCCGGATTGCCGGCTTCCGCCTACCGCGGGCCGGTCGGTATCGAGGTGCTCTCGCAGGAGCTGCGCTCCTGGTCTCTCGAGAAGACCGCGACCACGGCATACAACACCACGCGCGCGCAATTCCCATGACTCACCCAGCACCGACACCCGCGCAATCGCTGGCTCTCTACGAGCGGATGCTGCTCATCCGACGCATGGAAGAGAAGCTCAGCGCGGATTCGGCCGCCGGCGTGTTGCCGGGCGCCGTCCACTTGTATATCGGACAGGAGGCTGTCGCCGCTGGGGTGTGCATGCAACTGAAGGAGACGGACTGGATCACGAGCACGCATCGCGGCCACGGTCACTTCCTCGGCAAGGGCGGCGATCCGAAGGCCATGATGGCCGAGATCTGGGGCAAGAAGACCGGCATCTGCAAGGGCATGGGCGGCTCCATGCACGTGGCCGATCTGTCGAAGGGGATTCTCGGCGCGAATGGCATCGTCGGCGGCGGACTCGCCATCTCGGTCGGCGCCGCCTTCGGCGAGAAGCTGAGCGGTGCGGGGCGCATAGCGGTCTGCTTCTTTGGCGATGGGGCCTCGAACCAGGGCGTGTTCATGGAGTGTCTGAATGTGAGCACGCTGTGGCAGCTGCCCCTGGTGTTCGTGTGCGAGCACAACCACTTCAGCGAGTTCACGCGCGCGGAACAGGTCACCTCCGGGAACATCGTGGATCGCGCCAAAGCCTTCAGGATCCACACCGCCGTCGTGGATGGCAATGACGTGGAGGCGGTCTGGAACGCCACCGGGGAGGCGGCGGCCCGTGCGCGCCGTGGAGCCGGCCCATGCTTCATCGAGGCCGAAACCTATCGCATCAAGGGACACATGGAGTTCGAGAAGGAGCTGCTGGCCGGCGGCGCTTATCGCAACCAGCGGGAGATCGATGAGTGGATCGCCCGCGACCCCATAGCCCGCTGGGGCGGAAAGCTCGTCGACGCCGGCATCGCGACGCCGGCGCGGCTCGAGGAGATCGCGGCGCGCGTCGCGCGCGAAGTGGCGGACGCGGTGGCCTTTGCCGCAAGCAGCGAGCCGGCCGATCCCGAGCTCGTGTTCGATCTCATGTTTGCCGGCCAGAGGCCGTGAGCTTGGCCGCGGGAGTCGGATCATGACGCGTAGACGCTATACCCAGGCAATCAACGATGCCCTGTTCGAAGAGATGGAGCGCGATGCCAAGGTGATCGTCTTCGGCGAGGATGTCGAGCTCGCGATCTTCGGGGATACCCGCGGGCTGTTGGAGCGGTTTGGCCGCGACCGCATTCGCAACACGCCCATCTGCGAGGCCACGCTCACGGGCATGGCCGTCGGCGCGGCCGCCGCGGGGTACCGCGTGGTGTTACATATGATGTTCTCGAATTTCCTCTACACTGGATTCGACGCCATCGCCAACCAGATGGCGAAGCTGCGCCTCATGACGGGCGGCCAGCTCGAGCTGCCCATCACCATCATGTCCGGTTATGGAGGCGGCCGTTCGAATGCCGCGCAACACTCGGATACGCCTCATTCGCTGTTGATGAATCTCGGCGGGTTGAACGTCGCGGTGCCCGCAACACCTGCGGATGCGAAGGGGCTGCTGAAGACCGCCATTCGCGGCCGCAATCCCACGTTTTTCATGGAAGCGAGCGGCCGGGGAGGCGACAGCGGTGAGGTCCCGGACGGCGACCACACCGTCCCATTCGGAAAGGCCGCGATAGCTCGCGAAGGCCGTGATGTGACGGTCGTTGCCATCGGTACGATGTTGAAGCCTGCTCTGGGCGCGGCGAAGCAGCTCGACGCTGCGGGTATCAGTGCCGAAGTCGTGGATCCGCGAACGCTGGTGCCCTTGGATGAGGAGACCATCCTGCGCTCAGTGGGCAAGACAGGGCGCGTCGTGGTCGTGGATGAAGCGCGCGATCGTGCCAGTGCGGCCAGCCACATCGCAGCCATTATCGCTGACAAGGCGTTCTCTTCCCTGAAGGCTCCCATAAAACGGGTGACCGTGCCCAATGTCGCCATGCCCTATGCGCCGAACGCGGAAGCGCGCGTCTTCCCGGGCGAAGAGCAGATCGCCGAAGCCGCGGGCGCCGTGGCGCGCGCGGCAGCGTGAGCGGCGGTGGCATGAAGGTCAATCTGAAGCTCAATCGCGTCGGCATGAACATGGCCGAGGCGATCATTGCAAAATGGCATCGGCAACCGGGCGACACCTTTCGGAGCGGCGATGCCCTCTACGACATCGAGACCGACAAGGTCACGCAGGAAGTCACGGCGGGCGGCGATGGCATTCTGTTGGAAATCGTCGTACCGGCCGGGGAAATTGCCGAGGTGGGCGCGGTGGTGTGCCGCGTTGACCTGACAGGGCCGGGCTCGGCCTGACACGGGAGAAACGCCGTGGATCTGCAGCTCAAGGGCCGAAAGGCCATCGTGACCGGGGCGAGCAAAGGGATCGGGCTGCGCATCGCACAGACCTTTGCCGCCGAAGGCACCGATGTAGCGATCTGTGCGCGCACCGCGGCGGATGTCGAGAAGGCGGTCGCCGGCTTGCGTGCCAGTGGTGTTACCGCGATCGGGGACGCGCTCGACGTTACCGACGGCGATGCCTATGTGACCTGGCTCGAGTCCGCCGCGCAGCGCCTCGGGGGCCTCGACATTTTCGTACACAACGTCACGGCCTCGCCCGCCACCCCGGGGTTGCGGGGTTGGGAGCTCGCCTACCGGACCGACATCCTCGCGGCCGTCCGCGGCGTCGAGACCGTAACGAAGCACCTGCACAAGTCGCCGGGCGCGGCGATCGTCTTCATTGCAAGCATCTCCGGTGTCATGTCCAAGGTGCTGCCGGCGCCGGGGGCGTATGCGTACGGCGCTGCCAAGGCGGCCCTTATTTCCTACGGGGCGCAGATCAGCAAGGATCTCGCGAAAGAAGGGATCCGGGTCAACATGGTGTCCCCGGGTCCGATCTACTTCGAAGGCGGTCCGTGGGATCGGGTGAAGGCGCGTGCGCCGCAGATGTTCACGGCGGCGCGCGAGTCGTGTGTCATCGGCCGACTCGGCGAGCCGCAGGATATTGCGAACGCCGTTGCCTTCCTTGCCAGCCCGGTCTCCGGCTTCACGGTGGGACAGAACCTGCACGTGGACGGCGGGTTCATGCAACACGTCCCCTTCTAGAACGCCCCAAGCATAGAACGCCCCAAGCATCCTGCTTTGCGCCGGCCCGACGGCATGCCACGCGCTGTGCGGTTCGGTTCCGGCTGGAGCGTTCTTCCTATTTGGCAGGCGTTGCCTTATTGTCGGCTGCATGATGTCCGAAGCGGAAGCCGCCGGCGCGCAAGGTGTTCCAGCCCTGGTGCACTGTTGGTCCACCGAGGACGTGCAGCCTCGGGATGCGCTCTCGTACTGGTGCGACTCCATCGGTCAGGTCATGCTCGAGCTCGATATCGAGGCGGCCGGCGACGAGGGCTTCAGCGCGCAACTCGAGCAATACAGTTTCGGCCCCGCCACGGCCAACTTCCTCAGCGCGACGTCGCAATCCGTCGCACGCACCCGCAGGGGCATTTCCCGCAGCAGCCGGGCAGCGTTCCTCCTCGTGCAGCTGCGCGCGGGCGAGTTCGAGTTCGATCGAGCCGGCCAGGCAATTCAGGTGCGCAGCGGCGATTGCGTCCTCATGGACAGCCGGGAGCGCTACGAGGTGCGCTGTCCGCAGCCGACACGCTGTTTGATCCTGCAGCTGCCCCCGGAGTGGCTGTGCGCCTTCCTGCCGAGGCCCGAGATGCTCGTCGGACGGGTGCTGCGTCCCGGAATCGGGTGGGGTGGAGCGCTCACCGCCGCCGTTGCCGCGTTGCAACCCGCCGGGTTGAGGCAACTCGCGCTGCCTCCCGGGGTGGTAGCGGAGCAGATCGCGTCGCTGCTGGCGCTGGCCGGCGGTCCCGTCGGCAACAGGTCTTCGCGGCCCGAGCAACTGACGGAGCGGCTGTACCAGGCGCTGCGCGACCGCTACCACGAAATCGGGCTGACGCCGGCCGCGATCGCCGCCGGGCTGGGAATCTCTCCACGCTATCTGCACCACTTGTTTGCAAAGCGGGCCACCACGTTCGGCCGGGAGCTGGCGCGGGTGAGGCTCGAGCGGGCGCGCGATCTGTTGGGCGACGAGCGCTTCAGCGATACTCCGATCGGGGACCTCGCCGCGCGCTGCGGGTTCATCGAGGCCAGTCATTTCGCGCGTTGCTTTCGTAACAGCTTCGGCTTCGCACCCAACGACTATCGCCGCAGGTGGCGCCGGCAGGGCGCCGGAGTCGGATAGCCCGTTACCTCCGTCCTCCTACTTCCGTACTGCCAAACGTACGTTGCGCTTACAGCCGAGTCTTATTGCACTTTAATCCGCGCGCGGGGCTGGCGCGTGAGTTAGGCTCCACGCGATCGGACATGCGATGTTGCCTCTCGGCAACAACGATTCTTGAGGGGGAATCATGGCAATAGGTCTGATTGCAAGGTCTCGCGGGAACACTGCCGCCCGACTGCGCCGGGCGCATCGGCCCGCCGCCGCCATTCTGCTCCTCGTCGCTGCAGCGTCTCTTGTTGCCCGGGCGCAGCAGGTAGCGACGACGACCACGCCGGCTCCCGAAACAGGAGGCTTGGAGCAGGTCGTGGTCACCGCGGAGCGGCGCGCGGAGAACATCCAGAACGTGCCCATCGCGGTGACGGCTTTCACGGCCGAGTCCCTGCAGAGCCGCAATCTTGCGGACATCCACGCGCTCAGCAACCTTTCGCCGGGCGTCAATCTCGATGCCGGTGCACCGTTTTCGGGCGACCGCTCGGTGCTTTCTGCCTCCATCCGCGGCGTCGGTCAGGACGACTTCGCGTTCAACCTGAACCCTGCCGTGGGCGTTTATCTCGATGGTGTGTATCTCGCACGTACCATCGGAGCGAACCTGAACCTCCTCGACGTCGATCGGGTCGAGATTCTCAAGGGCCCGCAGGGCACATTGTTTGGCGCCAACACCGAGGGCGGCGCGATCAGCATCGTGACGCACACGCCCGGAAACGAGCAGCGCTTCATTGCCCAGGCTACGGGCGGCAGCCTCAACCGCCGTGATTTCGGGTTCACGGCGGACCTGCCGATCATCAACGACACGCTGTTGTCCTCGATCACCGTGTCCTCGCAGGTTCGCGACGGCTGGGTGAAGGTGATTCCCTATCCGACCGACAGCCCGTATGGCGCGGCGCCGTTCGTAACGGATGCGCAGACGGCCTATCCGAAGGCGGGCTATGCGACTTCGGACAACTTCGGCGGATATAACACGCAGTCCATCCGCGCCAAACTGCTATGGAACGCGTCGGACAAGCTGACCGTGACCACCACGGCCGACTGGACACACCAGGATCAGACCGCGCTGCCGTACACTGTCCTGGGCATATTCACCGGCAACGTGGCTGCGTCCACCTTCTCGACCCTTTACAACCTGTGCATCAGCAACAGCGCGGCGACTCTGCCCGCGGCGATCGCCGCGAGCGTTCCGCCCCCGCTCCAAGGAGCGTTTGCTGCCGGCGGATTTCTCAACAGCCAGTTTGCGAGCAACTGTCTCAAGCCGCGGGCGCAGGTTCCCGGGCTATCCATCGGTGGCGCGGCGCTGATCGGTACCGGCTATGTGGGCGGTCCGCCCGGACCGTACAACTACTCCAACCACCCGGGGACGGCCTATCTCGGCACGAACCAACCGCGTATCTGGATGTCCTACGCCGCCGCGAACACCGGCAACATCGATACCACCTACGCAACCGGTCCGAACTTCGCCCGCCTGGACAGTTTCGGCGGCTCGGTCACGGGTACCTACAGCCTGACCGACGACATCACGCTGAAGTCCATCAGCGGCTATCGCCAGATCCGCTGGCTCATCGGTACCGATCTCGACGGCACTCCGGAGACCCTGCAGGAGGTCACCGACCATCAGCACCAGTGGCAGGTCTCGCAGGAATTCCAGATCAACGGCAAAGCATTCGACAATGCGCTGAACTATGTGGCGGGACTGTACTACTTCGAGGAGTCCGGCTACGTACACGACTACGTGCCCTTCGAGGGGATCCTGTACGTCTACGACCTGCAGAACGACGCAAACAACAAGAACGAGGCCGCGTTTTTCCATGCGGACTATCGGCTGGGCAACTGGGGCTTCACCGCCGGCGGGCGCTATACGGATGTCCAGGAGGAATTCATCGGCGGCCAGGCCGATCTCAACGATTTCCCGAGCGCTCTGATCAATCCGCCCAACGTCGCGCAGTACCCGGGTGTATTTCGGTACTTTCCGCCGGGCGACAACAGCCTGTCCTGGAAGATCTTCGATCCAACTCTGGGTGTCCAGTACCACATCAATGACGACGTGATGGCCTACTTGAGCTGGGGCAAGGGCTTCAAAGCCGGCGGTTGGACAACGCGTCTATCGGCACAGATCCAGTCGGCCACGCAGGCGCAGTTCTCCCCCGAGTACACCAAGACCTGGGAGCTCGGCCTCAAGTCGAGCTGGCTCAACAACCACCTGCGCGCCAACGCGGCGCTGTTCTACACCGACTACAGCGGCATCCAGCTCAACATTCAACAGGGCATCTCGCCGGTGTACACCAATGCCGGCAATGCCAAGATCAAAGGCGGCGAGCTGGAGTTGCAGTCGATCGTCGGTCACGGCCTGTCGATCAACTTCGCCGGATCCTACATCGATGCGTACTACACCTATGTGAACCCGTACGCCAACATTCCGCAGTACTTTCTGCCCGACGGAACCAACGTCTGTCCGTCGACCAAACTGGCTGGCAATCCGCCGGCGCCGATCTGCGCCATCCAGCCGGTCGGCGTCAGGCAGCTCGACGCGCAGATACCCAAGACCCCGAAATTCAAGCTGGCGATCTTTCCGCAGTATGACTATGCGCTGCCGAACGAGGCCACTGTCCGGGTGCTCGCGGACTTCACCTACACGGCGCACATGTTCAACGACTCGCTCAATACCCCGCAGCTGTATCGGCCGCCGACTCGCATGGTGGACGCCTCGATCCACTACGTTTCTCCGGACAACACGTACGACCTTGCGTTCGGGGGAACGAACCTCACGAATGACCGGTTCATCACGGCCGGATCGCCCAACGCGGGGGCAGGTGAGGTGGGCGGGTACTACAACGAGCCGCGTGAGTGGTATCTGCAGATCACCGCAAGGTTCGGCGGGAAATAACCGCACTGCGCCGGGGTGGCACGCGTCACCCCTGGAGGGCCGCGCGCAGCGCACGTGCTGAGGGATGGCTATAAAGGAGACGCGGGCCTGGCCCGTGTTCGATAGCCCGATGGGCTGAGCCCGTACTCCGCCCGAAACGTGCGGGTGAAATTCGACAGGTCTTCGAAGCCGGCGGCCAATGCAACTTCCGTGACGGACGTGTCGGTCTTCTTCCTATGGCGCGCCTTCCTGCTCGGCGATGACGGCGTCTGGGCGCCCGGACGCGGAGTTCCAACTCCATCGTACCGCCTGATCTCAGCGGGACAGGCGGTTGCGCACCACAACAAACAAATGACTCACGAGCAGAGCCGCCGTGGCGAAGATCTGAATAGTTAGAATACCCATTGGGAACACTCCTTGATGAATCAGCGGGGCGCATTCTAGGGAGTTTCCCGGTCCGAAACTGCGCGATGCCGATAGGTCACGGCTCTCCACTCGGAGGGATTGAAAGCCGCGGCAGCGACCCAACGACGCAGCCGAGGCCCGTTGTCACCGCCGTGACCACGGAGGGAACGGACGGTAGACGATGCAGCGCACGAGCGCCGACAGCCCGCGTCAGAATTAGTTTCGCAGCCGGGCTGCGTGCCGCCGGATTTCGTCGCTTCCGCGTACGAAATGGAACCGCAGGGGTGGCTGCCGGTCGCTCGCGGGTGAGCCGATCACCCATTACCATAATGGGCTAGGATACGGCCATGGCGACGCGCGCAACGCAGCTCCGCATACTGCAGACCGCCCTGGAGCTCTTCAATGAGCACGGCACGGCGGCGGTTTCGGCTACCCGCGTCGCCGAGCGTTGCGGAATCAGCAAGGGCAATCTGCAATACCACTTCCGCAACAAGCGGGACATCATCTTCGCGCTCTTCCAACAGGCCATCCAGGAGATGGATGCCGGCTGGTACCGCGACCATCTGGCGCCCACGCTGGAGCACATGGCGGCGATGTACGTCCGCCAGATCCAGCTCATTTTGAAATACCGCTTTTTCTATCGCGAAATGGCGGACCTGCTGCGCCAGGACGCGCAACTGCGCAAGCGTTTCGCCGACAACCGCGAGCGCCGCATGCGCGAGCTGGAGAAATTCATGATGGCGCTGCAGTCCTGCGGACTGATGCGCTTTCCGCCCGATCCGCAGCGCCTGCGGGCGATCATCGACGTCACCTGGATCGTGAACGAGAACTGGCTGAACTACATGGAGTACCACGATCGGGAGGTCACCGTGGAGACCATGCTCGAGGGCTATTCCGAGATCCTGGAGGTGTTGCGGCCTTACCTCTGTGCCGATCCCCAGCAGATCACCCAGGAGTCCTACCTGACGATCGAGCGCCTGGCATCGCAGCGGCCCGCCGAGACGGAAGCCGACGCCCGGCTCGCGGGGTGACGGGTTGTGCGGCGCTTTGGCACGGCGGCTCGAGCAGCAGCCAGGGCTTGAGCCGAGCCGGAGCTGAGCCTGCCCCCAACCTGAGCAGATTAGGCCGTACAGCCTAAAGCGGGTCTGTACAAGGCGGCGTCCGTTCGGGAGAGTACGGCCCGCATGAGCACTCCCGTTGTTGCGCGGCCGAAACCCTGTCTGGTGAGCCTGAAGGGTGGCCGGACCTATTTCTGGTGCGCTTGCGGCCGATCGGCTAAACAGCCGTTTTGCGACGGCTCCCACCAGGGTACCGGACTCGAGCCGCTGAAGTTCACCGCCGCGCCGGAGGGCGAGGAAGTCCTCCTGTGTGGCTGTAAACATACAGCTAATCCCCCCTTCTGTGACGGCGCCCATACGAACCTCCCCGGAGGCTCGCCGCTGGACGATCCGGCGAGTCCGCAGAACCGGACCATCCCGCTGGTGACCGAGCGATCCGGGGCGCGCGCGCGGCTGAACGGCGACTGCTACGTCATTTCCCCACGGCTGGCTGAAATGACCACCCGCGGCCATCTGCGCTACTGCTACCTGGTGAACGCCGAGCTGGGCTCGCGTTACCAGACCCAGCTCCTTTTCGAGGTGAGCGGGGGTCCGTCGCCCATCCTCAGTCTCGGGGAGCGCGATGTGATCCTGTTCATCGCTGCCGGCAAGGGCACGGTGACGATTTCCGGGAAGCCTTTTTCGGTGCAGGCGACCGACGGCGTCTACATCCGTCCCGCGGAAGCGGTGCAGATCGTCGCCGGCGCCGGGGAGACATTGCGGGTATTCGTCCTTTCCTGTCCGCTCGGCGAGATCGAGTGGCTCGAGCAGATGCCGGACAACTTCGACTCGCAGCAGCCGCAGCGCGTCGTCTCGGTCGACGCCGGGCAGCGTACCGAAATGGGGCCAAGATACTTCCAGATCCTCGTCGACAAGCGCATCGGCTCGCGGGTCATCACGCAGTTCATCGGTCACATCCCTGCGTCGAAGGCGGCGCCGCACCGTCACCTCTACGAGGAAGCCATCATCATCCTCTCGGGCGAGGGCTGCATGTGGACCGAGGACCGCAAAGCTTCGGTCGCGGCGGGGGATGTGATCTTCCTGCCGCGCAAACAGTTGCATTCCCTCGAGGCCACCTCCGCCGCCGGCATGGATGTCGTCGGTGTGATCTGCCCGGGGGACAATCCCAGCATCAATTACTACGATTAACAACGCCGCACGCGGCCGGGACGCCCCGGCGGCCTCAGGCGCGAAAGTTCGACTCACAGGGGTTCCAAACGTGTCAATTGTATCCAACACCGTGTCACGCATCATCTCAGCCTCGCTGCTGAGCTCGCTCGCGGGCGTCGCCTCGCTGGCGCTGGCGCCGCGCATTGCGAGCGCTGCCGACGAAGCAGCGGCGCCGGACACCAGCCTCGCGCTCGAAGAGGTCGTCGTCACGGCCAACAAGCTGAATGCTGCGAAAGTGCTCGACACTCCCGCATCGATCCAGGCCATCTCCGGCGATGCGCTGCAGAGCGCCGGCGTGTCGGGAATCATGGACGTCGCGGGCCAGATTCCGGGCCTGTCCATCCAGGACCTCGGTCCCGGCGACAAGAAGTATGTCATCCGCGGCATCAACTCGACCGGCTATGCGACCACCGGCGTCTACTACGGCGAAGCGGTGATCAGCGGCTCGAACGCCGATGACGGCGGCGGCTTCGAATCCGACATCCGCCTGTACGACCTCGATCACATCGAGGTGCTGCGCGGTCCGCAGGGCACGCTGTACGGCGCGAGCTCCATGAGCGGCACGATCCGCTTCATCCCGAAAGCGCCCGATCTCAACAACGTGAGCGGCTACGGGACGATCGAGGGCTCCAAGACATCGCACACCGAGCGGGAGAACTACAATTTCAACGGCGCGGTCAACCTGCCGCTCATCGACGGCATGCTGGCGGTGCGCCTGGTGGGCTGGAAGGAGTACAACGCCGGCTACATAAACCAGATCCGGGTGGGCACGGG
Organism: uncultured Steroidobacteraceae bacterium; assembly: GCA_964508005.1. Lineage (GTDB taxonomy): Bacteria > Pseudomonadota > Gammaproteobacteria > Steroidobacterales > Steroidobacteraceae > 13-2-20CM-66-19. Next base: position 39,563 of record CAZDTG010000006.1, read on the forward strand.
CGTCACCGGCCTGGCGGCGACCAAAGGCGCTCCGACGGTCCAACCGGTCAATCCGGTCGGCCTGCTGCAAGGCGTGAACGATGACGACGTGGGCGGCGGACGGGTGATCGTGCGCTATCAGCCGTTCGACAAGCTGACCATCGATGCGAACTACACGGCGCAGGCCGAGACTTCCGCCGGCTCGTCGCGCTACACGCCTGCGGGAGTCGCCGCCTTCAGCGGCGGTCCCATCCCGCCGGTGCAGGGCTGCGACCTGTGCAACACCGATGTGACGCAGAGCCCGTGGCAGGATCACCTCAAGGTGTTCGGCACGACGATCACCTACGACACCGGCGTGGGCACCGTCACCGGCACCACCAACCAATACAATCGTCGCACCAACTTCAACTTCGACTCCACGCCCATCCTGGTGTCGTTCGGCGTGCCCATACCCGCCGAAACGCTCGAGCCGCGCGAGCGCCAGCTGAACTCCAGCGAGATCCGCTACGCGAGCGCGTTCGACGGTCCGGTGAACTTCGTGAGCGGCGTGTACCGCGAGTACGAGCACCAGTTGCTGAACGTCAACGTTCTTGCGACCGACGGCTTTGGTGTGCCGATCGGGCCGTTCTGCGGCAACAACAGTTGCGATGCTCTGACTTACCCCGGCACCGGAACCACCTTCTTCGGACGTACGGACGAGCGCTGGACGACCTCGTACGCAGGCTTCGGCGAGGTGACCTGGAAGGCGACGGATCGTCTGACCGCGGTGGCCGGTATCCGCTACTTCACCGAGTCTCTGCAGGGCCTGCAGACCCAGACGCACCCGTTCGGCGGCTTCCCGCCCAACGCGAAACCCATTCCCCCGGATCCGAACGAGACCTTCAACAAGGTCACGTGGAAGGGTAACGTAAGCTACAAGTTCAGCGATGCCGTGCTGGCGTACGGCACCGTCTCGACCGGGTTCCGCAGCGGCGGCCTCAACGCCGTCAGCCAGCCGTTCGAGAAGATTCCCGCCGCTTTCGCCCCGGACTCGCTCACCAACTTCGAAGTCGGCGCGAAGGGGCGCCTCCTCGACGGGACGTTCGATTACCAGGTGGACGCCTATTTCATCCGCTGGAATAACATCCAGGTACAGGAGACGACCGCCGATGCCGCCTTCGTGTACCAGGGCAACGCCGGCGAGGCCAAGGTGAAGGGCGTGGAGTTCGAGCTCACCGCCCACCCCATCCAGTACCTCACCGCCAGTCTCGCGGGCTCCTGGCAGGAGGCTTACCTCGCCCAAGGGGCCTCGTCCAGTCAGTACACGCTCAATCCCACACTCGGCCGCACCGGCGACGGGATTCCCAACGTGCCGCGCTTCCAGGCCGACTTGGGGCTGAACTATACGCGGCCGATCATGAACGGCTGGGACGGCATGGCAGCGGTGGATGCGAGCTTCCGCGGACGCGAGAATTCCTACTTCTCCTCGGCGCTGCTGTCTCTCGGACCTCCGCCCGTGCATGAAAACGTCACGCTGTCACCCTATACGCTGGTCAACCTGCGCTTGGGCGTGATCAAGGATCTCTGGAGCGTGACCGCCTTCGCCCGCAATCTCACCGACAAGCGGGCGCAGATCTCGGCGATCAACTCCTCGCAGGATCCGGATGCGCTGCTGACCGTGCAGCCGCGCACCATCGGGTTGTCGGTCACCCGGAAGTTCTGATTCCTCCATAACCTCCGTCAGCACCCGGACAGCGATCGCGCTCGTCGCGATCGCTGTCCGAAAGGCCGGCCGCTCTCATAGCGCGAGCGGCCGCGTGATCTCCCTCAAGATGAAAATCGAGCGCGCCTGGCGCACGCTGGGAATCCGATAGAGCTTCTCACGCAGGAAGTGCTCGTAATCGGCGGTACTGGAGGCTGCCACGCGCAGGTAGTAGTCGAAGTCGCCCGCCACCACGGCAGCCTCGATGACCTGCGGCAGGCGCTCGATCGCCTTGCCGAACGTCTCCATCGCATCGCCGGCATGTTTGTGCTTGTCGAGCGTCACCTCCACGACGACGGTTTCGGGAAGGCCGATCGCCGCCCGGTCTATGACCGCGGCATAGCCCTTGATGACTCCGCTTTCCTCGAGAGCGCGCACGCGTGTCCAACACGCGGACGCCGAGAGCCCGATGCGACGCGCCAGATCCGTGTTCGACAGCCGGCCGTTGCGCGACAGCTCGGTCAGGATCCGGCGGTCGATGTCATCGAGGCGCGCGACGTTGCGCGATGTCAGGTTGCTCATATGCATATGCCAGCGTGGACTTTCGGCGGCGCTCCGAAGTATCTACGATATATCGTATGAAATACAGAAGAATCTTTCGCCCAGGCGGGCTCAACGCCCCCGATTTCGAAAGCACATTCGGCGCGGGCCGGACTAGTCTCTCGGCGCTGCGTGCGGGAACCGCGGCAGGATCCGCTGAGCACGGCCGCGATGTTGGGGGATTCGCCGGGCGGCTCGGCAAAAGCCACTTACAAAAAGATGCATGGGGAAATCCAATGAGAACAGGTGTCGACCGGGCCGTGAAAGCAGCGATGCTCACGGCGCTGCTGCTGTCTGCCGGGGCGCAAGGCGCACGGGCCGCCGAGGAGGAGACGCCTCAGGCAGGCGGCCTCGAGGAAGTCGTCGTCACGGCGCAAAAGCGCGAGCAGAATTCGCAGGACGTCGGCATTTCGATCTCGGCGTTGAGCGGCGCCGATCTGAAGGCCCTCGGGGCCTCCGCGGCCACCGATATCACCAAGACCATGCCGGCCGTCATCTTGACGCAGCCGAACGGCCCGTCCTCTTTCAGCCTGTCGATCCGCGGCGTGACGCAGAACGACTTCGCCGATCACCAGGAGCCTCCGGCCGCGGTCTACGTCGATGATGCGTACGTCAGCCAGATGGCCGGCCTCGCATTCCAACTCTTCGACATCGATCGCGTCGAGGTCCTGCGCGGCCCGCAGGGTACCCTGTTCGGCCGCAACGCGACCGGCGGCCTCGCGCAGTTCGTGTCGAATCGCCCGAGCGACGAGCTCGACGGCTACGTCAACCTGGAGTTGGGCGAGCGCAATCTGCAGCGCATCGAGGGCGCCGTGGGAGGAAAGATCGTCGCAGGCGTGGACGGACGCATCGCCTTCGAGTCCAATCACTATGATCCGCTGTTCAAGAACAGCCGGGGTAATCCCGGTCTGGAGAATGGCAACGATTGGGCCGTGCGCGGCCAATTGCTGTTCAAGCTCGAGCACGGCTCGTTGCTCGTGATCGCCCGGACCGCGGAGGAGGACGTGCGCGGCGGCGCTTGGCAGAGCACCCCGTCGAAGCCCGATCCCAACGTGCCGGGATCGTCGGTGTTTCTGGCGCCGGGCGAGAATTTCTGGGGCACCTGCCCCGGATGCAATGCCTTGGGCTTCCCGGCCTCCGGTGCGTTCAACACCTACGATAACTTCACGGGCTATGCGCGCATCCGCACTCATGGCCTGACGGGGAAGCTCACCTACGACCTCGGCTGGTCGACGCTCACCGCGATCGCGGACTACCAGAAGCTGACGAAGAACTATGCCGAGGACTCGGACACCACGCCGTACACCTTTTTCCAGTTCTTCAACGGCAGCGATGTCAATCAGCAGTCGGCGGAAGTGCGCCTCAACGGCGGCGACGACAAGTTGAACTACACGGCCGGCCTGTATGCCATCAGGATCGACGGCCACTACTATGAAGGCTGGACCGGTCCGTACAACTGGACACCGAACGAGTTCGCATCCAGCTGCGGTGCCCTCGGCTGCTGGCCGTATGGCACGAGTCCGTTCTATCAGGTGCCGGGAGCCGACGGAGGCATTCCCCAGACCTCCGCGCCATACGCCCTGTTGACGAAGTCGGGCGCGGCCTTCGCCCAGGTGGAGTATCGCGCGACCGATCTCATAGGCCTCACGCTCGGCGGCCGCTTCTCGACGGATAAGAAGGATTACAACTACACCTGGTATCCACAGGAGCTGTTCCCCACGAGCGCGACCGCGCCGGTCGTGCAGCTCACCCCGCTGGCCGGCACGGGCACGCTGGTCGACTACCGCAGCAGCCTGAAGGACAACTTCTGGAGCGGCAAGGCGGAAGTCGACTTCCACATCGACAAGGACCTGCTGGCGTATGCGAGCTATAACCGGGGCGTCAAGGCCGGCGGCTTCAACGCGCCGCTATTTCCTGACACCATCGGCGAGACCTCGCTCATCGCTTTCAAGCCCGAGACCCTCATCTCCTACGAGATCGGGGCGAAGTCCGAGTTCCTGGAGCACCGCCTGCGGGTGAACGGCGCGGCGTACTATTACGACTACCGCAATTACCAGGCGCTCACCTACACCGGCCTGGAGCAGCTCATCCGCAACGCCAACGCGCGGCACGAGGGCGCGGAGCTCGAGCTCGACGCCCAGCCGACCGAGGCCTTGCGGCTCGGGCTTGGCATCGCCTACATCGATGCGATCGTGAAGGGCATCGACGCGCGCGGCACGGGCGTGATGGGCAACTACACTCCGGCGAACGCCTCGAAGTGGAGCGGCAATGCCCTGGTACGCTACACCCGGGCCCTGTTCGGCGGGCATCTGTACGCACAGGTGGACGGGAACTACCTGTCGAAGTTCTACTTCGCCATCTCCGACACCCCCGTCCTCCAACAGGGCGGGTACGGGCTCACGAACCTGCGGCTGGGGTTCACCCCTTCCGGTAACAAGCTCGACGTCGGTGTGGCCCTCGAGAACGTCGCCAACAAGCACTATGCCGTGCAGGCTTTCGATCTGACGGGCGTCGACGGGCTCGTGCAGACCTATCCCGGCGCGCCGCGATGGTTCAAAGTGCACGCGAACTACCATTTCTGAGAGGCACACGGATGAGAATCACTATCGGCCGCATCGGCGCGCTCGGCGCCGCGGCGTTGCTCTTTACCCAAGCCCATGCGGACACGGCGCGGCAGCCGACGCTCAACGAAATTTACGCGACACTGGCGACGAAGCGATTCGTCGACCTCACGCACGCCTTCGGACCGTCGACGCCCCATTGGAAGGGCTTCGGGGAAATGACGATTCGCACGCTCTACACCATCGACAAGGCGGGCTTTCAGGTCGATGAGTTCTGCCACGTGGGACAGTGGGGCACGCACATCGACCCGCCCGCGCATTTCCATCAAGGGCTGAAGACGGTCGATCAGGTCGACCCCAAGGACATGCTGATGCCGCTGGTCGTGCTCGATGTGCACGAGAAGGTGGCGAAGAATCCGGACTACGTCGTGAGTCTCGATGATGTGAAGGACTGGGAGAGCCGTCACGGGCGCGTTCCCGAACATGCCTTCGTGGCCATGCGGACGGACTGGTCGAAGAAGTGGCCGGATGATGCCGCCATGCAGAATCGGGACAAGGCAGGCGTCGCGCATTATCCGGGATGGAGCATGCCGGTGCTCAAGCTCCTGTACGAGGGTCGCAAAATCGCCGCCTCCGGTCACGAGACCACCGACACGGACCCCGGTGTTGCCACGACCAAGGACGACTACAGCCTGGAGTCGTACCTGCTCGGGACCAACCACTACCAGATCGAGATGCTGGCGAACCTGGATCAGGTGCCCGAGGCGGGGGCGCTGGTCATGGTGAGCTTTCCCAAGCCGCAGCATGGCTCGGGCTTTCCGGCCCGCGTCGTGGCGATCGTGCCATGAGCGCGAAGCTGATCGAATACGCGGACGCCTCACCACGAGTGCGGGCCGTCTATGACGACATCATGGCGACCCGCAAGACCGACTGGGTCAACAATTTCTGGAAGGCGCTGGCGCGTGATCCGGCGACGCTCGAGCGCATCTGGAACAACGTCAAACAGGTGATGGCCCCCGGCGCGCTCGATCCGCTCACGAAGGAGCTGGTATACGTGGCAGTGAGCGTCACCAACAACTGCCGCTACTGCATCGCCTCTCACGGCGCGAGCGCGCGCCACAAGGGGATGACCGAGGAGCAGTTCGCGGAGCTCATGGCCGTCATCGGGCTCGCCAACGAGACCAACCGGTTGGTGAACGGTTATGATGTGCCTGTGGATGCCCGCTTTTCCGAACCTTAGACAAGACGAGGAGCAACATGAGCTCGAGCACACCGGTCAAGGTACCTCATTATCGCTGGGACGAGATACCCGCGGAAAAGATGAAGGGAAGCATTACCCGGAAGCTGGTTACCGGCGAGCGCATGATGATTGCGCACGTGCATTTGCAGAAGGGCGACGATGTCCCCCAACACTCGCACGACAACGAACAGCTCACCTACATTCTCAGCGGCGCGCTGCACTTCTGGTTCGGCGCCAACGGGGAGCAGGAGATCACGGTTCGCGCTGGCGAGGTGGTGGTCATCCCCTCGAACCTTCCGCATCGTGCCTTGGCGCTGGAGGACACTCTCGATGTCGATGTGTTCTGTCCGCCGCGGCAGGACTGGCTGGCTGGGACCGACGCTTACCTGCGGGGCTGAATGCGCGACTACGACATTGCTCCGGGCGTTGCGGCGCCGATCGAGAGCTTTAGATTGCCCGAAAAGCTCGGCTTCGGGCTGGTGAACGCGCCGGTGATGTTCAGCGTGGAGTGGCGCGAGGGGGGTTGGGGGCGAGGGCAGCTCCTGCCGTACGGTCCCATCGAGGTGTGGCCCGGATCGCGCGCGCTGCAGTATGCCGAGCTCGTATTCGAGGGGCTCAAGGCGTATCGGGTGGGACAGAGCCGGCCGAATCTGTTCCGCGCGGAGGAGAATTGCCGGCGGCTCGAACGCTCGGCGCTGCGGTTGTCCATGCCGGTCGTGCCGCAACCCCTGTTCTTTCAGGGCATCGAAGCCGTGACCAACGCATGCAGCCCCATCATGCCGACGCAATCGGGGCGCTCGTTGTATCTGCGACCGTTTCTGTTCGGCACCGAGAGCGGGTACCTCCTCAGAAACTCCGTCTCTTTCCGTTTCATGGTGATCGCCAACCCGGTTGAGGCCTACGCATCGGGCGCGATGAATGTTGCGATCGAACGGGCCGACGTGCGCGCCGCAGTTGGTGGCATCGGCGCGGCGAAGGCTGCTGCGAACTACGCTGCGTCCCTGCGTGCCTCGAGCGGCGCGGTTGCCCGAGGCCGCACGGTCGCCTTGTGGCTGGACGGCGCCGAGCATCGCTACATTCAGGAGCTTTCCGGCATGAACGTGTTCGCCGTCATCGATGGCGAGTTGCACACCCCGGAGCTCGACGGCGCGATTCTTCCAGGCATCACCCGCGACTCGCTGCTCATCCTGGCGAGAAGCCTCGGCTACGAGGCCTGCGAGCGGCGCATGGCCATAGATGAAGTGCTCGAAGGAATCCAGAAGGGTCGCTGCAGCGAGCTGTTCGCCTGTGGTACGGCGGCCATCGTGAGCCCCATCGCCGTGCTGGCGGACAGCGATGGTCGCGAATACAAGCCGCGCGACACGGATGTGGTCGCGAAGCGACTGCGCGAAGCACTGTTGGCCATTCAGGAGCGGCGCGCACCGGACCCGTTCGGATGGACGAGAGAAGTGGCCGCGACCCGAGAACCCGAGCACGCGACAGCATGAGTCGCGCAATCGTGCTCCGGGAGACCGGCGGTCCGGAAAAGCTGCGCTTCGAACCGGTCGCAGTGGCTGAGCCGGGGCCCGACGATCTGCTCATCCGCCATGGAGCGATCGGCGTGAATTTTCACGATACGTACGTGCGCTCGGGCCTGTACAAGACTCTGACACTGCCCGGCATTCCCGGGCTCGAGGCCGCGGCGGTCGTGGAGCGCGTGGGGTCCAACGTGACCGGCTTCACCCCGGGCGATCGCGTGTCCTACATCGACGCCTCATATGGCGCGTACTCCGAGCAGCGCATTCTCCCGGCGCGGCTGGCGATACGACTTCCGAACAACGTCACGGATGAAGCGGCCGCGAGCCTGACCATAAAGGGGTTCACCGCCTGCATGCTGCTGCGGCGTGTGCACGCGGTCCACTCCGGTGAGACGCTGTTAATTCATGCGGCTGCGGGCGGCGTCGGACAGCCTCTGGTTCGATGGGCCAAACACCTGGGGGCGACGGTAATCGCCACGGTCGGCTCCAAGGAGAAGGCGGCAATCGCGCGCGATTGCGGGGCCGATCATGTCGTCCTGTATCGCGAGGAGAGCTTCGTGGAGCGCGTCGCGCAGATCACGAAGGGCAGGGGTGTGGACGTGGTTTACGACTCGGTGGGCGCGGATACGTTCTCCGGATCCGTCGACTGCCTGGGGTATCTGGGGACGCTGGTCAACTTCGGCCAGTCCTCGGGTCCGGTGCCGCCTTTTACCATCGCGCGGCTCGCGGCCCGCTCGAACGCGATCGTCCGGCCGATGTTGTTTCATTACATTCGCGACCGGGCCGCTCTCGAGGCGATGGCTCGCGAGACCTTCGAAGCCTTGGATGCGGGCGTCATCCGGGAACAGATCGGCTTACGCCTGCCGCTGTCTCGCGCGGCGGATGCACACATCGCGCTCGAATCGCGTGCCACCTCCGGCGCGATCGTGCTGCTCCCCTGATCCTCCCGCATTTCCTCCAAGGTGATCCATGACGCGGGTGTCCAGGGCCAACGGGCTGTTCGCCACCAAAACGGTGGCCGAGTTATCCGCGCATGCTGAGTCCACACAGCAGCTGAAGCGCACGCTCTCGGTGGTGAGCCTGACCGCGTTCGGCATAGGCTCGATCATCGGGACGGGAATTTTCGTGCTCACGGGGACTGCGGCGGCGAATCATGCCGGTCCCGCGCTGGCACTTTCGTTCGTGCTGGCCGGGTGCGGCTGCGCTCTGGCCGCCCTGTGCTACGCGGAGTTCGCGGCCATGGTGCCGGTATCCGGCAGCGCCTATTCCTACGCTTATGCCGCCTTCGGCGAGGTGGTCGCCTGGTTCATCGGCTGGAACCTGGTTCTCGAATACACGTTCTCGGTCGCGACCGTCTCGGTCGGATGGTCCGGCTATGTCGCGAGCCTGCTGGCGCAGTTTGGAGTCCATTTGCCGGCGGTGCTGACGCAGGCGCCATACGCTCGCGGTCCCGGCAGTTTCAGCATCGTCAGGACGGGGGCTCTCGTGAACGTTCCAGCGGTGCTCGTCGTGGCCGCCGTCGCCGCGATCTGCTACGTCGGGATTCGCCAGTCCTCCACGACCAACACCATCATCGTCGCCGTCAAGATCGCTGTCGTGGCTGCGTTCGTGCTGATGGGCATGGGCCATGTGAATCCGGCCAACTGGCATCCATTCATTCCGCCCAACACCGGACACTTCGGCGAATTCGGCTGGAGCGGCATTTTCGCCGCATCCGGGGTCATCGTGTTCGCCTACATCGGATTCGACGCGATTTCAACATGCGCCCAGGAGGCGCGCGATCCGCGCCGTGACCTGCCGATCAGCATCCTCAGCAGTCTCGCCATATGCACGGTTCTCTACATGGCCACCGCCGTGGTGCTCACCGGCATGGTCCACTACACGCAGCTGAATGTGGCAGCTCCAGTCGCCCTGGCGCTCGATACGCACGCGGCGCTGCGCTGGCTGGGCATTCCCGTGAAGATCGGGGCGATTGCAGGTATGACTTCCGTCATGCTCGTGATGACGGTGGGACAGGCCCGGATCTTCATGATCATGGGCGCCGATGGCCTGTTGCCGCGCTGGTTCGCACGCGTGCACCCGAGGTTCAAGACTCCGGCAAACGGAACCTGGCTCACGGGACTGGCCGCGGCCGTCATCGGCGGGCTCTTCCCCGTCAGGATCCTGGGTGAGCTGGTTTCGATTGGCACGCTGCTCGCGTTCATCACGGTCTGCCTCGGGGTGCTCGTGTTGCGCAAGACGCGCCCCGAGCTTCCGCGGCCCTTTCGCGTGCCCTGGCCGTGGCTCACCTGTGTGGGTGGCGCAGTCGCCTGTACCGCGATGATCCTGTCTTTGCCCGCCGATACCTGGATACGCCTCGCCGTCTGGACTGTCATTGGCTTTCTGATCTACGCGCTGTACGGATATCGCGCGAGCCTGCTCAGGCGCGCCTCACCCGCAACCGAGGTGCTGTGACAACCCGATAGACAGCACCACGGCCCTCGGCTGGTTTGGAGTAACATCCCGCCCGAAGCTCACAACAATCGCCGGGCCGACGAACGGCGGGCCTAGGGAACACTGATGGAAACATTGCGTAAGCACTGTGCCGGGGTTCCGCCGGGAAGGCGAGCGGTCATAAAACGGGAGCGTGGCGGTGGCGCCTCCCTGGCCTTGGCCGTTGCGATCTCGGCCGCCGTGCCGACTACAACAGCCGCCGCCTTCACCAGACGTTTCGATAATAATGCCTGCCTGATCTCCAAGGGAGGCTCCCTATGCCTGCAGTGACGGCCAGTCCTGGAACTTCCCGATACAGCAGTGGCCTCCAGCATCAGGGTGGTTGCCTCGCCGCGGCCGCGGTGCTCCTGGCCGGCTGCGGCCATCAGGCGCCGCCGCCGACCCCGCCCCCGAAAGTCTCGGTCGTCGTGCTGAAATCCGAGTCGGTGCGCATCACGACTGAGCTGCCCGGACGCATCAACGCCTACCGCACCGCCGACGTGCGACCGCAGGTGAACGGCATCATCCTGAAACGGCTGTTCGCCGAAGGCAGCGAGGTCAAGGCCGGCCAGCAGCTCTACCAGATCGACCCGGCGCCATACCGGGCCACTTACGACAGCGCTATTGCGGCGGAAGCTTCCGCCCGGGCGCTCTGGGAACGCTACAAGCCGCTGGTCGAAGCCAATGCGGTGAGCAAACAGGATTACGACAACGCCGTGGCCTCAAACCTGCAGGCCAAGGCGGCCGTGGAGACCGCGCGCATCAACCTGGTCTACACCAGGGTGCTGTCTCCCATCACTGGCCGCATCAGCCGCTCCTTCATCACGGAAGGCGCGCTGGTCACGGCCAACCAATCCACAGTACTCGCCACCGTCCAACAGCTCGATCCTGTCTATGTGGATGTCACTCAGCCGAGCAGCACTCTCGTTCGCCTCAAGCGTGAAGCGGCCGCCGGTCTGCTGAAGCAAAATGCGTCCGGTCAGACGCAGGTGAGCATCCTACTGGAAGACGGCAGCGATTACGCCCACACCGGCACACTGGAGTTTTCTGAAGTCACCGTGGACCTAGGGACCGGCTCCGTCACACTGCGCGGATTGATGCCGAATCCCGAGCGTCTGCTGTTACCCGGCATGTTCGTGCGCGAGCAGATCCAGGAAGGCGTGCGCCAGGATGCGGTATTGGCACCTCAGCAGGGTGTCAGCCACGACCAGAAAGGCGACCCCACCGCACTGGTCGTGGCCCCAGACAACACCGTCGAGCTTCGGGCCCTGCAGACCGACCGGGCTATCGGCGATCAATGGCTCGTGACTTCCGGACTCAAGCCCGGCGACCGCCTCATTGTCGAAGGCCTGCAGTTGGCCAAGCCCGGTGCCAAGGTGCAGCCTGAGGAGTACCGGCCGCCGGGGGCGGTGGCGAAGACCACGCAGCAGGCATCCGAGACGGCTCAGCCGGCGGCTGCCAAGTAGGCACCGGTCATGGTCAATTTCTTCATCGATCGTCCGATCTTCGCCTGGGTGCTGGCCATCGTCACCATGATGGTGGGCGCGCTCGCCATAACGACTCTGCCCATCGCGCAGTACCCGACCATCGCTCCGCCCGCAATCTCGATCTCTGCGGCGTACCCCGGCGCATCGGCTGACATCGTCCAAAGCACCGTCACGCAGGTGATTGAGCAGCAGTTGAGCGGGATCGATCACCTGTTGTATTTCGGATCCGAGAGCGATGCGGACGGGAGCATGACCATTACGCTGTACTTCGAGCAGGGCACCAACGCGGACATCGCCCAGGTGCAGGTACAGAACAAACTCCAACTGGCCACGCCTCTGTTGCCGGTGGAAGTACAGCAGGAGGGTCTGCGCGTCGTCAAGGCCACCCGCAACTTCCTGCTCGTGATCGGCTTCTACTCGAGCGACGGCTCGATGAACAGCGAGGACGTGAGCGACTACATCGCCTCGCGCGTGCAGGATCCGATCAGCCGCACCTCAGGAGTCGGCGACTACCAGCTCTTTGGCACCCAGTACGCCATGCGCATCTGGCTGGATCCGGTCAAGCTGACCAACTATGGACTGACACCGGTGGACGTCAGCAACGCTCTGCAGGTGCAGAACTTACAGGTTCCCTCCGGTGAGCTGGGCGGCTTGCCCTCAGTCAGGGGACAGCGCCTGCACGCCACCATCGTAGGCCCGCAGCGCCTCACCAATGCCGAGGAGTTCGGCCGCGTGCTGCTCAAGGTCAACACCGACGGGTCGCGGGTGCTGCTCAAGGACGTAGCGAATATCGGCCTGGGCGCTGAAAGCTATTCGGTCCACACCGAGTATAACGCCAAGCCCGCGGCAGGCCTCGCTATCAAGCTCGCGCCGGGCGCGAACGCCCTGGACACCGCCAAGGCGATACACGCCACCATGGACGGTCTGGCGCCGTTCTTCCCGCCTGGACTGACGCTCATCTACCCCTATGACACCACGCCGTTCGTACGCGTCTCCATCGATGAAGTCGTGAAGACGCTGTTCGAGGCGATCGTGCTGGTGTTCCTGGTGATATACCTGTTCCTGCAGAACTTCCGGGCCACGCTGATCCCGACTATCGCGGTGCCCGTGGTGCTGCTGGGCACCTTCGGTATATTGGCCGCTGCCGGATATTCGATCAACACGCTGACGATGTTCGGCATGGTGCTGGCGATCGGCCTGCTCGTGGACGATGCGATCGTCGTCGTCGAGAACGTCGAGCGCGTCCTGGAGGAGGAAAAGCTCTCGCCCAAGGAAGCGACACGCAAGTCAATGGGCGAGATCACCGGAGCGCTGGTCGGCATCGCTCTGGTGTTGTCGGCCGTGTTCCTGCCCATGGCCTTCTTCAGCGGCTCCACGGGCGTGATCTACCGCCAGTTCTCCATCACCATCATCTCGGCCATGAGTCTGTCGGTGTTGGTGGCGTTGATCTTTACGCCTTCGTTGTGCGCCACGCTCCTGCGGCCACGGGTGGCCGAGGCGCACGAGCGCGAGCGCGGCTTCTTCGGCTGGTTCAACCGCGGCTTCACTCGTATGAACCTCGGCTACGAGCGCGGCGTCAGCCATGTAACGCGACACACCGGACGCTACCTGCTCGTGTATCTGGTCATCGTGGTGGCGATGGGCCTGTTGTTCGTGCGGGTGCCCAGATCGTTCCTGCCGGATGAGGATCAGGGCATTCTGTTCGTCCAGGTGTCGGCTCCGCCCGGCGCGGCCAGCGAGCTGACGCAGCGTGCGCTGAACGAGGCGCGCGACTACTTCCTCAAGGACGAAGCGAACATCGTCAGTGGCGTGTTCACGGTCAATGGCTTCAGCTTCGGCGGCCACGGACAGAACGCCGGCCTCTGTTTCGTCCGCCTGAAGGACTGGTCCGACCGGCCCGGAGCGAAGGACTCGGTATTTGCCCTTGCGGCGCGCGCCAACCAACGCTTCCACCAGATGCGAGGAGCGATAGTGGTCGCGTTCGCGCCGCCTGCCGCGCTGGAGCTGGGCAACGCCACCGGATTCGACTTCGAACTGGAGGATCGTGGCAACGTCGGTCATGCGGCGCTCATGCAGGCGCGGGGCCAGCTGCTCGGGGTCGCCAGCAAAGACCCGCGGATCGGCCTGGTGCGGCCGAACGGCCTGGACGATGAGCCGCAGTACAAACTGGACCTCGACTGGGAGAAGGCGAGCGCGCTCGGCCTTTCCATCGGCACCGTCAACGATACTCTCGGTGCAGGTTGGGGATCGTCCTACATCAACCAGTTCGTCGACCGCAACCGTGTCAAGCGCGTGTTCCTGCAAGGTAATCCGCCATCGCGCATGCTGCCTCAGGACCTGGATCAGTGGTACGTTCGCAACGGTGCCGGCCAGATGGTGCCCTTCTCCACGTTCGCTGCGGCACACTGGACCTGGGGCTCACCCAAGTTGGAACGATACAATGGCACATCCTCACTGGAATTCCTGGGTTCCCCCTCGCCGGGCAGGAGCACTGGGGATGCGCTCGCTGCGATGCAGGCAGCAGTGGCAAAGCTCCCCAAGGGTGTGAGCTACGAATGGACCGGATTGTCCTACGAAGAGGTGCGCTCCGGCTCGCAGGCGCCGGCGCTGTACGCCATCTCGCTCACCGTCGTGTTTCTGTGCCTCGCGGCGCTGTACGAGAGCTGGTCGATTCCCTTCGCGGTGATGTTGGTCGTGCCGCTCGGCATCATCGGTACGATCACGGCCACGTTGGTGCGCGGACTCGGCAATGACGTGTTCTTTCAGGTCGGCCTGCTCACCACCGTGGGCCTGTCGGCCAAGAACGCGATCCTGATCGTGGAGTTCGCCAAGGAAAACTACGAAAGGGGCATGGGTCTCATCGAAGCTACTGTGGCAGCGGCGCGCCAGCGCCTGCGGCCGATCCTCATGACCTCGATGGCGTTTGTTCTCGGGGTGTTTCCGTTGGCGATCGCGACCGGCGCGGGTGCCGGTGGACGTATCGCCATCGGTACGGGCGTGATCGGCGGCATGCTCACGGCGACGCTGCTCGCGGTGTTCCTCGTGCCGGTGTTCTTCGTGTGGGTGCGATCGATGTTCAGCGGGCGCCGCAAGGACGAGAGGCCGCGACCCGCGCAGTCGGAGACCTGACCGTGGTCTACAAACTCCCGCGAGCTCTCGGCGTTGCGCTCGCTGTCTCGCTCGGGGCGTGCACGCTGGAACCGCATTACCATCGGCCGCAGTTGCCGGTACCTCCGCTGGGTGCGGGCGCACAGGGACAGGGCGCCCAGGCCGCAGCGGACACAGGTTGGCGCGAGTTCTTCCCCGATCCGCAGCTGCAGGAGCTGATCGCGCTGGCGCTGGCCAACAACCGCGATCTGCGCGTCGCGGTGCTGAACGTAGAGTCGGCCCAGGCGCGGTATCGCGTTCAGCGTGCCGAATTGTTTCCGACCATCGCGGCAACCGGCACTGAGCAGGTGGAACGATTTCCGAGCGGCGTGTTCAGTTTTGGCGGCGGCGGCGGTGCGGCGGCCGGCAGCTCCACAACCCCTGTGGTTGGGGGGGGGACCATCTTCCGTTTCTTCAACGCGGGAGTCGGCTTCACCAACTATGAGTTGGACGTCTTCGGCCGCATCCGCAGCCTCGACCATGCAGCCCTGCAGCAGTACTTCAACTCCGTAGAAACCCGCCGCAGCGTGCAGCTCACGCTGGTGGCGGAAGTGGCCAACGCCTATCTCGCGGTGCTCGCCGACCAGACCTTGCTGGATATCACCCGCGATACTCTGAAGAGCCAGGACGAGTCCTACGCGCTGACACAGCGAATGTTCGGCGCGGGCACGACCACCGAGCTGGCGCTGAGCCAGGCGGAAACCACTGTGGATACGGCCCGAGCCAACCTCGCACAGTACAACCGGCAAATCGCCGAGGATCGCGACGCCCTGCAGCTACTGCTGGGCGCGCCGATTCCGGACGACGTCGACTTTTCCCGCGGCCTGGACCGGGGGCCCGCGGTCGCCGAGCTCGAGGAGGGCATTCCATCGGATGTGTTGGTCCGCCGGCCCGATGTGCTGGCCGCCGAACATCAGCTGCAGGCCGCCAACGCGCAGATCGGCGCGGCGCGGGCCGCCTTTTTCCCGTCCATCGCCCTCACCGGCACCTACGGCACCGCAAGCAGGCAGTTGTCGGGCCTGTTCAAGAGCGGTTCACAGGCCTGGACCTTCTCGCCGCAGATCAGCGTCCCGATCTTCGCTGGCGGAGCTAACGTCGCCAACCTGCAAGCGACCAAGCTGGCGCGCGACACGGCAGTCGCGCAGTACGAGAAAGCGATCCAAACCGCCTTCCGCGAGGTAGCCGATGGCCTGGCGGCCCGAGGTACGCTGGATGATCAGCTGGCAGCCCAGCAGGCGCTGCTCACCGCATCGGCGCGGGCATACCGGCTAGCCGACATGCGCTACCGCGGCGGCGTTGACAGCTATCTGGCCGCGCTCGATGCGCAGCGCTCGCTGTACACCGCTCAACAGCAGTTGCAGGGCGTGCGGCTCTTACGTCTGCAGAACCTGGTGACGCTCTACAAGGCTCTGGGCGGAGGGCTGCTGGAGCGCACGCCGACTGCACAGACGGCCCCTCAGCCTGCAACTTCCGAAGGGTCGATCGCGCATAGGGGGTCGCCCGCTTCGAACTAAGCCCCCATAGGTGTATGTTAAGCCCAGGCGAGAGGGGGACTGGCATGGCGGAAACTGCAGCAGCCGGGGAGCAGAGGCACACCACCGCCGCCCACTCATGGGTCGGCGAGCTCTTGTTGCGCCTTATCGGCGGGGCGCTCCAGGTCGCAGCGACTTGGGCGGTGGTGCATGCCTTGACGCCGGACGAGGCGGGGGTGTACTTCCGCGGGTTTGTCATCGCCCTCGGACTGAGCACGCTGCTGCGGGGCAAGTACGAGCTCTACATGGCGCACCACATTATCGGCCGGCGCGCCGCATGCAATGTTTCTACCGGAGCGCTGCTTATGCAGCTGGCGCGGCGCATGCTGCTGCGGTCCAGCCTCCTCTGCGCTGCCCTGCTGGTCGTGACGGCCGACCTGGACATCCAGGCCCCGCAACTGCAAACCGTATTGCAGACTTATCTGCCCTTCGTGCTTGCGCTCCCCTTCGTCAGCCTGTCCAGCTTTCTGGGCGAAGCGCTGCGTGCGGCCAATCGTACTCTGGGCATTGTCGTGGCGGCTTATGCCCTGAACCTGTCGATCCTGCTGGCCGTGGCGCTCGCGCCCCCCGACGCTTCGCTGGCGCTTTACTCCTGGGCGTTCCTCTGCGGGAGTGTGGTCTCGGCAGGAGTGGCTGTGGCACTCGCCCGGCGCGCCTTCCCGGCTACGCGGGCTGAGAGCTCCCAGCCAGTCTGTCGCGAGGTTTTGGAAGCGGTGAACGCTCGGGAATTGATCGGCCTTGCACGCGGGGCGCTCCTGTGGGGTCCCCTGTGCATCCTGTCAGTATGGGCTCCTGCGGTGCAGATGGCGCAGTACGCGGTAGCCGCCCGCACAGCGCTGATCGTCGACTTCTTCCTGCCGGCGTTGAATCTGACAGGTTGTCGCGAAACGTTGCGAGCCGCGCAGCCCGGGCAGGTATCGTGCCGACTGCGGGTGAGCCAGCTGGCTGCTGCGTTGGGCTACAGCTCGGCATTGGTCGTACCGCTCCTGGTATTGGCGCCGCCGACACTGGCTCTGTATGGGAAGCCTTACGATTCGCAGCTGACGGTGTATGCGCTTCTGTTGGGCGTACAGTGGGCCAATGGCGTGGGTCGTCCAGCGATGCGGCACGCCGTGGTGGAGTGGGATGCACGGTGGATCGGCGTCACTGTTGGATCCGGCGCCGTTGCGGGCGTGCTGATTTGCGCGCTCGGCGTGGGTACATACGGTGCCCTGGCCGCCGCCGCGGCCTCGCTGATCGGCGCCTTGATCGTCAACGCACGGGCAATCGTCATGGCTCTTTCGGACCGGCACGCAGGTGAACCGCACTCCGGATCGCCGTCGCCCCGTGGAAGCATTTGACCTCGAGCTCGCCGCCCTGGTCGGTGCATTGCTGCTGAACGGCCAGGGGCTGCAGTCGGCGTTCACACGCGCCGGAAGCTCAAGCGCGTCAGAACCGTAAGCCCGCCCTGATCGGCAGAAAATCCGACTTCGCATTGGCCGGATCGAGCCGCATGTAGCGCGCCTCGACAAAGAACGAGGTCCACGGTCCCATCGAGAACTCGAACCCCAGGCCGGCGTTGCGCGCGAAATGCCACTCCGTCGTGTTGCGCGAGACGATGCCGGTCACGCCGTAATACCCGGGCCCGCAGCCGAACCAGTAACAGATGTAGCCGGCCTGGTAGTTGGTCTGCCGATAGGTCGTCTGCTGCCGATACCAGCCGCCGCCGGCGAGCAGATACGCCCGCACGTACGGCGAGAGAGGCAGATCGAACTCCAGATCGACATCGCCGCCCCACATTCTCTGGTTACCGCTGTCGACCCGGGTCTGGTACGTCGCCGCGGCGCGATCGAGCAGTGCCCTGCGCGCTGTGAAGTCGTTGTAAGTGCCGTCGATCCTGATTCCCATCGGCAGGTGAGATGTAGGGAACCATGTAAATCCGGCGCCCGCATTCCAACCGTTGTCGAGGTAGTTCTCGGTCGCCCGCTGGGTGATGGTACCGCCGCCGTCGATGTGAAAGCGGAACGGGTGGTATTGGAAAGCGCTGTCGTAATAGGCCGTCTCGGAATGCGACCACTGCGGCGGTGTGTATTGCCGTGGAGGCGGAGAGTAGTGGTACTGCTCTGACGGCAACCTTGGCAGCGGCGGAGTGGCTGGAGGAGCCGGCTGTGTGTGCTGCTGCGCCGGTGGCGGCGGCGCACTCGGTGCCGGCTGTGCGTTTTGCGCAGGAGGTATGTCCGGTTGAGCGTTCTGCGGTGGCGGCGCGGGCGGGGTGGCCGGTGCACTCTGCTGTGGTCCCGGCACAGTTTGCTCCTGGGGTGCGTTCTGTGCCGCGGCCGTCGCGGCAACCACGAGCAGAGATAGTGCGACTGACGTCCGAACATCCATCTTCATGACGAGCCCTCCGGCGCGTGGAAGGTTGAGATTTCCAGCCCAGCAATGCATGTACCTGCGCGAGTTGACACAACACGTTTGCGCAACACCCGCGCGCACAGCGGCGTTCCCCGTGTTGCGTGCGGTTCACACATTGCATTCCTGATGCGATAACGGTTCCCGTGTGCGCGGGTTGACTCGGCGTCGGCGTGTTCAGCCCTCGAGTCCGGCAGGGCTCAGGCTGGAGCACGGGCTGGCGGCGCTGCCCGCCGAGTGAGAGCTGCGTCACAAGTCTTCTCACCGCGACTTTACTGCAGGGCCCTCCTTGCCGAGACCTTTGGCTCATACCGTGCTGTGAAACGCAGGTTTTCCGCGCACGGGGGGTTAACCTACAAGCTCGACAGTGCAGCTACCGGATGGGGAGCGAGTCATGCCTTTTTGGAGGCGCCAGAGCGCAAAAACGCAGGAGCTGGAACGGCTGAAAGAAGAGCTGAGCGCCGTGCGTGAGCGATCGGACCTGTTGGACACTTCCTGTGGTGTCGGCCTGTGGCAGGCCGTGCTGCACAACGCGGACGCCCTCGACCCGAACAGCGTATGGACCTGGTCGCCCGAATTCCGCCGCCTGCTCGGCTACTCCAGCGAGGCGGACTTTCCGAATGTCTGCCAGTCCTGGTCACAGAAGCTGCACCCCGAGGACGTGGCCGCGACCTTTGCCGCCTTCAGCAGCCACCTCAAAGACAAGACGGGCGCCACGCGCTACGACGTGACGTACCGGCTCATGACCCGGCTGGGCGGCTATCGCTGGTTCCGGGCGACCGGCGGCTGCCGTCATTCCGCCGATGGCCGTACCATTCGCGCCTGCGGCTCGCTCTCGGACATCCACGACCAGAAGATGATGAGCATTAACGCGGAGCGCGGCGCGACTGAGGACAAAGCGACCACGGCGGCGCTGGGAGCCGGCCTCAAGGCCCTGGCCCGGGGCGATCTCACCTTCCGCATCACGCAAGACTTCCCCGTGAAGTACCAGGCGCTCAAGGCGAGCTTCAACGAGTCCACGGAAAGCCTGGCGCGTGCGCTGGCCGGGTTCAAGGAGGCCGCGACGGAGGTGACGCACGGCGCCGGCGAGATCGAGGAGGGGAATCAGAACCTCAGCCAACGCACCGAGCTGCAGGCCTCCAGCCTCGAAGAGACGGCTTCCTCGATGGAGCACATGACGACCACCGTGCGCCAAAACGCCGGCAACGCCGATCAGGCCAACCAGCTCGCGCTCGCGGCCCGCAGCCAAGCGGATACGGGCGTCGCGGTGGTCGCCACCGCCATCAAGGCCATGAACGAGATCAACGAGTCATCCAGGAAGATCGGCGACATCATCGGCGTGGTCGAAGAGATCGCCTTTCAGACCAACCTGTTGGCGCTCAACGCCGCGGTCGAGGCGGCGCGCGCCGGCGATCAGGGGCGGGGGTTTGCCGTCGTTGCCGGTGAAGTGCGCAGTCTCGCAGGCCGCAGCGCGGTGGCGGCGCGGGAGATCAAGGGCCTCATCCGCGACAGCATGCAGAAGGTCGAGGAAGGCTCGTCGTTGGTATCCGAATCCGGACAGACGCTCGAGCGCATCGTCAGCTCCGTCAAGAAGGTCGGTGACATCATTGCCGAGCTGGCGGCCGGCAGCAAGGAGCAGCTCTCAGGCATCGAGCAGGTGAACCGCGCGGTGGTGCAGCTCGACAAGATGACCCAACAGAACGCCGCGCTGGTGGAAGAGGCCTCGGCGGCCAGCAAGTCCATGGCGAGCCGCTCGCAGGCCATGTCCGACCTGCTGGGCCATTATCAGTTGGGGGAGCCGGGTAGCCACTCTCGAGCCGATGAGAGCGGCAACGCGCCACCGGGCGCTCGCCGGGTCGCCTGAGGCATTTGGGTGTCTGGGTCACCCCGCGACGTCAGGCCCGCTCGCGGCGGCCATTTTTCTCGCGGCGCAGCGCAGGAATCATCCGGCCGAGCACGGTATCGCGTGATACCCATGAGTGAATCAAGGCGATGACAGCGTGCAATCCGGCCGCCGCCAGCAGGATGTTGGCCAGGAGCTCGTGAATCGAGCCCACCTGATCGCGCAGCGCCTTGTCTCCCGGATGCAAGGCCGGGACCTTGAACAATCCAAAGATGCTGTCGCCTCGGACCAGCACGTTCACCACGCCGGCGGCCAGGACCGCTATGACAATGCCATAGAGCGCCCAGTGCGCCGCAGGTGTCGCGGTGCGTACGGCCTTGGGACCGATGGGCGCAGGTCGCTGCGCGTGCGTCAGGCGCCAAACCAAGCGAACGAGGACGATGACCAGCAGCACCACGCCGATCAGGATATGCGTGGAGCGCGCGTCTACCCGCACTGGCCCCCGGGGAAACCAGTCGATGGTGTGCGCGCCCAGCCACTGCGCGACGACCAGGAAAGCGGTGATCCAGTGTAGGGCCACACTGCGGGAGTCGTAGACCTCGTGTATTTCAGGCACGCTGGCCGACATTTGCAATTTCCCCCGATCTTCTTAGAGCGCAGAGTGTACGCGATCTCGCGTCGGCTTTTCGTAAGACATTGTGCCGATCTGAGGCCAAGCGGCCTCCGACTACGGATGGCCCGGGCGTAGTCGAAGAGCAGCATGAAGCCGGGATGGCATCGTCGCGAGATTGCCGCCCGCAGCAGCGCATGACCATAGTTGAGAGAGGCTCTAGACTCATAGCCCCTTCATAGTGCGGCTTCCATCAGATGCGTCATCGAGCTCGTCGGACAGGGTGGTGCGGGGTGACTGTTTTTGCGATGTTGGTTGTCTTGCACGCCCGCGCTGCTGCGCCGCCGCCGAGCGTCTTTGGGGTTGATGCACCCGAGCTCGCCCCGCCGGGCCCATTTTCCGTCGGTGTCAGAACGGTTTCGTTGGTAGAGCACAGTCAGCGGGACGTCCTTGCGATCGATCCGAAGAGTGGGTCGGCCCCCAAGCGCGATCGCAATTTGACCGTCGATTTGTGGTATCCCGCGAGCGCGGCGCCGGATGCGCCGAGGGAGACGTACCTCGGAAGTCTCCCGTCCGAGCCCCCCGCACCACCTGCGACCTTCGTAGTGCCCGGGATCGCTGTTCGCAACGCCCGGCCGGCGGGCAGTGGCTACCCCCTCGTGGTGGTCTCCCATGGGTACAGCAATTCGACGGCAGCCATGACGTGGCTCACAGAGAATCTGGCATCGAAGGGATACGTGGTGGCCGCCATTCGGCACGATGATCCCCCGATCACGGACCGCGCCAAGTATCCGCAGCCGCTGCTGCGCCGGCCGCTCGACATAGCCTACGTAACCCGCACGCTCCAGGCGACCCTCGCCGCGGAACACCTGATCGATCCCTCCAAAACCGCTCTCGTCGGGTATTCGATGGGGGGATATGGAGTGCTGACCGCTGCCGGCGCCACGCTGGATCCGACAGGGCCCGTTACCACGATGGTGCCAGGGGGGCTGCTCACGCCCTACGTGCGCGGCGCCGGCCAGAGCCGGGCGATCACCGTGACGTCGCTGAAAGCGGTTGTTGCCATCTCGCCGGCGGGCGGCGGCAAGTTGGCGGCGTGGGGGAGTGACGGACTCAAGGGTATCCACGTCCCCCTGTTGCTGATCGCAGGCAACAAGGACCAGACCGTCGACTACACCACGGGCGCGCGCGCGATTTTCGACACGGCCACGCACTCGATCCGCTATCTACTCACCTTCAAGGAAGCGGGGCACTCGCTCGGCCTGAACGTCGCCCCCGAGTCGATGCGGGCGAGGCTCTGGGATCAGGACTGGTTCGAGGATCCTGTGTGGCGGAAAGAGCGGATCAGCGCGATCACTGCACATTTCATTACTGCCTTCCTGGACCGGTATGTCAAGGATGACGCGAGCCGTCAGGCTTATCTCGATGTACAGACACCCGATTCAGATGGGGGCGTCTGGCCTGCTCAGGGCTCAGTGCCCTACGAGGCCTACAGTCCTTCGGATTCCAACATAACGGTGTGGAAAGGCTTCCAGCGCAATCACGCAACGGGACTGCAGTTGCTCAGGGCCGCGGCCCAGCCGGGCGCGGAGTAGGGCGGCGCACGCCCTGGGGCTGGAGAGTCGCTCCACGTGCTGCTGCTCATGGCGCGGAAGCAGGCGACAGGCCACGCTCGGAGTGGGCGATTGACACGGGCAAGGCAACGCCCCAAAGTCGTAGAGAAACCAAGTCAAACTGCCTCATGGCTGCAAAGCGCCGGTGTAACGGCGATTTACTCATGAGCGGGAGAACGTGACATGCCCGGGGCGCGAGTCCTGCTATATGCAGCGTTGGTGGGGGTGAACGTTGCGTTCGTCGCCACCTGGATCGTGACTGCGAAGCGACGCCGCTTGCAGGGACGCCCCTCTGCGTCTGATGTCGCAATCGGATTCGTGACCTGCTTTCTCGATACCCTCGGTATCGGCTCGTACGCTCAAATCACGGCGTTGTTCAAGCTTCGCGGTTCGCCCCCGGATGAGCTCATCCCCGGGACGCTCAATGTAGGGAACAGCCTGCCCGTGTTTTTCTCAACCCTTCTGTTTGTCGTTGCGGTGACTGTCGATCCCGTGTTGCTGGCGTGCATGGTGGGAAGCGCCGGCGCGGGCGCCTGGCTCGGCGCGGGAGTGGTGAGTCGCATGCCGCGACGGACGATTCAGCTCTTCATGGGCACTGCGCTGCTGATCGCAGCGTTCTTCTTTGCGATGACGAACCTGGGCGTGTTCCCTCCAGCCGGAACCTCAATGGGCCTCGCAGGCTGGCGCTTCGCTGTCGCCGTCGCCGTGAATTTCGTGCTGGGCGCGCTCATGTGCGTCGGGATCGGCAACTATGCGCCCAGCATGGTCCTGCTCGCCCTGCTCGGCATGCACCCGATCGCCGCATATCCGATCATGATCGGCAGCGACGGCATACTGATTCCCGTCGCAAGCCTCGGCTTCTTCAAGTCAGGCCGATTCGCGCACCGCGCCGCGCTCGGTGTGGCGGCGGGCGGCGTGGTCGGTACGGTGTGCGCCTTTCCGCTGGTGAATGCGATTGCGAGTCACATCGCGCTGATGCGTTGGCTCGTGATGATCGTGATCATCTACGCGGCCGTGTCGATGTTGCGCTCGGCGCGAGTGTCGTCGGTGCCTGTAGCGTCGACCGTGACAGAAGGACGTTCTTGAGCGGCCAATCGTCCGTGCGTGAGTCGTGTCACGAATGACTGATCCGGCGGACCCACGGCCACCCTAGAGCGACTCGGCTTTCGCCAGCGTGATCCGTTCATTGCCGCCCCGCGCGGCGGCCGACGGACATTGATGTCGACCGAGCTTGACAACACAAACACGCGGCGTAGACTGCGCCCCCCCCTTATGCATCCAAACACACGCAAATCATTGGCCAACGCGGAGCGCCAAACGAGGCTCACGTGCGTCATGAGCCGTCGCTTCCGCGGCGATGGGTGGCCGTGTGCCCTTGAAATCGGCGCGTTCGGTTTGGATATCGATTTGACAGATTAGCTCCCCGAAGAATTCGGAGGGCTGATTGTGGCAGCCTTCCGGAAACCTCCCTATCGAGGCCCCGGTCGGCACTGCCAACCGGGGCCTCGTCGTTTGTATGGCGTGAGTTTCCGGCGGAATTCGACGCGTGCGTAAGCGCGACGTCGTACGGAGGTCGAGACGGAAGTCGTGTCAGCGGTGCGGGCTCGTGGGTCCCGCCTGGCGCGCTCGCGCTGAGAATTGCGCGTGCGTGTACCGCTGGGGAAGGTGACTGAGAAGATCGACAAGCTGACGGTCTTCGGCGGCCTCGATGGCGTCCTCAAGGACGTCGTGCGGATCAAGGTGCCCGGTGCCTGAACCGCACACCAACCATTGCCCGGCGGGTGAAAGCTCGCCGGGCCTTTTTTAGAACGGCTGTTTAGTAGAGCAATCATGACGATTCACAAGCTGAATCCCGAGCCTACCGTCGAAGGGGGACAGTCATTTTCGCTTGCCGTTTCGATTCAGCACGAGGAATGGTCAATTGCGAAAGCGATTCTCAAGACCCGTGCCGTTCAGAGCCTGGGAGAGGCGGTGGCGCGCTATCCGATTCATCGGCTCGTGCGCTGCTCCGTGCGCCGGAATCTCGAGGATGTGTTCGATGATCTGGCACTGTCCATGGGTCTCGCGCCACAGCGCCTCGATACAGGGTCGCTGCTTCTCCATGGCCCCGGCGTATTTGCGCATGCCTTGGGTACGCGCAAGTCGGGATACTGCTCGTGCACTGCCGAAATATGGGCGGATTCCAAGTCTCGCGCGGAAGAGACGCGCGCAGCCATCCTGCGAATTGTTGGCGAACAGCTCATCCGCGACCAGATGTTCGTGATCGACTGGCACTTCAGCAGCGGCGGCAGCCGCCTCAGCAATGCGTCCTTCGAAGAGATGGCTCACGAGGACCTGCACGGGACCGGCGGCAGTCCGCGATGGCGGCAGCCTTTCCCCCTGGAGTGAAAGTCTGC
>CAZDTG010000007.1:0-64612 GCA_964508005.1 uncultured Steroidobacteraceae bacterium
CGTCGGACGGATGGTGCATGCAAGCGCAAGTCCGCGTGCCAGCAACGATTCAATCGCACAGGACTGGGTGCATCTGTGCCCCGGCACGGCGCTTGAATGTGTGCGACAGGCCGTTGCCGGATACGAAATACAAAGGCATCAGCAACCATGTCTGCCGTCATCTCGCGTCGCGCTCTGTTGAATCTCGTCGGCCTGACCGCGGGCTCCGCGGCGGCCTACCGCGCAGCTATGGGGTTAGGACTGATTCCTACATGAGCACCTTTGCGCCGCAAGCGCCGCCAGTAACCGTGAGCGGCGATGTGAGGCACGGCCGCAACCTGTACACAGCCTGCGCGGCATGCCATGGCGCAAAGGGAGAGGGCAACGATGCCCTGCATGCTCCCGCGCTTGCGGGTCAGACCGACTGGTACCTGGTCACGCAGCTGCAGCACTTCCGGACCGGCCTGCGGGGATTCTCCCCTCAGGACGAGTCAGGCACCCAGATGGGCGCGGCGGCTGCCCTGTTGCCGGACGAGCCCGCCGCCAAAGACGTCGTTGCCTATATCAACACGCTCCGGCGGCCGTGACGCCGTCAGGGAGGAGGGACACGACCGCATGGATCCGGGCTCCCTCATTGCGCCCAGCGGTCGGCTGCCATAGATTCTCTACGCGGCGAATCAACTCCCAAAATCAACTCCAAGGAGAACGGCATGAAGAGGGCTCGTCCAGCGGTTGCGGTAGTCATAGCGGTGTCCGCGATCACCGCAGCGTCGGCCGGCGCGGCGGATATCGTTCGCTATCCGCTGGGCGGAGGCAGCACGTTTCCGATCGCACGCGCGGTGGAAGTACCCGCCGGATTCAAACTGATCTTCCACAGCGGCTTGACGCCAACCCCCGCCAATGCGCAGGCAAAAGAGGGCACACCGGAATACTGGGGCGATACGAAGACACAGGCACTCTCGACCTTCAAGCGCATGCAGGACTCGCTGCAGGAGATGGGCCTGAGCTTCGGCGACGTCGTCAAGATGAACGTCTTCCTGGTCGGCGATCCGGCCACGGGCAAGATGGACTTCAAGGGCTTCATGGAGGCCTACACGCAGTTCTTCGGCACCCCGCAGCAACCCAATCTGCCCGCTCGCTCGGCGGTGCAGGTGGCGGGCCTCGCATCTCCCGGCGTGCTCGTTGAGATCGAAGTGGTGCTGGCCCGGAAAAACGGCAGCTCGGCGGCGACCGCAAAAAAAGCCGGCAAGTAACCGTTCCGCCCCTGGATGGGGGTCGCGTCGCATTGGGACCGTTGCCTTGCGGAAATCCTTTCAGCCGGACGCCAACTCGGAGTTGGTGCACCCGGGTGGCTCATGTGCCCATTGATGGCGCCGGGCCAAGCGGGATGCGACTGAGATGCATCAAGGGGCCCAGCCGGGTCGGGCCAGCCGCTGCAGCGAACGCACAGCCAGGAGTCAGCCCGCAAGCATCCGCTGCCCGGTGTGGCACGCCTAGAATTTCACGCGGCCGGTGATGCCGAAGGTGCGCGGGGCGCCGAGGAATGCGTCGATCTGGTTGTACTGGAAGGGCGCATCGAATGCGACCTGGTAATAGTATTTGTCCGTGAGGTTCTGCGACCATAGCTCGACCGCCCATTTGTCGTCCGGCGCGCCCAGCCCGATGCGCGCATTCATGAGTCCATAGGCTCCCTGGAGCTTGCGCGGATCGAGATTCGATCCGGTGTTGTAGGCGGAATTATATTTCTCGCTGAGCGTCGCGCGCAGCGACAGCGAGCCGGACAGCGGCACCTGGTAGGTGGCCGACACCGCTCCTGACCACAGCGGCGCGAACGAAATCCTGTCGTTCAGCCGTTTGGGGGAGAACAGGGCGATGGCGGACCCGAATTCGTCGATGTTGGTAAAGGCGTAAGTCGCGCCTCCCGACACGCTGAGCCCCTGCAGCGGAGTCGCCCAGGTGAGGTTCGTCTCCACGCCCTTGGATTGCACCCGGGGAATGGAGGTGACCACGAACAGGATGCCGGTGTAGGTGTTGAGCTGGAAGTTGCGGTACCTCTGGTCGAACAGCGCCGCGTTCAGGCGCAGAGTATCGTCCGCAAGCGTGCTCTTGACCCCCAACTCGTAGGAATCCACGGTTTCTTCGGGGAACGACGTATCGAGCACCGGTGCGAGAGGATTCGCGGCCGCCGGATTGGTGACCCGGCCGAGGTTGAAGCCGCCGGCCTTGTAGCCGTCCGCGAACGAGAGGTAGGTCATGACCCGATCGTTGAAGCGATAGGACAGCTTGATCGTGCCCGACACGTTGTTTTCGGTCAGGGACTGGCTGTCCGACAGCCTGGCGAAGAACGGATTGAAGACGACGGAGCAGCCATAGCCGAGCAGGAACAGGTATTCGGGGCTGGCGGGATTCATCGCCGCCACCCCCGGCGACCTCAGCAGCGATCCGCAGCCCGCCCCGCCGTCGGTATCGTTGTAGTGGGAGTCCAGCGTCTTCTTTTCGTGGGTGTAGCGGAAACCGGCGGTCAGCTCCCAGTTGGGGGTGATCGCGTAGGTCTCGTTCGAAAAGAACGCATAGCTGCGCGATGTCTGATGAAAGTCGTCGGCATAGCCTGCGACACCCGGCACGAAGGTGGCGCCGGGCGGTTTGCCCGTGAGCTGCGGCACCAGCAGGAAGTTCGGCGGCCCGACCGAGGCCGATGCCAATCCGCCCAGATAGAGGTCGAAGTCGTTGCCGGCCCACAGGGTCTGGGTGGAGGTCAGGAGCTCGCTCGCGAAGAATCCGCCGACCAGCCAGTCGAGCCCCTGATACTTGCCGGCCAATCGCAGCTCTTCACTGAACTGCTTGAAGTCGGTCAGGTTGCCGTTGGTGCCCGGCTCATACAGGATATCGACACCCGTGTAGTCCGTGTCGTTGCCGGCCAGCAGTGTGTTGTCGCGCCACGCAGTGATGGATGTGAGGTTCGCATCCCCCAGATTCCAGTCGAGCTGGGCGGAAACGCCCATGTCCCGGACCCTCTGCGTCCACGGATAGTTCGAAAAGGCCAGATACCCTGTCCCGGAGGCGATACCCCTGGCGCCGACCTGACCGCCCAGTGCAGGCACCGACGCCAGCGCATTCACGATCGGGGCAAACGGACCGAGGTACGTGGCGACGGCATCGCAGCACACCTCATTGCGCTTGGAGTAGTCTGCGATGAGCAGAACGTGGAGGTCTTCGGTGGGCGTGACCAGATACTGCCCGCGGAAGGTGTAGACGTTGCGATCGTTGCTACGGTCGTTCGTGTTGGGACCCTGGCCGGTGTCGACGTGCAGCCAGCCTTCGGCCTTCTGGTAGGCGGCGTACAGGCGCCCGGCCGAGATCGAGCTCAGCGGCCCGGTGACGGACGCCGAGATCTCCCGATCGTTGAAGTTGCCGTAGGTGGCTTCGGCCATCGCACCGAAGGTCGTCGACGGCCGCTTGGTCGTGATACTGATGACCCCGGCGTCGTTGTTCTTGCCAAACAATTCGCCTTGGGGGCCTTCGAGGACCTCGATCTGCTCGATCTCCCCCAGCTTGCCAAAGCCGACACCGTTGCGGGGGCGGTACACGCCGTCGATCACGATGCCGACCGATGACTCCAGGCCCGGATTGTCGCCGACGGTGCCGATGCCGCGGATGCGCGCGGTCGTGGAGTTCTCATTCGTGGTGGAGGTGACCGTGAGTCCCGGGGTGAGCACCGTCATGTTCTTGATGTCCGTCACCCCGGAATCCTGCAGCTCCCGGGCGGACAGCGCGATCACGGAAATCGGCACGTCCTGGATATTTTCGGCGCGCTTTTGCGCGGTGACGATGACTTCGCTCAAAACGGGCGGCCCCCCCGCCGCTTCCTCTGCCCGGCCGACGTTCCCACCGGCGGAGCTCAATAACAGGAGCACCCCCAGAATCGCTCGTCGCGCCCGCACGCCTGGAATAGTCATTCGCCACCCCCTGGCCCACCGTTTCTCACGGGCGCCTGCCGCCGAGGCTGCCGCCCAGCGCGCAATTGTTGTATTTTTGATACGAGATTCCGCACGTGTTACCGCTGCGGCAGCAGATCCAACGCCATTCGTCGCGCTGTCACCACACATCGGGGCTGAGCGTACGGGAAGGCCGAAGTCCACACCTCGCCCCGGGCGACAATCTATTGGCCGGCGGCGCCATCAGGCACAGTGCCGCTCTGCCGGCCGATAGGAGATCGGTGCTAAGCTTCCTCGCGACTGACGGTGTCTTATGGCGCATGAGGGGGTGCACCAGTGGGGACGCATACGGCAGTGGGTCGCGGCTATATTCTCGCGACCTGGATAAAGGCCATCGGCCGCGCGCTCGATGCCGCAGGCTGTGATGGCGCGGGGTTGCTCGCCGAGGCGGGATACGACCCCGAGGACCTGGAGGGTCCGACCGCCCGCTGCCCGCTGGCCAACAGCGGGCGCCTGTGGGAGCTCGCCGTGGCGGCCACCGGCGATCCCGCGTTCGGCCTCAAAGTGGCGAGCCACATCAAGCACACGACCTTCCACGCGCTGAGCTATGGGCTCGCGGCGAGCTCGACGCTGAAGGAAGCTTTCGAGCGCGTGTGCCGTTATGCCCCAGTGGGCAGCGATGCGGTGGCCTACGAGTTCTTCAGGTGCGGCGCCGATTATCACTTCGTGATCAAGCCCGTCGCCGAGCTCCCTTTCGAGTCGATCGACGCGCTGGTCGCGGCGCAATTGCGCATGTGCCGCTCGCTGATAGGCCGCGACTTCTCGCCGCTGCTCGTCGAGCTGCGCAGGCCTCGTCCCGCGAGGATCGATGACTTCGAGCGGCTGCTGCGCGCGCCACTGCGGTTTGGCGCCGAGCGCGACCGGTTGGTGCTGGATGCCGCGAGTATCGAGCGGCCTCTCGAGGGCGGCAATCCGGAGCTGGCGCGCTACAATGACGTCATCGCGCTCCAATATCTGACGAGACTCGAGCGCGAGGACATTCAGGGACGCGTGCGCGATGTTCTGTTGCAGCGGCTGGAGGGACGTGAGCCGTCGCAGGAGGAGGTCGCCGAACGGCTTCACATGAGCGCGCGTACCCTGCAGCGCAAGCTCGCCGACAGTGGTACGACCTACAAGGAGATCCTGGACGAGACCCGGCATGCGTTGGCCCTGGCCTATCTCAGCGCGCCCCGATCCAGCGTCAACGAAGTCACGTACCTGCTTGGCTTTTCGAGCGGCAGCTGCTTCACACGCGCATTTCGTCGTTGGACCGGACAATCCCCGACTCGCTGGCGCGCGGGTGCGTTGCCTCGGGCTCCAGCCACGCAGTCTCTGACGCGGAGCCGGCCGCCCGCAAACAACTGACTGGGCGGTGCCTTTGGGGGCGAACCGGCCCGCAGGGCACACGAAATGGAGGCAGGTGTGTCGACTCGGCATTTCAAATTCTGGCCGGCGGATTCCGCGCATCATCTGGATGCGCCGTGTACGAACGTGTTCTACAACGCCGAAGTGTCGGCGCGACGCTATCCCGACAAGCCGTACCTCATCTATTACGATACGCCCGTTAGTTTTGCGCGGCTGCGCGACGAGGCCGAGCGCGTGGCGGGCTTTCTGCAGCAGCACTGCGGAGTGCGCAAAGGCGACCGCGTGGCGCTCTACATGCAGAACAGCCCGCAGTTCGTCATCGGGTACTACGGCATTTTGCGTGCCGACGCAGTCGTGGTGCCGCTCAATCCAATGCATCTCACACAGGAGGTGCGACGCTGCAGCAAGGACGCGGAAGCGACCACGGCCATCGTGTCGCAGGAGCTGTTCGCGCGCATCGAGCCGTTGCTTTCGGCGGGCGCCCTCGAGCACGTCATCGTGGCTGCATACTCGGACTATTTGCAGCGGCCGACGACCCTCGCCGTACCGGAGTTCATCTCGGCCCCCCGACTATCGCTGAGCGCGCCCCGCGTCACGCTGTGGCGCGACGTTCTGACGAGTGGCCTGCAACCCGGACCGCTCACCGCCGGGCCGGATGATCTTTGTGTCATGCCCTACACGTCGGGCACCACTGGCGAACCCAAGGGCTGCATGCATACCCACCGCAGCACGATGCACACCCTGGTAGCGTCTATGCGCTGGTATTACGCGCAGCCCGAACTGACGCTGCTCGCGGTGGCGCCGTTTTTTCACGTGACGGGTATGCAGAGCAGCATGAATGGCCCCTTGTACAACGGCAACACCCTTGTGTTGCTACCGCGCTGGGATCGCGATGTTGCCGCGGAGTGTGTACAGCGCTACGGCATTGCCGCCTGGACCGGCGTCCCGACCCTGGTCCAGGATTTCTTTTGCAACCCGAATATCGATCGGTTCGATCTATCCTCCATCAGGCGTCTCACGGGCGGCGGAGCGGCCATGCCGGCGGCCGTCGCGCAGCGGCTCGAGGCCCGCAACATACGGTATTTCGAGGGTTACGGACTGTCCGAAACGATGGCCCCCACGCACCTCAACCCGCCGGATCGTCCCAAGAGGCAATGCCTGGGCATACCCATCTATGACGTGGACTCGCGCGTCATCGATCCGATCACCCTGCGCGAGCTCCCCGCGGGCGAGGTGGGTGAGATCGTGGTCTGCGGCCCGCAAGTGTTCCAGGGTTATTGGAACAGACCCGAGGACACCGCCCGTGCCTTCATCGAGCTCGAGGGTAAGCGGTTCCTGCGAACCGGGGACCTGGGCAAAGTGGACGAGGACGGCTACTTCTTCATGGTCGATCGCATCAAACGGATGATCAATGCGTCCGGCTACAAGGTCTGGCCGAGCGAGGTCGAGTCGATGATGTATCAGCATCCGGCGATCCAGGAGGCGTGCGTGATCGGTGCGCAGGATGCGTATCGTGGGGAAACGGTGAAGGCGGTCGTCGTGTTGAAATCGGAATGGCGCGGCCGCGCCACGGCGCAGGAAATCACGGACTGGTGCCGCGGGATCATGGCGGCCTACAAGGTTCCCAGGATCGTCGAGTTCGTGGCGGCCCTGCCCAAGTCGGGCTCGGGCAAGATCCAATGGCGTGAGCTGCAGGAGCGGGAGAACGCGGTGAGTCAGGAGTGACTCACTCCCGCATCGGGGCGGTGTCGACTAGACTCACCTGGCAGTCATGAGAGCATCCAACATCGGATTCGCTCGCCGGCCCGGATCGGTCAAATCGCTGCATGTCTGTTGAGCGTCCGGACACCCGGACTTGCGTCGCCCGCGCTGTCCGGGCGCCCGGTAACGTGAACTGGCTCATCCTTTTCGAACATCCCGCCGGTCCAACTTTGACTCGGCCGAATGGCCAAGGTAGTGTCCGCGCCACCCTGCTCGGCAATGGGACAGTGGAGTTATGCGGCAAGCGAAAGCCCGTTTGATACTACAAACCGCGACGGCGGCTGTCCTCCTGACAGTCGTTGCCGGTTGTGCGACCGAATCCCATGAGGCGGTACAGGTGCAGCACTCCGTGGCCAGCACGACCGCCTACCACGGCACGCGCAGCGTGATTGCCGTCGGCAAGTTCGACAATCGCTCCACGTACCTGCGCGGCCTCTTCTCCGACGGCGTCGACCGGCTCGGCGGGCAGGCCAAGACCATTCTGATCGGGCACCTGCAGGAGACGGGCCGCTTCGATGTCATGGATCGGGACAACATGGAGGAAATCGCCCAGGAGGCCAGGCTGTCGGGCAAGCGGCAGGCGCTCAGGGGTGCCGATTTCACCATCACGGGCGACGTCGTCGAATTCGGGCGCAAGGAAACGGGCGACAGTCAGTTGTTCGGCATCCTGGGCGAGGGCAAGAAGCAGGTGGCTTAT
The DNA here is from genome assembly GCA_964508005.1 of uncultured Steroidobacteraceae bacterium. GTDB lineage: Bacteria > Pseudomonadota > Gammaproteobacteria > Steroidobacterales > Steroidobacteraceae > 13-2-20CM-66-19. The sequence goes on from CAZDTG010000007.1 coordinate 7,777, forward strand.
TCGAAGGTCACCCTGAACGTCGTCGATGTGCTCACCTCGCAGGTCGTCTATTCCGCCTCCGGCGCCGGAGAGTACGCGCTCAGCAACCGCGAAGTGCTCGGATTCGGGGGCTCGGCCAGTTACGACTCGACACTCAACGGCAAGGTGCTGGACCTGGCCGTGCGTCAAGCCGTGGACCAGCTGGTGGCGGGCCTGGAGGGCGGAAGTTGGTCGCCCGTGCGGGCCTCGCGATGAAACGCCTGATCATCGGGCTGCCAGCCCTCGCAGTGCTGGCCGGATGCGCCACCGCGCCCCCCACTTACAGCTGGGGTAGTTACGAGGAGGTCATTTACGCCTCGTATGTCTCCCACAGCGACGTCCCGGCTGAAAAGCAGGTCGAGCTTCTCGAGAAGGATTATCAGGTGGCGCGCTCCGAGAACCGGCGGCTGCCGCCGGGATGGCACGCGCATCTGGGCTATCTGTATTACGAGATGGGCAGGAAGGACCAGGCGCGCCAGGAGCTGCTGACCGAGAAGGCGGAGTTCCCCGAGTCAGCGGTATTCGTCAATCGACTGCTTGCCAGCGTGAAATAGCCATGAAGCTCTACGCCAGATTCTCTGCGCTCATCGGCGTGTTGCTGCTCGTCGGCTGCACGACGACCAAACCGTATGATTACACGAACTTCCGGGAGCATCCGCCGCGCTCGATTCTCGTTCTGCCGCCGTTGAATGAAAGCACGGCGATAGAAGGGACCTACGGCTATCTGACCACTGTCACACGCCCCGTGGCCGAACGTGGCTATTACGTTTTCCCCGTTGCGGTCGTCGACCAGTTCATGAAGGCGAATGGTTTGCCGGGCGCCGCCGAGATGCAGCAGGTTCCGCTGGCGAAGGTTGCCCAGATCACGGGCGCCGATGCGGTGCTGTTGCTGACGTTGAAGCAGTACGGCAGCAAGTTTGTCGTCCTGAGCAGTGTCGTGACCGTAGAGGTCCAGGCGAAGTTGGTCGATACGCGCACGGGTATTCTGTTGTGGGAAGGCCACGGGGTGGCGCAGCAGAAGTCCGGCGGCGGCTCGGGCAGCCTGTTGGGAGACCTGATCGGCGCTGCGATCAGCCAGGCCGTGAACAAGAAGACGGACCGGGCCCATGAGGTGAGTCGTCTCGCGAACGCGAGCCTGTTCTTCACGCAGGACGCGGGACTGCCGTACGGCCCTTACAGCCCGAAATACGATAAGGCGCACTGAACGGAAGCGCGATCGCGGCTGATCGATGCCCGGCAGGCGAGCTGCGTACGATCCCGCCAAGCCTGGAGTTTAGGTTCGTGCCTTCTGAATCTGGCGGCGGACGAGGTAGGCAATGATGAGGGCGTTGGCGGCAAGGACGGCAACTTTGCCAACGCCCGGTCGATGCGCGATGGACACGATCTCGTAGGGGATCAGGCAGGCCAGTCCGAGAATCACGATCCATTCGGCCCAAGCCTTCCCGCTCAGGAGCAGGAAGCCCTCGACGGCGGTCGAGAGGCTGTCCAGCCATGCGAGCAGTGCTCCCCTGAGCACCATGCCGCTCGACAGATGCGCATGGATCCACTGGCCCGCGCGCGCGAATGCCGCGCCTCCTTCGGCCAGCTCGCGCGCCAGGAAGTCCAGGGTTCGGTAAGCCGCGCCGGGCGCTACGGTCAGCCACAGTGCGACGCAAAACATCATCGCGGCTTTGACAAACTTGTAGCCGATGATCAATCGAAAGCCGAGGTGCTGACGATCGTCGTCACGAGCCATGTGGTTCGATGCCGGCATCGGGTTTAGGTTCGAGGAGGAGGGCATGGAATCGCCCGGCGCGGGTAGCCTGATAAACCGGCGCTCAACTCAGGAGCGGGTGATCTTCCGGCAACTGTTTTGAATACCAGATGGCGAGCTTGTGCCGCAGGGCGCTTTCCGACACCTGGTCTTCGGGAAGAGGCTGCATGACTTTGTCGTGCACCAGGAGCCGGTACACATAGAGAAGCTTCTGACTCGCGGAGTCGGTCGCCTCGAACTCCACCGCGCCCCGTCCTTCGGCGTATTTCACTCCGGCCAGCAACGCCGCCTTGAACAATTCCGCTTCGTGTTTCAGTTTCTTCATCGCCTGCCTGCCGGTCCGGTGAGCGTCCGACCGGAGTATGACGCGTTTTGCGGGGCCGCAGTCTCTCTCGGACAATGCGAAGTGCTGAGCGCGACCACCGCCGCGACGGCTCTCCCAGGTTCGTCTTCTTTGAAAATCAAGCACTTGTGCGTCGCGCCAGGCTCCTCTCCCTTGGCCCGTGTGCGCATTTGCGCGGACGGCCCGATTCTACGAAGCTACAGCTACGGGACCTGATCGGCTCGCGCATCATCCGGACACCAGGGCGATGACCACGACTTCAACGCGGCAGCGTTCGGCGCGGACCCTCCTGTCGGCGGATTTACACGCGGACCATCGTGCATTCCCTGTTCGATTTACGCCGACCTCGGGCGTGACCGGCCTGTTGCGACCTGAGCAAAACAGCAGCTTCCGCTGGGTGGGTGTCGGATCTGTGCTGCTCGATGAGCGAGGCGTCCATATCACCGCCAGGCGCCTGGCGCTGTTCGGACTGTATCGAACGACCCGCCTCATCCACCCTCACGAGATCCGGGAAGTCTATCGCGAGGGCAACGGCATTCGGATCGATCTGCAAACCGGGGCGCAGCGTTGTTTTCTCCGCTTCTGGGCAGCGGACGCCGACTCTGCAGCGGAGATCGTGGACCTGCTGCCCACGAGCCGCACCATCGAGCTCGAGCGCGCACCATGGATCGGGAAGGTCCCTGCGGAGCCTTCCCGTCTGCCCGTGCTCTGGATCCTTCTCGTCGCTCTGTTGGTTGGCGTGTTTGCCTTGGTTGGGACAACCCTTCTGCGCACGCATGGGATCACGTCGTCACACCCCGCAGAGCTCACGGACTTCCAGTGGCCGCCGGTATCAGGGAGTTCGACGCGCCCGATCCCGGATGTTGCAGACACCGAAACTCGTGCGGTCTTGCTGAAGTTCACTCGCCGATTCGACGCGTTGACCGCGCAGTTCTCCACGGCGTTCGACGCACTTCAGCGGGGAAACCTCTCGCAAGAGGATTTTGCCCAGGGACTCGAGAAGTGGCTCTTGCCGCAATGGGAAGGATTGGCTGCTGAGCTGTCCGCGCCCATGCCTGCGACGCGCGCAGCACGCGCGGACGCCGACGCACTGCTGAAAGCAGTAATCGACAATTGGCACACCGCCCTTTCGAAATACGCGCACGGCCTGCGCACCCACGATCCTCAGGAGGTTCTCGGCGCTTTCGATTACATCAGGGATGCCGAGGCGTACGAAAGGAACGCGCAGGCATTGCTGGACTAGTTTCGCAACCAGGCGTGACCGTACCGGCTAATCGCCTGGGCACGCAAGCCGCCGGCTCTAATGCGCCATGCCCGCAGCCCCACCTTTCCCCGGCTTGACGAGCAGCAGCAACGGCAGCAGAGCGAGGAAGAGCAGGCCCAGCACCTTGAAATCGTCCAGGTACGACAACAAGGTCGCCTGGTCGATGGTGCTTTGGCAGATGTTCGCCAGAGTCGGCGCGCCCAGCCGCTTCGATGATGGCGCCGTTCGTGCCATGGCTCGCTGATATACAATGAGTACCGCCGCTAAACCGGGATCGCTCGAACCCAAAGATCACTGAGGCATCCCGGCGGTTCCCTTAATTTGCAGATGCCGGAGCGCAGGTAAATGGCGATGAATTTGACGGCGGGAATGGTCTGTGCGGGCTTTGCGCTGCTGCTGGGCGGGACCGCACACGCGGCAGCCCCTCGCGATGAGGCCGTTTACCGCGCTGTGGAAGCCAACCGGGCCGATGCCATCGAGTTGCTGAAGACCATTGTCAATATCGACTCCGGGTCCGGAGACGTCGCGGGCGGCGAGCGGGTGGAGTCGATACTCGCGGCGCGCCTGAAAGCGAGCGGCGCGGAAATCCGTTACGAGCGGGCCGAAGCACCCGGCTTACCCGCGAATCTCGTGGCCGTGTTGCATGGCACCGGCAAGGCCAAAATCCTCATCATCGCTCACATCGATACGGTGTTTGGTCCCGGCACGGTCGCGCAGCGGCCATTCAATATCGAAGGAAATCGTGCGCACGGTCCGGGAGTCGGCGACGAGAAGGCAGGGGTGGTGAATGCCGTCACTGCGCTCAAGATCCTGCACGATCTCGACTTCAGAGGCTATGCAACCATCACCCTGCTGCTGGATAGCAGCGAGGAGCTGGGCTCACCGGGCTCGACGAGCCTCATCAAGGCGCTCGCCAGGCAGAGCGATGTCGAATTCAACATGGAGCCCGGCGATCCGCCCGATGCCCTGACGGTATGGCGCAAGGGCGCCGGCGACATTGTGATCCAGGTGAAGGGTCGCGCCGCTCATGCCGGTATGGCGCCCCAGAACGGCAGGAACGCAGCGGTGGAGCTCGTGCATCAACTCGCCGCGCTGGAGGGAAAATTCCCCCACACCGGCGACGGTACCACGGTCAATCTCACGGTCATCAAAGCCAGTGATCGCGGCAACATCATCCCGGCTTCTGCCGAAGCCACCCTCGACGTTCGCTTCCGAAAAAGCGAAGACTTCGGTGCGGTACTGAGCAGGATCAGGACCGGTCTGGCTCCCACGATCGTACCGGATACCACCGCCACGGTGACCGAGAATGGCTCTGCGTATCCGCCGCTCACCGAAAACCCCCAGATCGATGCGCTGGGTAGGCGTGCCCAATCCATATATGCAGAGCTCGGCAAGACCGTGACGCTGTCCGGAAACGGCGGTGCCTCGGAATCCGCGGTGGCCATGTCGGTGGGCACTCCCGCATTGGACGGACTCGGCTACGTCGGAAGTGACTTCCACACCGATCATGAATGGATAGACCTTTCCAGCGTGACGCCGCGCCTGTATCTGTTCACTCGCCTGCTCATGGAGACGAGCCTTGCGCCGCCAACCAAGGCAGGGTCTGCACCGAATTGATGCCCGCCTGAGCGGGATTTCAAGTTCCGCAGAAGGTCTGAAACACACGTTCCGAGGGCTGAGGCGGCTGGGCGTACTCGGCGAGCTCCGGCTGCTCATCATACGGGCGCTGCAGAACTCCGAGCAGCTCACGAAAGAGCTTGAAATCGAGCTCGTCGGAAGCGGCCTGCAGTGCCGCCTCCACACGGTGATTGCGGGGAATGAAACACGGATTCACGCGACGCATGCCCGCCGCTCGTTCGGCAGGGCTCTGCGGATCGCGCGCCAGGCGTTCGCGCCATTCGCGCAGCCAGTCGTCAATGGCGGATGTCGTCGTAAACAACTCGGAGAGCGCGCTGTCTTCACCCGGCCTTTCCGCCGCCATGGCGAGCCTGCGGAACGCCAAAGTGAAATCCGCGCCGCCATCCCGCATTGTGGCCAATAAACGCTTGACGAGATCGGCATCGCCTTCCACTGCCGACGCGAGGCCTGTCTTGCGGCGCATCCCCTCCAGGAACTGCGCGTCGAATCGTTCCATGAACGCCTGGATGACTTCCGTCGCAAGAGCCACTGCTTTGTCGGAATCGGAATCGATGAGCGGCAGCAACGTTTCCGCGAAACGTGCCAGATTCCACTGTGCGATAACGGGCTGGTTCCCATAGGCATAGCGCCCGTTGTGGTCGATGGAGCTGAACACTGTGTTCGGGTCGTATGTGTCCATGAACGCGCACGGACCATAGTCGATCGTCTCACCCGAGATCGCCATATTGTCAGTGTTCATCACGCCATGGATGAAACCAACCAGCATCCAATTGGCAATGAGCGCGGCCTGGCGCTGCGCGACTGCCTCCAACACCGCCATTGCGGGCACGTCGGCAGCACGCGCCTTCGGATAGTGTCGCAGGATCACGTAGTCCAGCAGCTCGCGCACGGCATCCTGGTCGTCGCGGGCTGCAAAGTATTGGAATGTGCCGACGCGTACGTGGCTTGCGGCCACGCGGGTCAGCACCGCGCCGGGCCGCACGGCTTCGCGGAATACCTCCTCGCCGGTCGTGACTACGGCGAGCGATCGCGTAGTAGGGATGCCCAGTGCATGCATCGCCTCGCTGATGAGGTACTCCCGCAGCATCGGCCCGAGCGCCGCCCGGCCATCGCCGTTGCGTGAGAAGGGCGTGAGTCCCGAGCCTTTGAGCTGAAGGTCGCGGTAGAGGCCATCTCGAGCTTTGATCTCTCCAATGAGGATCGCGCGCCCGTCACCGAGCCGCGGCACGAAACCACCGAATTGGTGCCCCGCATAGGCCATCGCGATCGGGTTTGAATCTTCCGGCAATCGATTGCCGGACAGCATCGCCGCCGCTTCGCGCTCGATCACATCCGGTTCGAGTCCGAGCTCCTCGGCCAGGTGCCGGTTGAAGACGACGACCCGCGGGTTCGCAACGGGCGTCGGAGCGACACTTGCGTAGAACCGGGGTGCCAACCGGGAATAGGTGTGTTCGAATCCTATTCGCACGGCACGTGCAGTTCGGGTCCGCCCGGCCCGGACGAGCGCTTGATTTTGCCCAGGAGCATCCGCCCATCGTGATGCGGCACGTAGGCTCTGTCAATGAAACGGGCCTCGGCGCGTCTGCCGAGTAACGCGCCGCGATAGACGCTGCAGTCGGCTCAGCCTCCCCCCAGCACCCAGAAGTTGGGCCCGCGCTCCGCCTCGAGCTTGCTCAGCTGTTCACGGTGAATCTGGCGAACGCGCTCCGCCGTGATGGCTTCCGAGGGCGCCACCGCCTCGATGCGCAAGCTGGTCTTGTCTTCGTAGAGGTGCTCGCCGGCCAGTCGGGCCCGCTCGTCGTAGGGCCAGATGAATGCCTGGCGGCTCGCCACGTGATAGAGCCGGTCCGCGTGCTCGACGTCGTACCCCAAGAGCTCGAGGTCCGCGCCTTTGGCAAGCTGATGGAAGGTGATTTCATCGCAGACTCCCCAATCCGCGACGCAGAGACGATCGTCCGAATGCCAGAGCACCGCCGCGCCGACACTGTTGTAGAACGCGCGCACCCCATCTTTACCTTGAATGACCGCGGGGTTCGCACCCCAGGTCACGCGGTACACGGGATGATCGACGGTCATGTCGGATGCCAGTATCTTCTCGTACTCTCCCGCGCCCTCCAGGTGCACATGGCGCCAGAAGTTGAGAAGGATCGCCCGATGCAGCGGCTTCGTCGTCCGCTCGAGAAGCATCGCGGTAGGCTTCATGCAGTCATAGACCGCCTGCTCAAATCGGTTCATCTCAGCCCCCACGCAGCTCGCGGAGTTCAGCAGACGAACGCCTGTGAACTGGGTCTTCGCGGCTCGAAACTCCGGCACTCAGCAAAAAATGTAACGCGGATTTGTGCGAGCGGCGCGGCTCTGCGTGCAATGCCGCGCGTCCGAGCGTGCAATGGAGAGCGGGCTCAGCGGGCTGCGCGTGCAGTATTCGCGGCTAAATCAGTCCTCTCGGCAGGTCTGCCAGGACCAGCTCGACCGCCCCCAGCGCGCCTTGTGGCTTTTGACGGGGGATGCCGGTCCCGCGCACGTTCCAGAAGCATATTCGCCACCCACCGGCGTGCCTCGGCCTTGCTCGTTCCGGGCGGAAACTCAAAGACCTCCGATCGATCGAACGGGTTTTTGAATCGGACCGGCGGGCCGGCCGATGCGGCCGGCGGTGGTGCGGCCGGGGCGGATGAGCCGGAAGTTTGGAGTGCAACGGCCGGTGCCGATTCGGCCTGGGATGTTGGCCGGTGTGCAGCGCCGTCCCGGGCGATCATCACAGCGGCGACGCCGACGGCGGCCACTGCACCCGCGATCCCGACAACTCCTGCAATGCGTCCCAGCGGCCATCTGTTGGCAGGTGGTGGCGCATGGCCAGCATACGAGCTCTCGTCCGCGGAGGCTGGCCCCGCCGAGGCAGGCTCTTCTGAGGTCGACCACGCCGAGATCGGCTGTGCCGAGGCAGGCTCCTCTGAGGTCGACCACGCCGAGATCGGCTGTGCCGAGGCAGGCTCCTCTGAGGTCGACCACGCCGAGATCGGCTCGCCCGATGCAGGCTCCTCTGTGGCCCGCCCGTCTGAGATCGGTTCTGCTGAGGTCGGCTCCTCTGAGATGGGCCGCGCCGAGATCCGTTCTGCCCAGATAGGCTCCTGTGAGGTCGCACCCTCCGACATCGACTCCTCTGCGGTCGGCCCTTCTGAGGCTGGCTCCGCCGAGAACGGCTTTGTCTGGACCAGCGGCGCGGCGGCACGCCTTTCCGCCACTGGCCGCGACAACGCCAGCAGGTCGCTCGTGCTCAACTCCAACTCGATGGTGTCTTCGTCCAGATCGTCAGCGAATTGTGGCGAGCCGGCTTCAAATGCCTTCGTCATGGGCTTACGTTACCAAGGCCCGCTCGGAGCCACGCGCGAATTCATCACTTTTCTTGCCCGAGACTCGGTTGAGACAGCACATAATGCTCCCGAGAACAACCGATGGCGTCGCGAAATGAGAAGCGCGGGCAGTCGAAGCTGTAGCGTGAGCGTGGCATGCCTTTGCCGGCTTGCACGGAGCACCCGGTCTGCCGGCGGTGCAGAACACACAAGGACAGCAAACAGGCGTCCATCGCGGCGCCTGTGACCGGCAGTGCACAGGTTTTGAGCTACCCGTCCATCACCGAACGCTCAGCCGCAGCGTTGGAATGTAGGAACTGACGGATGACGCCAGCGGACGTCTGAGCCGCGCATTGCAGAAGGAAGTGCGGAGCGTCGAGCTCCACGATCACGGCCGAGGGTGCGTGCTGTCGGATCAGGCGGATCGCGGCGTTGGGAATCAGGCGATCGTGTCGTGCGGTCAGCAGAGCACGGGGACGTGCACCGCCGCGAGGGCAGCGATGCTGGCGGCCTGAGCGCGCCATCCATCCCTGGATGCCGCGCTCAGGCCCGAATCAGCTTCGACTCACTGCCCCTGGCTTGCGTAAACGGCAATGCAACCCGAGGCGCAATCGGCGCTGTCCTTCCTCGCTTCGATCGGCACGAATACTTTTCCGGTCTTCGGATCCGCCGCGACCGAGTGGGCGCGCGGGCCGCTCGGCAGATTGGCGACCCAGCGATCGGTGCGCGCGTCGATGACCCCGAGCACCGGACCTCCCGGATTCTTGGCGGCCGCGAGGTAGTAATTTCCGGACTTGGCGTCATACCAGACCTCGTCCGATCCGCCGACCTTGTCGATGGTCGCGACAATCTTGCCGGTGCGTGCATCCATCACGAGGGATTGCGACGGGAAGCCGGAGTCGACCGCGTCATCGCTGCAGCCGAGCAACAGATGCGCTTGCGGTCCCACGGTGAGGCCGGCCGGCATGCATTTCGACACTGGCAGCGTTTTCTCGAGTTTGAGCGTGTGAGGGTCGAACACCGCGACCGCGCCGTTGGCCTCGACGCCATCAATGACCGGAATCGTCAGATAGATTTTGCCCGTGACCGGATCCCAGGCGGGCTGTTCCGCGCCGTCCGAGGCATGATCGAGCACGACTTTGCCGAGAACTTTGTGCGTCTCGCTCGAGATGAATGTGATGAACGCGGGCTTGTCGGCGTTATTGACCACGGCGACGAGGTGGTCGCGCGGGTCATAGGCCATCTCATCCACACGCTTCTTGCCGCCGGTCGAGATCGTGTCGGTGATCGATCGCGATTTGAGGTCGATGATCTTGACCGTGCTGTCGCCATCACCGGCCCAGAGCTGGTCGCCGACCGCGATTACACCGTCGGGGCCCGAGACCGAGGAGCCGCCGGCCTTGTTGAAGCCCGTGAAGCCCGTGACACGGCCCAGGAACTTGCCTGTCCCCGCATCGATGAGGTCGACAGCCTTGTTCGAGCGGTCGGTGAGGGCATAGATCCCTTCATCGGTGACGATGCCGATGTCGAAACTGGCGAGCGGCTCCCCCGGCACCTTGAGGGTATCGACGCGCTGGATGGCTGCGGCATCGGCGGCGCCGGAGCCGAGCAACAGCGCCGCGGCCGGCAATAAAAGAGCTGAGATTTGTTTACGCACGAGAGTTATCTCCGGTTGAAGACCAAACCCAGACAATGGCAGTTAATGCTGACCAAGTCCTGACGACTCCACGGCCGCTGTACCCGGTCGCGGATGCGACATACTGACAGAGTGGACGTAATTATCCCGTAAGGAGTGATTCGCCGGTGTCGGACTGCGACGCGGCGCCGGCGGCGATTATTACTCAGACAGGCTCCTGGCGCCGCAAATCAACCGCGCCGGCCCCTCTCCGGACGCTCCGCGCTGGGCGCAGCAAGCGCGAACGGCCCGGTACGCAGCCGCATGCGCAGATGCCGGATGCAGAGCCGGGTTTTCGCCGAATTCTCGGAGCGGATCTTGGTCACCGCCCACACGTCCGCCGGCTGCCAGTAGTCACGCAGCACGTGCACGAGGTCGCCGCGATCCAGGCTTTCGGCGACATCCCAATAGGACCTGAGCATGATCCCGTGTCCCTCCAGCGCCCAGCGACGGATCACGTCCCCGTGATTCGACGCAAGTGCGGCGTTTACCCGCACGTTGCGGGTTCCACCGGGTCCGCGCACGGACCAACGCCCGAACGTCTCGCCGCGCTCGCGGATCAGCAGGCACGAGTGCCGGGAGAGCTCGGCTATCGTCTGCGGCTCGCGATGCAAACGCAGGTACTCCGGCGACGCGCATAGTATCCGCCGTCCGTGCGCGAGGTGATGCGGTATGAGGTGCGGCTCGCGAACATCGCCGACCCGCACGTCGATGTCGATCTCCTCCTGCACCAGATCCACCGAACGATCCAGGATCTCCAGATCGATCTCCAGGCCCGGATGCATCTTCACCAGCTCGGACAGCACCGGGGCGATGTGATTGCGCCCCAACCCGGAGCTTGCCGCAATACGCAGCCCGCCGCGCACGTCGCTTTGCACGTTCTCCAGCGCGCCGTCCAGTTGCGCATACACATCGAGCACGCGCTGCGCCCAGGACAGCATCACCTCACCGCGTTCGGTGAGCGACACGTGTCGCGTCGTCCTGTGAAACAACTTCACGCCGAGGGAGTCCTCGAGAATGGCGATCCGCTTGCTGATGTAGGCCGGCGAGGCCCCCAATTCCTGCGCGGCCGCGGCAAAGCTCGCGAGTCGCGCCGCATGGATGAAAACCTGCAGATCCTGCGGCAGAACATTATTCACGAACTGTGTTCTCCGAATTCACATCGGGCCGGGTGCTTCCGCAACCCGAAGCGCCTATTCTGGCTGCGGCGTCAGGCGACAACCATTCGTTCAACGGCTCATGGCGCGAACTTGAGGCTGCAAGCCTGTGTTCAAAGGGGGTGCGTCATTAAGAAATACAAGATAGCACTGATCCCAGGCGACGGGATCGGCGCCGAGGTCGTCCCGGAAGGGGTCAAGGTGCTCACCGCGGCGGGCCGCCGGTTCGGCGTGTCCTTCGAGTGGGACCCGCGTCCCTGGGGCTGCCAGTATTTTCTGCAAACCGGCAGCATGATGCCGAGCGATGGGCTCGCCGGCATCCGTCACCACGATGCAATCTACCTGGGCGCGGTGGGCTTCCCGGGCGTGCCGGACCACGTGTCGCTCTGGGGCCTGTTGATCCAGATCCGGCGCAAATTCGAGCAGTACGTGTGTCTGCGCCCCATCAGATTGATGCCCAATGTCAAGTCGCCGCTGCGCGACCGCGTTGCCGGCGATATCGACATCATGCTGGTCCGCGAGAATACCGAAGGCGAATACTCCGACCGCGGCGGCAAGATGTACGAGGGCACCGACGCAGAAGTCGTCATCCAGGAGAATATGTTCACGCGCAAGGGCGTGGACAGAATACTCCGCTACGCCTTCGAGCTGGCCCGCAAGCGCGACGACAAGAGACTCACCTCCGCGACGAAGTCGAACGGCATCTCGCTGACCATGCCGTACTGGGATTCGCGCGTCGCGCTGATGGCGCCGCAGTATCCCGACATCAAGGTGGACCAATATCACATCGACATCCTTGCCGCGCATTTCGTGCAGCGCCCCGAGCGCTTCGACGTCGTGGTCGGCTCCAACCTGTTCGGCGACATATTGTCGGATCTGGGCTCGGCATGCACCGGAACCATAGGCATCGCACCCTCGGCGAATCTGAACCCCGAGCGGCAGTTTCCCTCGATGTTCGAGCCCGTGCATGGCTCGGCACCGGACATATTCGGGCGCAACATCGCCAATCCAATCGGCCAGATCTGGTCGGGCGCGATGATGCTCGAGCACCTCGGGCATGCCGATGCGGCGCGCGCCATCGTCGCCTCCATCGAGTCGGTGCTCACCAGCGGTCCGCGCACCCCTGACCTCGGCGGCACTGCGGGAACTCAGGAGGTCGGCAATGCGATCGCCGAGCAGGTGCGCAGCATCGCCGTGTGATGCAATGACCCAATGAGAGCATGATGGAAACTCGAGCCGACGGAACGCGCCGCCGCTGGTATACCCGGCTGTACGTGCAGGTGCTGTTCGGTATCGTCGCGGGGGTCGCGGTGGGTTGGCTCGCGCCGCGCACCGGCGCGGCGTTGGGCCCGCTCGGTGACGTGTTCCTGAAGATGATCAAGATGGTCATCGGTCTGGTCATCTTCTGCACCGTGGTCTCGGGCATCGGCGCCATGAGCGACCTGAAGAAGGTCGGTCGGGTCGGCGCGAAGGCATTGATCTACTTCGAAGTCCTCTCCACACTCGCGTTGCTGCTGGGCGTGTTGGCGGCCAACATCGTGCGGCCGGGCGCCGGCTTCAACGTCGACCCCGCGCGCCTGGATGCAGCCGCCGTCGCCACCTACGTGGGCCACGCCCAGGCCAACAGCGCGGTGTCCTTCCTGCTCGGGATCGTTCCCACTACCGTCTTCGACGCCTTCGCGAAGGGCGAAATCCTGCCGATCGTGTTCATCTCGGTGCTGTTCGGCTATGTCCTGTCGCACCTCGCCGAGCGCGGCCGGCCGGTCGCAGTGCTGGTGGAGTGCATCGGTCAATGGGTCTTCGGTGTCATCAACGTGTTGATGCGCTTCGCGCCGCTCGGCGCCTTTGGCGCCATGGCCTATACGATCGGGCGCTTCGGGATCGGCTCGCTGAAGCCGCTTCTCGGGCTCGTTGCGACCTTTGCCGGCACGGGCACGATATTCGTCTGCATCGTTCTCGGTGCGGTCTGCCGCTGGGTTGGCGTCAACATTTTCAAGCTGCTGTATTATCTGCGGGAAGAGCTGCTGGTGACCCTCGGTGCCGCGTCCTCCGACGTCGCGATGCCGTCCTTGATGCAGAAGCTCGAACATTTCGGCTGCTCGAAGTCGGTCGTCGGGCTCGTCGTGCCCACCGGATACGTATTCAACGCGGACGGCACGAGTCTTTACATGACGCTCGCCGCGCTGTTCGTGGCGCAGGCCATGAATATCCATCTGACGCCGCTGGACCAACTCGCGATCCTGGGCGTCTCGATGGTGACCTCCAAGGGCGCCAGCGGCATCTCCGGCGCCGGCTTCATCGCTTTGGTCGGCACCCTGTCGGTCATCCCCAGCATACCCCTCGCCGGCATGGCGCTGATTCTCGGCATCGACCGGTTGATGAGCGCGGCTCGGGCGATCGTCAACATCAGCGGTAACGCGGTCGCGACGGTCGTGATGTCGAGCCTCGAGGGCGAGCTGGATCGCGAACGCATGCGCCGCGTGCTCAGCGGTACGCCGCTGGAGGATGGCGCGGGCGGCAAGCCGGCCGAGGCTCTCACGCAGGCCGGCGCACGAGCCGGGGGCGGGCAGGGCAACCTGCGGGCGCCGCCGCAGATTGGATTGGAATGTGCAACACAGCAGCGGAGTTCTATTCGATGAGATCATCTATTGCAGCATTGGGGATCGCAGTAGCCACGTTGTTGTCGGCCGCTCCAGCGTCAGCGGATTCGGCCGCGCCTGATGCGCCGCTGCGCCTGATCCGCACGATCAAGCTGCCGGCAATCGACGGGGATTTCGATCACTTCGGCGTCGATCTGAAGGGCAACCGCCTGTTCCTGGCGGCCGAGGAGCATCACTCGATCGAGTTGTTCGACCTGCAATCCGGCAAGCCGTTGCGTAGTATCACCGGGTTCGATACACCGCACAGCATGCTCTTGCAGCCGGACCAGGATCGGATCTACGTCATCGACGGCGGTGACGGCGGGGCGGCCCGGATCCTCAATGCCAGCACGTATAAAATCGAAAATTCGATCAAGCTGACCGAGGATGCGGATGCGATCTCCTACGACGGCGCCAGGCACCTGCTGTATGTCACGAACGGCGGCAAGGAAGCGCACAACGATTTCTCGCTCGTGACGGCGATCGATACCGAGAAGGGCGAGCGCGTCGGCGAGTTCCGCTTCCCGTCGGCGAATCTGGAGGGGATCACGCTCGAGAAGAACGGTCCGTTGATGTACGTCAATGTCCGCGACAAGAACCAGATCGCCGTCTTCGACCGCGGCGCCGGCAAGGTCAAGGCGATGTGGCCGTTGAAGCTCATTCAGCACAACACGCCGTTGATTCTCGACGAGGCGGATCACCGGCTGCTGGTGGCCGGCCGTAAGCCGGGCCGCTTCGGCGTGATCGACAGCGATACCGGCAAGGAGGTGCTCGCCCTTCCGGCCGGCGAAGATGTTGACGACATGGCCTACGACCCGGCCACGAAGCGGATCTACCTTGCATGCGGCGAAGGCTTCATCGATGTATTTCATCAGACGGATGCCGATCACTATGAGGAGCTCGGCCGGGTGAAGACGCTCCCCGGAGCCAAGACCGGCGTGTTGGTGCCGCAGCTGCACCGTTATTACGCGGTTTCCGCCCGCAAGGGCAAGGTTCCGGCGACACTGTTCATTTTCCAGATCCCGGATTGACGGGCCAGGCGGCGGCCCGCGCCGGTTGTTTGCAGCGATTTCTCCGCAGGGGTGAGGATTAAATGTTACGACGTGATTTCGGAAGACTCTGTATCGGCACGCTGGGTGCCGTTGGGACGTTGGGCACTGTCATCGTTGCAAAAGAGGCGATTGCAGCGGACACTTCCGGCGGCCAGGCCGGCGCGCCCGCGGCCGGCACCTTCCCCAACGTGCCTGGGCTGACCGCCTATGTCGCCGACTTCGTCGTGAACACGAGCTACGAGAGCATTCCAGGACAGGTGATCGAGCTCGGCAAGAAGTCGATTCTGGACGGCTTCGGGCTGGCGCTGGCGGGCTCCCGGGCGGAGAGCGCCCCGATCTGCCTGCGTTATCTCGACACTCTGTCCACCAGCGGCGGCGTGTCGACCGTCATCGGTACGGCACGCACGAGCGCGCCGCAATTCGCAGCCCTGGTGAATGGCATCTCGGTCCACGCGGACGACTTCGACGATACACAGCTCGCCGCGGCGAAGGATCGTGTATACGGCCTCCTGGTGCATCCCACCGTGCCGGTGCTGCCGGCGGCGTTCGCATTGGCTGAGGGCGGCACTGTCAGCGGCAGGGAATTCATGCTCGCCTACCACCTCGGCGTCGAAGTCGAGTGCAAGATCGCAGAAGCGGTCGCACCGCGCCATTACGAGGACGGCTTTCATTCCACCGGGACTTGCGGACCGTTCGGTTCGGCGGCCGCCTGCTCGAAGCTGATGCGCTTCGATGCGTCCAAAACGCGCACGGCGTTCGGCATTGCGGCGAGCGAATCGGGGGGGTTGCGCGAGAACTTCGGCACCATGACCAAGCCGTTCCAGGCGGGACATGCGGCTGAGAGCGGCTTGATCGCGGCGCAGCTCTCCGATCTGGGTTGGACGGCGGCGCAGAATATCCTCGAGGCGCAGCGCGGCTTCTTCCATGCGGCGGGCGGTTCCTACGACCCGGCTGCGATCATGAACAAACTCGGCTCCCCCTGGACGTTCGCCTCACCGGGAATCTCGCTGAAGCCGTATCCGTCGGGTTCGCTCAGCCACCCGGCGATGACCGAAATGATGCGCCTCATCGAGCTGCACGACATCCGTCCGCAGCAGGTGAAGCAGGTGGAGGTCGGCGCCAACCATGACATGTACCAGGCGTTGTTGCGGCACGACCCCAAGACCGGGCTGGAAGCGAAATTCAGCATGGAGTTTTGCATGGCCATCCTGCTGCTCGAGCGCAAAGCCGGGCTGCCGCAATTCACCGATTCGGTCGTGCAGCGGCCGGACGTGCGGGCAATGATCGCCAGGGTGAAGTATTACGTCGATCCGCAGGCCGAGGCTGCGGGGTTCGACAAGATGACCTCGCTGCTGAAGATCACCCTGAACGACGGCAAGGTGATCACCGGCCGGGCGATCTACGGCAAGGGTAGTCCCGCCGATCCCATGAGCTACGAGGAGGCGGCCGACAAGTTTCGCGGTTGCGCCGAGTACGCGAAGTGGCCGAAGGCGAAGACGGAGGCTTTGATCGGGCTCGTTGCCTCATTGGAAAATGTGGCAGACATGCGGAAGCTGACGCCGTTGCTGCGCGCCTGAGGTGCGCCGTGGCGGGCCGAAAATAGGAGTTTTTCGAGCTACCGCACCAGGGTGACGAGTCCGACCAGAAGAAACTTTCGACCTACTGATTGGGGGAGTAGCGAGATGCTCATATCGATTGACGAGCAACTATCGGCGTCGTATTCGGCGCTCAACAGCCGTCGAGCGCGCTGTTCGGTTGGCGGCCTGTGCGGGGCGATTGCGGTGCTGAGCGTATGCGCCACCGTCGCCTGGGCCGACCCGCCGCGGCCGGCAGGGACAGGTGATACTGCCGCCGGGGGCCCTCCCACCTCCAGCGTCCCTGCCGGCGCCTCGGCCGACACGCAGCACGAGGAGAAGGAGGAGAAGGAGGAGAAGCTCCAGGAGCTCGTCATCGTCGGCTCGCGCTTCGTAAGCTCGAAGACCAGCACGGTGAGCCCGGTCGTCACGGTCGACGCCAGTGAGCTTGCCCATCAGGGCACATCGCGTGCAGAGGACTTGCTCAACAGCTTGCCGCAGCTCAATGCCGGACTCACGGACTCAGCGAATGGCGCGGGTGTTGCGCCGATCACCGGCACCGCCACCGCCGACCTGCGCGGCATCGGCTCGTTCAACACCCTGGTCCTGATGAACGGCCGCCGCCTGCAGCCCGGCGACTCGATCAACCCATCGCCCGATCTGAACGCGATTCCGACCGCGCTGGTGAAGCGGGTCGAAGTCCTGACCGGCGGCGCGTCTTCGATCTACGGCTCGGACGCGATTTCCGGCGTCGTCAATTTCGTCATCGATTCTTACTATAACGGCGCGAAACTGGAGGCCGACTACGGCCTCAACCGTGCGAGCAACGACAACGGCTTCATCCAGAGCATCGAGCGAGCCGACGGCGTCAACCCGCGCACCGGCGTCGGCTACGACGGTCGCAACGTCAATTTGACCGGCGTGTTCGGCAGGGACCTGTTCGGCGGCGACGGTCATGTGGTCGCCTATGCCGGATACCGCCGCACTCCGGCCATCATGGCCTCGGGCCGCGATTTCAGCTCGTGCACGCTGACCGAAACCGCGACCTCGTACCGCTGCCAGCTCGATGGCACCACTCCCGCCGGCCAGTTCGTGCCCAACGGCGATACCGCCAACCCGCTGACGCTCGATTCCGCCACGGGCAACAGCTTCCGTCCGTTCAATTTCCCGCAGGACGGCTACAATCCCGCGCCGTTCCAGACCCTGGCGCGCCCGGACAGGCGCTACAACGCCGGATTGTTTGGACACTACAACATTACCCCGACGGTCGATGCGTACGTCGAGAGCACGTTCTCCGATGATAGGACCACTGTGCTGTACGAGCCGGCGGGAACGACGGCCACCGGCGCCGGTTTGAATACCTACGGAATCAACTGCAACAGCCCGCTGCTGTCGCCGGCCGAGGTCGCCTCGCTCTGCACGCAGTACGGACTGGGTGCCACCGATGTCGCGCAAGTGGGGATCGGCAGGCGTAACGTGGAGGGCGGCCTGCGGGAAGATGAATTCAGCCACCGCAGCTACCGCATCCTGTTCGGGGTGAAGGGCGACCTGAACGATATCTGGACTTACGACGTCAACGCCCAGTGGGGCAACACCGACTCGCACGAGCGCCTGTCGAACGACATCTCGAACAGCCGCCTGGCAAACGCACTCAACGTGGTCAATGTCAACGGTACGCCGACGTGTCAATCCGTCGTGAACGGATCCGATCCGAGCTGCGTGCCCTACAACATCTTCACGGCCGGCGGGGTGACGCAGGCGGCGCTGAACTACATCCGTGCGAACGGTGGCCAGGACGGCTATGCGCGCCAGTACGATTTCGGCGGACAGCTCGTCGGCAATCTCGGCAAGTACGGGATCAGGAGTCCCTACAGCAAGGATGGCGTCGGCCTCTCCGGCGGCTTTGAATATCGCTCCCAGAGCATCAGCAACCAGCCGAACGCGGCTTACCTCACCGGCGACCTGCTGACCACCGGCGGCGCACGGCCGACGCTGGGCACGTACCGTGTCGGCGAGGTGTTTGCGGAAATGCGGATACCGCTCCTGCAGGAGCAGTTCCTCGCGGATTCGCTCACGTTGAGTCTGAGCGATCGCATCGCGAAGTACACCCCGCAGGGGACGGCCAACGCCTACAACTTCGGCCTCGAGTGGGCGCCGGATGAGCTGGCGCGCCTGCGCGGCTCGCTCAGCCGCGCGGTGCGGGCGCCGAACGGACATGAATTGTTCCTCTCGCAGATCGTGCAGCAGTTCAACTTCAGCGATCCTTGCGCGAACGATCCAACCACCGGCGTTCCGACGGCAACGCTGGCGCAGTGCGCGCGCACCGGTGTCACGGCGGCGCAGTACGGCAAGATCGCCTCGGCCACGACCACCAATGTGTTGACCGGCGGCAATCCGAATCTCAAGCCGCAGATCGCCGATACCGTGACGGCCGGGATCGTGCTCACCCCGCGCAGCCTGGCGCGCACGCTGTCGGTCAGCGTCGACTACTGGCGCATCCGCATCAACAAGTACATCGGCTCGCTGCCCGCCAATGCGACGCTGAACAATTGCCTGAATGGCGACACGTTCTACTGTCCGTTGATCCAGCGGGATGCCACCGGCTCGCTGTCGATCGGTACCGGTCCCACCGCGGGGCGCATCATCGCCACGGGTCTGAATACCGGCTCCTACGAGGAGAGCGGTATCGATGTCGACGGCAACTATGTGCTGGACCTCGAGAGGGCCGGAACCGTCTCGTTTGCATTCGCCGGCAGCGTCCAGCTCGACAACGTGATCACGACCGTGCCGGGATTGCCGGCCGCCGATTGCACGGGCTATTACGGCCCGACCTGCACCGGCGAGGGCCCGACATCGCCGATTCCGAAGTGGCGGCACAAGCTGCGCACCACCTGGGCGTTGCCGAACAGCATCGAGGTATCCCTGAACTGGCGCTATATCGGCTCTTTGAAATCGGAGCAGCTCAGCCCGAATCCGCAGCTGGCGACCGGCACGGCCTATCCCATCGATTCCCGGGTGCCGGCCTATGACTACTTCGATCTGGATGTAGGCTTCGATCTGGGCAAGCACGTCAGCCTGCGGCTCGGGGTCGACAACCTGCTGGACAAGCAGCCGCCGGTCGTCGGATTCAATCTGAATCCGCTGCTGGTGAACGGCAACATGCTGGCACCGATGTACGATACCTACGGTCGCTATCTGTTCGTCAGCCTGGTCGCGAAATACTGACGGGGATGATGCGCCGGGCAGCCCGGCGCGCCTGACCTGGCTGCCGGGCGGTCGCCCGGCACTCTACAAGCCCGCTGGCCGGCCGCGGCGGGCTTCAGTAGATTCCCAGGGCGAGCCCTGCTGCGATCGTGGCGCCGAGCTCCTCGCAGCGCGCCAGATCAGCCGTACCGATCCGCTTCGGCCTCAGGATGGCCTGCGGCGTCTGCGCATGAGTGCAGACGATCACTGGATCCGCCATGGCCTTCAGCCGCCAACCGGTGGCAATCCGTTCGATCTGGCGCGCCGCGTTGCTCCCGTCGCTGCCCGCGCAGATCAGGGCCGCATAAGGCCGGCCCTCGATCCTTTCCAACACCGCGTAGTAGGTCCGATCGAAGAAGTCCTTCATCAGGCCCGACATCGCAGCCAGATTCTCCGGGCAGGCGAACAGATAGCCGCTCGACTCGAGCAACAGGTCCGCACCCGTCGCAACGGCCGCCTCCAGCCGAACCGCCACATCCGGTTCCCGGGCAGCGCCGGCAGCAGCCGCGCGCGCCATCTGGAGCGTGCCGCCCGTCAGCGAGTGATACACGATCAACAGTTTCTGCACGTCCGACTTCATGCACTATTATAGCGGGCGCCCGTTCAGAAGTGCGTAAGGCCAGGACCCACAATGCAAAGCAGCTTGCAGCACCGCTGGCGTTTCTGGATCGACAGGGGAGGCACGTTTACCGACATCGTCGCCCGACGTCCGGACGGCAGCCTCGTTGTCCGCAAGCTCCTGTCCGACAATCCCGGGCGTTACACTGACGCCGCGGTGCACGGCATACGCGAGCTTCTCGGGCTCGCGGAGGGTCCCATCCCCACAGGCCTGGTCGGCGAAGTCAAGATGGGCACCACCGTAGCGACCAACGCGCTGCTCGAACGCAAAGGCGAGCGCACTTTGCTGGCCATCACGCGCGGCTTTGCGGATGCTCTGCGCATCGGCTATCAGAATCGGCCGAAATTGTTCGAACGGAAAATCGTTCTCCCCACCCAACTATACGAGCGGGTGGTCGAGATCGACGAGCGCGTGACAGCCCAGGGAGAGGTGCTGCAAGCGTTGCACGCCGAGGCCGCGCGAACCTCGCTGACGCTCGCCTTCGCCGCGGGGATCCGCTCGATCGGCATTGTCCTGATGCACGGCTACCGCTATCCCGAGCATGAGCTGCGCGTGGCCGATCTGGCCCGGGAGGTGGGCTTCACGCAGGTCTCCACGAGCCACCAGACCGCGGCCCTGATGAAGCTCATCGGGCGCGGCGACACGACCGTGGCAGATGCCTACCTTTCCCCCATTTTGCGCCGCTACGTCGACCAGCTCACGCGCGAGCTCGGTCCCGAAGTACCCCTGTCATTCATGCAGTCCAACGGCGGCCTCGTCGCCGCCGCCCGCTTCCAGGGCAAGGATTCGATCCTGTCAGGTCCGGCCGGAGGGATCGTCGGCATGGCGCGAACCGCCGCAGCCGCCGGATTCCGCCAGGTCATCGGCTTCGACATGGGAGGCACTTCGACGGACGTCTCTCATTACACGGGCACCTACGAGCGCAGCTTCGAGACTCTGGTCGCGGGAGTGCGTCTGCGGGCGCCGCTGATGAATATCCACACCGTCGCGGCCGGCGGCGGCTCCATCTGCCGGTTCGATGGGACGCGCCTGCGCGTCGGACCCGAATCGGCCGGCGCGAATCCGGGACCCGCCAGCTATCGGCGCGGCGGACCTCTCACCATCACCGACTGCAACGTGATGACCGGCAAGCTGCAGCCGGAGATATTTCCGGCGGTGTTCGGGCCTGACGGCGACCAGCCGCTGGATGCCGACGCGGTGTGCGCGAAATTCCAACTCATGGCGGACGAAGTGGCGGCCCGCAGCGGCACTCGCCTCGAGCCGCTGCAGATCGCGGAAGGGTTCATCAGAATCGCTGTCGACAACATGGCCAATGCCATCAAGCACGTGTCGGTGGCGCGTGGCTACGATGTCACGCAATACACCCTCGCGTGTTTTGGCGGCGCGGGCGGCCAGCACGCCTGCCTGGTTGCCGATGCGCTCGGCATGACACAGATCATGATTCACCCTCTGGCAGGGGTGCTGTCGGCCTATGGGATGGGCCTGGCTGACGTGCGCCTCATCAAGCAGGCGACCGTGGAAGAGCCGCTGGACGGCGGCCTGGTCGCGCGTCTCGCGAAAGTCATCCGCGAGCTCGCCGGGGCAGGGGAAGTCGAGCTGGCGGCACAGGGCGTCTCCATGAGTCAGACCCGTGTGGAGCCGCGTGTCCATATCAAGTACCGCGGATCCGACACCGCGCTCGAAGTCGACTATGGAGCCTTGGAGGAGCTTGTCAAAAGGTTCGAAGACGCCTATCAGCGTCGCTTTGCCTTCACGATGCCGGGTGTACCGCTCGTGGTGGAGTCGGTCGCGGTCGAGATGATCGGTGCGTCCGGCGCAGCGGATGCCAGGCTTACAGCGCCTGCCGCGAAAGAGGCCGCCCGACCCGCGAAGATCATACAGTGCCACATGGCGGGGAGCATGCGACCGACGCCGGTCTATGACCGGCGAGCGTTGCCCGCTGGTCAGAGCATCGCCGGGCCCGCCATCGTCTTCGAGGCGACTTCCACGACGGTGATCGAGCCCGGTTGGACGGCGGCGCTCACGTCCGACGGAAATCTGATCCTGAGTCGAACGCAGCTGCAGGCGACCCGCGCCGCATCGGCTGCGGTCGATCCGGTGAGGCTCGAGCTGTTCAACAATCTGTTCATGTCCATCGCGGAGCAGATGGGCGTCGCGCTGCAGAACACGGCGTACTCCGTGAACATCAAGGAGCGGTTGGACTTCTCCTGCGCCCTGTTCGATGCCGGCGGCGCGCTGATTGCGAATGCACCGCACATGCCCGTCCACCTGGGCTCGATGGGCGACAGCGTCCGGGCGGCTCTCGCCTCGGCCCCTGGACCGGGCGATGTGATCGCCCTGAACAATCCCTACCACGGCGGCACCCATCTTCCGGACGTGACGGTCGTGATGCCGGTGTTCGATGAGACCGGCCAACGCATCCTGTTCAATGTCGCCGCCCGGGGACACCACGCGGACATTGGCGGCAGCACGCCGGGCTCGATGCCGTCGAACAGCTCGACGCTCGCGGAGGAGGGCGTACTGATCGACAACTTCCTGCTGGTCAGCGCCGGGAGGTTCCGCGAAGCCGAGTTGCGTGAATTGCTCGCTTCGGGCCCTTTCCCGGTCCGCAATGCCGAGCAGAACATTGGCGATCTCAAGGCTCAGGTTGCCGCGTGTGCACGGGGAGCGGCCGAGCTGCAGCGGCTGATGAGCGCCGCCGGGCGGGAGGTGGTGTTGGCTTATATGCGCCACGTGCGCACTAATGCTGCCACTGCCGTGCGGCGCATGCTGTCGACATTACGGGACGGGCACTTTCGCTACGAGCTCGACAATGGCACTGCGGTGGAGGTGTCCATTGCCGTGAGCCCGCGCGAGGGGCGTGCCAGGATCGATTTTTCGGGCACCAGCGCGCAACAGGCGAACAACTTCAACGCGCCCGCTTCGATCTGCCGGGCGGCGGCGCTTTACGTCATCCGCACGCTGCTCGATGAGGACATACCCATGAACGACGGCTGTCTCGAGCCGATCGATCTCATCATTCCGGATGGCTCCATGCTCAAGCCGCGCTATCCGGCGGCGGTCGTGGCGGGCAACGTCGAGACCAGTCAGGTCGTGACCGATGCGCTCTTCGGCGCGACGGGTCGTCTCGCGGCGGCCCAGGGCACCATGAACAATTTCACGTTCGGCAACGCGCGCTACCAATACTACGAAACGATCTGCGGCGGCTCGGGAGCCGGTCCCGACTTCGATGGCACGAGTGCCGTACACACCCACATGACCAACAGCCGTCTGACGGACCCGGAGGTTCTGGAGTGGCGATTTCCGGTGCTCGTGGACGCTTTCTACATCCGCAGGGACTCCGGCGGGCCAGGCCACTCGCGCGGGGGCGATGGAGTCGTCCGGCGCATCAGATTTCGTGAGCCCATGACGGCCTCACTGCTGGCCAACCGCCACCGCATCCCTCCATTCGGCCTCGAAGGCGGCTCGCCAGGCGCACCCGGACGGGCGCGGGTCGAGCGGGCCACCGGAGAGGTCACCGAGCTCGGCTCGACGGCGAGCGTGGAGGTGAGCGCCGGGGATACGTTTGTCATAGAGACCCCTGGCGGGGGTGGCTACGGGAGGCCGTCGTAGCGTTCGGCGCGACTCGACACCCTGCCGCGAATGTCATTCGCCGCAATGGCGCACATCCTAACGCCGGCCCGCCGCTGCCAGAATGAGATCGGCCACTTCCTTCGGGTGGGAAACGAGCGAGAGATGGCCTGCATCGAGCTCCACGGTGGTTGCCTTCATCCGGTGGGCGAGAAAGCGCTCGAGATCCGGGGCGATGGTTTGATCCTGTCGCGAGACCGCATACCAGGTCGGCTTCGTGTGCCATCCGGCTGCGGTGGTGCGATCGCCGAAAATTGAGGCGGCAGTTGCTCCCTGTACGGCGTAAAGGACGAGCACGACATTCCGAGCCGTCACGGGCGAAGCGCGCGCACCGGCATCGGCGGCCCGGCACAGACCGATTGAGAGACAGCAGGTGCTTACAGCCATGAGTACCGCGATGCGCTTCATAAGATCTCCGCGGGGGTTGCGGACCGCTCATCCGGGCTGGAAGGCGGCAGGGCGTGTGGGTCGTCAATCCTGGCGCCGTGAGCCGGCAACCCGCAACTCCCACTTTCGGGGCAGATCGGTGCCACCCCCATGCGGGATGCTCTTTTCATCCGGGATCGGTAAGTTGCCGCTGTCCGGGCTATCGCGCCGAACTCACGCGTGAAAAGGACGCCAGCTCGTGCACCTGCTCGCTTTTCTCACGGCCGTTCTGGTCATCTGCCTCATCGGGCTCGTGTGTCTGATCTATCTGCTTTGTGTGATGTTTGAATCAGATACCGAGGGGCCCGACGATATGGGCGACGGATCGGTGACGGGTGAATGCACCGTCGGGAGTACAGCGTCGGGCGCTCAGCGTCGAGCCCGAGGCTAGCTATCTGAGCCAACAAGGCGCCGCGTGCCCGCGGACCGCCCCGCCGACCGTGTTGCGCTCCCGGAAGCGGATTTCTGCGCTCTCAGGAGCGGGTCCATCCGCAAACCGGCTCGCGTTTGCGCCCGATAGGACCCTGCAGTACGCTTTCGCCTGGCGCGCATTTCACCCCCACGGTTGCAGTCCGGAGCGATGAGTTCTGCACTGGGAGCCGCGCAGTGCACCCCTGGCAGCCAGTACGCTGCGTCGGACTGAGGAGAGCACTATGAATACGCCCGTCAGTCCCCGGGGATTCCCGTTACCCAGCTCCTTGAAGGTGGTTCCAGGCACGGAGCGCGCGCAAGCCGCATACCCGTACCACATTCAATTCAGCGAGACGGACGACAACCGCTTCTGGTTCTATAACTCGATGCACTTCCCGGAGCCCATGTCGGCGTTCGACATGGTGACCGCGGAGGCCGCGTACTGCGCTCTCGGCTCCGCGAACACGCGTGTTCACAGTTTGCCCACGACCCTGGGAATCGATCACCGGATCATCAACGGGCGCGTCTACATCGGCGGCAACGCCGTCACCGACCCCGGCGAGATTGCGCGCCGCACGGACGAGTTTCAGAAGCGCGCGTTCTACTATTACGCGAACTGGGAGAAGCTCTACGCGCAGTGGCGCGAGAAGATGATGAAGCTCATCCAGGATGCGCAGGCGCTGCCAAAGCCCGAGCTGCCGGAATTCGAGCCGCTGGCCCATGTACACGCCGGGCGTGGCGTCGCCTCCAATCACTACCTTCTCGATACCTATCAGAAGACCCTGGAAGGGTACTTCAGGATGTGGCACCACCACTTCGAGTTCCTGCTGCTCGGGTATGGCGCCTATCTCACGTTCTTCGCCTTCTGCAAGAAGGCCTTCCCGGAAATTGCCGACCAGACCATCGCGCGCATGGTGGCCGGCATCGAAGCGGACATCTTTCGCCCCGACGATGAGCTGCGGCGGCTCGCGCGCCGCGCGGTGGAGCTGGCGGTGGATGCGAAGTTCCAGCCGCAACTGTCGGCCGGCGACATCATCAGGACGCTGCAACAGTCGGGAGAGTCCGGGCGCGCCTGGCTCGAAGAGCTCGAGACCTCGCGCAACCCGTGGTTCAACATCAATGTCGGCGACGGTTTCTATCACTATCACCGCGCCTGGAACGACGACCTGTCCATGCCGTTCGCGTGCCTGCCCGAATACATCAAGCGGGTGAAGTTTGGAGACTCCCTGGAGCGGCCGATCGAGAAGCTCCGCGCCGAGCGGCAGCAGCTCATCGAGGGTTATCGGGACCTGTTGAACACGGATGAGGAGCGCGCCGCCTACGATCAGATGATCACGCTCGCGCACCGGGTGTTCCCGTACGTCGAGGGGCACAAATTCTATTGCGAACACTGGTACACGAATCTCTTCTTCAACAAGATCCGTGAGTTCGGGGCGCTGCTGTCGTCCCACGGCTTTTTCCCTGATGCCGAGGATGTATTCCAGCTCACGCACTACGAGCTGAAGACGGCCATCATCGATCTCATGACGTCCTGGTCGAATGGCTCCCCGCCTCGCGGGCCGGCGCACTGGCCGCAGATCGTGGCCGAGCGGCGCGCCGCCGTCTCGGAATGGGCGAAGCACGACACGCCGCCTGCGCTCGGACCGGTGCCCGATGTCATCGATGACCCGGCAATTGTCATGCTCTGGGGCATTACCCGAGAGAATCTGGACGCATGGCTTGCGGTGGACAGCGGCGCGCACGCCAACGAGGTCCGGGGATTCGCTGCATCGAGCGGTGTGGTCGAAGGCCCGGCTCGCATCGTGAAGTCGATCGCAGAGATCTCGCGTCTGAAGAAGGGCGACATCCTCGTCTGCCAGATCACGAATCCCACCTGGGCACCGATTTTTCAGATGATCGTCGCGGCCGTCTCGGATATTGGCGGCTCGATGAGCCACGCCGCGATTGTCGCGCGCGAGTACGGACTGCCCGCAGTCGTCGGAACCGGCAACGCAACATCGCGTATCAAGGATGGCCAGCGTATACGTGTTGACGGCGGGCGCGGTATTGTGACGATCCTTCAGTAGGTGCGCCGTGTCTGCGACAGAAGTCATCGGCTGGTTCGCCGATATCGGACTGAATGACAGGCTCAATGTCGGGGGCAAGGGCGGGAGCCTGGGGGAGCTGCAACGCGCCGGCATCGCCGTGCCTCCCGGATTTGTCGTCAAGACCGGCGCGTTCGAGCGGTTCATTCGGGCTCTGGAGCGTAAGTCACCGGTGCGTTCGCGAGTGGCGGCGCTGAGCGGCGACGACCTTTCTGCGGCCACGGCCTGCTGCGCGGAAATTCGCGCGAGACTGGAGGCTGAAGCCTTGCCACCCGATGTCCTCGATGAGATCTCGTCGGCTCACGCGGCTCTCTGCAACGATGGAGAGCAGACCCCGGTCGCCGTGCGCTCATCGGCAACCACGGAAGACGCGGCCGACGCGAGTTTCGCCGGCCTGCAGGATACCTATCTATGGGTCACGGATCTGACTCGAACGCTGCAGCGGGTCCGTAACTGTTGGGCAAGCTTGTACTCCCTGGAGTCCGTGACCTACCGCCGCACGCGTGGCCTGCCGGAAGAAGGCGTGGCCATGGCTGTCGTCGTGCAAAAGATGGTGAATGCACGAACCGCAGGAGTGATGTTTACGCGCAGCCCGATCACGGGCGATCGTTCAGTCGTCACGGTGGAAGGCTCGTGGGGGCTCGGCTCCGCGGTAGTCGGCGGGGAAGTCACTCCAGACCGCTGGGTGCTCGGTAAGATTACCGGCGACATCTCGGTCCGCGAGCTCTCGGAAAAGCTCATTCAGCACGTGCCCCTCTCGACGGGCGGGATCGAGACTGTTGCCGTCGCCGAGGATCTGCGTCGCGCTCCCTGCCTGAGCGATGAGGAGCTTCAGTCTCTCAGGACCACCGCGCGGAAGGTCGAGCGTCACTACGGGCGGCCGCAGGACATCGAGTGGGCCGTCGAGCGGCGCACCAACGCAATTTTCCTGCTCCAGAGCCGCCCCGAGACGGTTTGGTCCGCGAAGGAGTCGGCGCCGGTTGCACGCCCAGCCGAGAATCCGCTGTCGCACGTGATGTCGATTTTTGGAGGTAAACGGTGAGTCTGACGGCCGCGGACGTCGCGGAAATCATGCGGCTCGTGGAGCAATCGGGCTTCGATGAGCTCACTCTGGAGATGGATGGCATCAAACTCAGTCTGAGGCGCGGGGCAGCGGCCGTGACAACCTCCGATTCAAGCGTGGCCGCGCAGGCGGTTGCAGAAGCGCCGGCGACCCGTCCGCCGCTGCCATCGCCGGCCGCCGGGGATGCCCCGGTGGTGGCCGACCCGAACGTTTACGAGGTCCCCTCGCCGCTGCTCGGCACGTTCTACCGTGCCCCAAAGCCCGGGGCGCCGCCGTTCGTGGAAGTTGGGGCGCAAGTGGAGGAGGAGACGGTCGTCGGCATCCTCGAGGTCATGAAACTCATGAATACCGTGCGTGCCGGGGTTCGCGGCACCGTAGTGGAGATTCTGGTGGCCGACGGAGCGCTCGCGGAATACGGCCAGACACTCATGCGCGTGCACGCCAATGGCTGATGTTGAGCTCGTTGAAACCTCACTACGCGACGGCAACCAGTGCCTCTGGGCGGCGCTCGGCGTGGACACCGCGCGAACCCTCACGATCGCGCCGGTGATGGATCGGGTGGGATTCAAGGCGATCGATTTCACGACCTCCACACACATGGGCGTGGCGGTCCGCTACAAGAAGGAGGATCCCTGGGAGCGCATCCGGCTCATGGCGGCGGCTACGCCGAACACGCCGTTGCAGTTCATGTCCACGGGGTTTCGCTTCATTTCATGGGAGACGGCACACCCGGAGCTCATGGCCCTCGCGTTCCGGGTTCTTGCGCGCAACGGCATGCGTCGTTTCTGCCTTGCCGACCCCATGAACGACGCCGACTCGAACGTCGCCTGCGCCCGCATGGTGAAGCAGGGCGGTGGAGAGTATGTGATTGCGGCGCTCGTCTTCACCTTGAGCCCGGTGCACGACGATGCGCATTACGCGGCCGCGGCGGGCAAGCTGGCGGCGTGTGCGGACATCGATGCACTGTACATCAAGGATCCAGGCGGGCTGCTCTCGCCCAATCGAGCGCGAACGTTGATTCCGGCTATCAAGGCCGTCATCGGCTCGAAGCCCCTGGAGCTGCACGCCCATTGCACCATCGGGCTCGCTGAGCACACCTATATGGATGCGCCGGGGTACGGTGTGAGCGCGCTGCAGTGTGCGTCGGGCGCGGCGTCCGACGGAACTTCAAACCCTCCAGCGGCACGAGTCGTTGCAAACCTGCGCGCGCTCGGGCACACCGTGCGTGTCGATGATGAGGCAATGACGGCGGTTGATAGCTATTTCACGCGGCTTGCCGAGGCTGAGGGATTGCCGATGGGCCGGCCGCAGGCGTTCGATGCGGCCTATCTGCAGCACCAGTTGCCGGGTGGCATGGTGGGCACGATGCGCCGGCATCTTGCGGAGTGCCGCCTCTCCCACTTGGAAGGCGCGGTCATTGAAGAGCTCGGCCGCGTCCGCGAAGAGCTCGGCTGGCCGATCGTGATGACTCCGTTCTCGCAGATTCTGCTGACGCAGGCCGTCATGAACGTCACCAATCGCGAGCGCTACGAAGTGATTCCCGACGAGGCGATTCGCTACGCCATAGGCCGCTTCGGCAAGCCCAACGTGCCGATCGATGCGCAAGTGATTGATCGCATCGAATCGCTGCCCCGCACGAAGGAGCTGCGCGCGGAGGCTCCGATGGCCCCGCTCGGCGAGCTGCGCCGGCGGCACGGCGAGCAGCTGTCCGACGAGGAGTTTCTTCTGCGGGCCACCATGCCGCCCGGCCAGGTTGACGCGATGTTGGCGGCCGGCCCGGCCAAACGGCACTACAACCCCGCGTTGCAGCCGGTGATGAGCCTGATCCGACAGCTCGCGGAGCGTCGCGACCTGTCCGATGTCTCCATCGAAAAGGCGGGCTTCAGTCTGAGGCTGCGCCGGCACGCGCGCGTGGCGGAGCCGCCGCGGCCATGAGTGCGGCGGTCGCGCCGATGCAGCCCTACGAAACGCTGCCGCCCATCAAAGGGTTCATGTTCGATCTAGACGGCACACTCCTGCTGAGCGATCGGTCTCTCGGTGGCTACGAGGTGTTGCCGGGTGCGGTCGAAGTGCTCACAGCGCTGCAGGATCGGTCCATCCCGTTCGTCGTGCTCACGAACGGCAGCGCGTATCCGCCCGCGGAACAGGCTGCTCGTTTGCGAGGCCTCGGCCTGCCGATCGCCGACGGTCAGATGTTTACACCGTCCAGCGTCGCTGCCGGACTCATGTCCCGGAGCGGTATCGGCCGAGCGCTCGTGCTGGGCAACCGCGGCGTCGGGCACGCGCTTGCCGAAGCCGGAATCGAGACAGTGTTTACCGGCGAGCCACGAGCGAGTGAGGTGGGAGCCGTGTACGTGGGCTGGCATCCGGAGTGCGGCATGAAGGACATCGAAGCGGCCTGTCATGCGATCTGGGCCGGCGCGAGGCTCTACGTCGCATCGGATGTCCCGTTCTTCGCGACGAGGCAGGGCAGGGCGATGGGCTACTCGTATGCCATCGCCGGGGCGATCCGCCGCATGACGAAGGCACCCTCGATTCTCACCGGCAAGCCTTCGTTACACGCGTTGCGTTTCGTCGCAAAGCGATTGGGCATCCCGACCCGCAGCGTTGCTGTGGTAGGGGACGACCCGGCGGTGGAAATCATCATGGCGCGCCGGGGTGGCGCTACGGCCTTCGGCGTGACGACGGGCGTCATGACGCAGGATGACTGGGCGCGCGAGACCGGCAAGCGGCGTCCCCATCGCGTGCTCGGACACATTCGCGAGTTGCTGGCGAGCGGTGCCATTGAAACGACTCCCCGCGGCCAACCACGCCCTGGCTAGCCGGATGGTTGCACCGGGCGTTGTCAGCCGCGTGCATCTTAAAAAAAAAGGGCTGCGCCGCGCCGGCCCTGCTGTTTCCTGCTCACACCGCAGCGCCTCGACCGGCAGGTCGGGAGCGAGCGGGTAGAACTCCCCATTGCGACGCCGCCGATCGGGATGCACTGTGCCGCCGCTGGCGACCTCCAAAGAGGGGCATGTCCGGCATAAGAAAACAGTGGGCGGAGGCTCCGGACAGCCGACTCCCGACGACCGGATCGCTGAATAACTCGAAAACGTGAGGGATTAATATGGTTAACGCAAGTGGCGCCGCTGCCGCTGGCCGTCGTTCTTTCATTGCGCGCGCTTCTGTCGCGGTAGTTGGCGCCGTCGCCTTGCTCGGTACGCAACGAGCCCTGGCGGCTTACGAAGTCCTGACAGTCAGCAATGGCGGCACGATAGATGGGGTCGTCACTCTGTCCGGAGCGGCGCCCAGCCAGTCCCCCATCAAAGTCACCAAGAATCAGGATTATTGCGGGCAGACGCTCCCCGATCCGGCCTACACGGTCGACAGTAACGGCGGATTGGCCAACGTCCTCGTCTATCTCAAGGACATCACCAAGGGCAAAGCAGCCCCGGCCGAGCCGCTGTCGCTGGTCAATGTGAAATGCATGTTCTCGCCGCGCGTCCAAGGCGCGATGGTCAGCCAACAGGTGAAGATCTCGTCCGACGACCCGGTGCTTCACAACACTCATCCGCAGAACGCCGATAACAACGCGACGATTTTCAACGTCGCGCTGCCCTTCAAGGGATTCTCGGTGACCAAGCCGTTGCCGGGCATGCCGATGATGATCAAGATCAAGTGCGACGCGCACGAGTGGATGCACGCGTGGATCATGGAGCTCGAGCATCCGTACTACGCGACGACGGGCGCCGACGGTCACTTCACCATCAAGGACGTTCCGCCCGGGACTTATACCCTGGCGGTGTGGCACGAGGCCGCGGGCGAGAAATCAGCCCCCGTGGTGGTGGCAGCGGGTCAAACCGTGAAATCGAAGATGGCTCTCGCCGTCAAATAATCAAAATTCCGTCCAAGGGGTAGCCATGACACGACAGGTGTCGCTGCGGGTAATGCTGCAGGTAGCGGTGCTTGCGATCGTCGCGTTCGTTTTCGTCTCACCGGCGTCTGCGATTCCAGCCTTTGCGCGCAAGTATTCGCTGCGCTGCACGGCCTGTCACGAGTCGTGGCCGGTGCTGAACGATTTCGGCCGCAATTTTCGCGATAACGGCTATCAGCTGCGGCTGGGCAAGGATGACACCGTGACCGCCGAGCCCGGCTACTGGCCGGTGGCCGTTCACGTCCTGCCGGCTTACGAGTACACGAAGGTCACGAATCAGCCGACCGACCAGGGTTCGAAGAACATCGGCTCGGGCGGGGTCACGGACGCGAGCATCGACCTCCTGATGGCCGGCGTGCTGACCCCGAACATTTCATTCCTGGTGGTGCCCACCGGCTTTGCCTCCGACGGCAATGTGCACCTGGAGTCGTATTGGGCGTATTTCTCCCGCGTGATCCAGAACTCCGACTGGCTCAACTTTCGTGTCGGGCAGTTCGAGATCGACTTGCCGGCTTCCGCGCATCGCAACCTCGAGCTGACGGACGGCTATCTGCTCTACTCCTATCATCCGTCGGTGCCGGGAGGCGTCAATATCGCCGGGTATGACATGGGCCAAAATCAACGCGGCGTCGAAATCGTCGGTCACGACAGGGATTCACTGGCGCGCTACACGCTCACTGTCTTCTCGGCGCACGATTCTCTCGGCTCCTCACACGGCCTGAGCTCACCGTCCTTCTATGCGCACCTGCAGAAGTATTTCCGGTTCGGCGACGGGCCTGTCTCGCAGGCGGAAGTCGGACTCTGGGGGGCGCTTGCGAATTATCCGACCCAGTTCCTGACCAATGGCGGCGCACCGATCCCCAACAGCGGCAGTCACCTGCAATCCTCGACGCGCTACGGCGTGGAGGCCAATGTCTGGCTCGGGCCGCTGGTGGCGCCGCTGCATCTGGATGTGGTGTACGGGCATGGCTCGGACAGGAAGGATCTGTTTCAAGGTACCGCGGATCGGGCCGGGACGTTCAACGGGGGCTTCCTCGAGGCAATCTGGGTGCCGCCCGTGGACCTCATGCACTGGAGCGTCTTCGCCCGCTACGACGTGATCCGCAACCAGAACCAGCCCCTGATCGCCGCCCCGTCGAACTACAACGACCAGAACCAGTGGACCCTGGGGATGAAGTACACCATCGCGTACAGCATTCGTGACGAGGTGGCATTGCATGCCGAGGTTTCCTCGGACAAGGCCAAGGGTGTCGGTTACGGGGGTCTCGATCAGCGCACGGACCACATCCTGGTCGGGGTCGACTTCGTGTACTAGCGATGTTTTACCGGTGCGTAATCGTGCGGGAGTGCTGAGGGATGCGTATGTCTTATCGTGTCAGGCAATTGATTCCGGTATGCGCCGGCTTGTTGTTCGCCTCCGTTTCGGCCGTGGCGGCAAACACCGGCGACGTCAGGACCGGCAAGCTGGTGTACGAGCGCTATTGCCTGTCGTGCCACGGGGCACAGGGCAACGGCCAGGGCGAGGCGGCCGAGTACATGAGCGTCAAACCCCGCGATTACCGGCAGGGGACTTACAAGTGGCGTACTACGCCCGCGGGCTCGCTGCCGCTCGATTCCGACCTCGAGCACACGCTCGTCAACGGACTCTACGGCACCTACATGCCGACCTGGCGGGCGCTCGATGAGCGCTCGCGCCGCGATGTGATCGCCTATATCAAGACGTTCTCGCCGCGCTTCGGGACTGAGAAGCCGCAGGATCCCATCGTCATCCCGCCCGATCCGGGCTACAGCGATGCATCGGTCGCGCGTGGCGCTGCGATCTACAAGAAGTACAACTGCTCGCAGTGTCATGGGACGGGCGGCCAAGGCGACGGGCCGTCCGCGCACGAGCTCAAGGACGACTGGGGCAACGCGATCGTTCCCTATGATCTGACGAAGGGACACGTCAAGTGCGGCGACAAATCCGCCGATATCTATCGGGTGTTCATGACCGGTCTGGCCGGGACCCCGATGCCGACTTTCGCGGATTCGATGAGCAGCACGGATGCCTGGGATCTGGCGCATTTCATTCAGAGTCTCAGCCCGGGCTATGCCAAGAACACGGCGGCCGCGGCAGCTGAGCGAACGACAGGAGCTGCCCAGTGAGCGACCATGACAATCACTCCGATTCGACCAACCGCTACGAGCCTTCCGGTATCGAGGAGCGGCACGGAATCGTTCCGGCATGGCTCGCGATCGTGTATGCGGCCATGCTCGTGTGGATGGTGTGGTACACGATCGTCTTCTGGTCGGATAAGGGCTGAACCATGAGCACCACGGCGACCACGATGTTCGATGACGGCCGCGCTGCCCCGCGGTATGCCGCCACTGCCGGCGGGCTGTTCGACCGGGACCTCATTCTGAAGTTCATGGCCGCGGGAGCCTTCTGGCTGGTGTTCGCGCCGACCGTCGGCGCGATTGTGTCGATCAAATTCAACTACTATGACTTTCTCGGTCACGTCTCCTGGCTGACCTGGGGTCGCCTGCGACCCGTGCACGTCATGGGCGTCGTGTTCGGCGGTTTCTCGACCGCCGTGATCGGGTTGACCTACTTCATCGTGCCGAGGCTGTGCGGGGTGCCCATGTACAAGCCCCAATGGGGCTACAGCATCTTCTGGATGTGGAACATCACCCTGGTCGTCGGCTTCGTCTCCCTGATGCTCGGCTACAACAGCGGCATCGAGGCCGGCGAGTTCCCGCTGTGGGTGAGTATTCCGGTCGAGCTCGTGTTGTGCATGGTCACCATCCAGGTCCTGGTGACGATCAAGCGGCGGGCCGAGCCGCGCATCTACGTGAGCCTGTGGTACATGGCGGCGGCCTATGTCTGGACCGTGCTGAATTACGCCTTCGGGCATTTCATTCTCCCGTATTCGATGCCCGGCGTTAACAACGCGGCCATGCACGGGCTATACATACACTACGTGGTCGGTCTATGGATCACACCGATCGGTCTCGCGGTCGCCTACTACTTCCTGCCGCTGGCTGCGAAGCGTCCGCTGTACAGCCACAAGCTGTCGCTGATCGGGTTCTGGGCGCTGGCGTTTTTCTATCCGTTCGTCGGCACCCACCACTACATCTACAGCCCGATCCCGTACTGGACGCAGACGATAGCGATCGTGGCTTCCATGATGCTCATCATCCCGGTGTGGACGGTCGTGCAGAACTTTTACGGCACCTTCGTGGGCGGCTGGAAGAACTTTCAGGAGACCTATGCGGCGAAGTTCATCGTCATCGGGGCGCTGTATTACCTGCTGGGGTGCTTCCAAGGCTCGACGGAAGCGTTGCGTGAGATGCAGCGGCTCACCCACTTCACGGACTTCGTCATCGGCCACTCGCATTTGACCGTATTCGGCACCTTCGTCATCTGGGCGACCGCGGGGATGTACTGGGTCACGCCGCGGCTGGCCGGCCGCGAGTTGTATTCGAACGATCTCGCCCGCTGGCACTACTGGCTCACCGTGGCGGGCTTTTCGGTCATGGCGGGCGATCTCACCCTGCAGGGGATGATGCAAGGCACGATGCTGCAGGCAGGCACCGATTTCGTGGAGTCGATGGCGGCCATGAAGCCGTACTGGATCATCCGCTCGCTCGCGGGCATCGTCATGGACATCGGCGCGGGGCTGGGATTCTGGAATCTGTACATGACCATCAGGCACGGCAAATTGATTCCGCTACCGGCAGGGGCGGTCTCCCCGGACTATCTGCCCGAGCCAAAGTGGTCCTGAGGTTCGAGGAGTAACACAGTTGAATCGCATCGAACCGGTTATTCTGGTCGCGGCGCTGGGCTTCTACGCGCTGTCGATGACGAGCCAGGGGCTCATTCCCTATTTCGAGAAATCCCTCACCCGTCCCGAAACGGTGACGACCGTCGAGGGCAAGATCGTCGCGACGCCGCACCGCAGCGACATCGAGAATCTGGGCCGCAAGGTCTATATTCGCGAGGGTTGCTGGTACTGCCATTCGCAGTTCGTGCGGCCCGTCAACCGGGACACGGACAAGTGGGGCCCGGTGAGTCAGGCAGGCGAGTTCATCTACGACGTGCCGCAGATGTTCGGGACTCGCCGCATCGGCCCGGACCTGTCCCGCGAGGGCAACCGGCGCTCGGACGCATGGCACTACGCGCATCACTGGGATCCGCGCGCGGTGGAGCCGGAGTCGATGATGCCGGCTTACTCATGGCTCTATTCCGAGGACTCCTCCCATGACGAGGCCGTCAAGGCGTTCATCGAAAAATACGACACGAATCACGACGGTCGCGTCACCAAGTCCGAGCTCGATGCGATCGGCCAGTTGCCCGCCAACTTCAAGGAGCTGGACAGCTACCCGCTGAACCCCGACGGCAGTCATGGCGATGGCGTCATCGACATGCACGATTATGGCCCGGTGCCGACGCAAGAGATGATCGGCGTCGAGGCCTACATGCAGAAGATCGGCACCGCGATCGGCGACTGGCGCACCTGGGAGGCTTGGCCGGTGGCGCACCGTTCAGCGACCAGCGAGCCGCTCGAGCTGCGGGTCAGCCGCGGCAGGAGCATTTTCGAAATCAAGTGCGCCGGCTGCCACGGCCTGTACGGCAACGGCCGCGCGACGGCGGATTCCAGGAGCTCCACCAACTTCAACGTCGCGTATCATTTCCTCAACCCGCAACCGCGCGATCTGACGACTGCCGCGTACAAGAGCCGCACGACGCCGTCCGGCGCATTACCGACCGACGAGGATATTTTCCGCACCATCAGCCGCGGCGTGCGCAAGGGCCAGATCATGCCGGCATGGGGCAACGCGGCCGATGGCCACATTCTTCCCGAACAGGACCGTTGGGATCTCGTCGACTATGTCAAAACGCTGTCGCCGCGCTTCAAGTCCGAGCCGATTCCGGATCCCATCCAGATCCCCGCGCCACCGTACCCGACCGTCAAGGAAGCTCCCGCTGCGGTCATCCACGAGGGACGCATGGTCTACCGCATGCTGCAGTGCTGGTCCTGCCATGGAGATTCGGGCAAAGGCGACGGCCCGTCCGCCAACGAGCTGGTGGACGACTGGGAGACGCCGATTCATCCCTTCGATTTCACCTCGGGAGCATTCAAGTTCGGCGACACGCCCGCGGATGTCTATCGCACGTTCAACACAGGGCTCAACGGCACGCCGATGCCGTCGTTCTACGACACCATTCTGTATCCTCGAGAGGCATTCCCGGATCTCAACGCCTGGAAGACGCGGGTCAACGGCAAGGCGATGTTCACTGACGAGGAGCTGAACGAGCTGCGGGCGTACGTCGCTTCCTTGCCGACAGCGGACGAAATCGCAAAAATGAGCGACGCCGACCGGCAGGTGTTCAGCGATCGGCGCCGTTGGGCACTGGTGTATTACTCGCTGTCCCTGGCGACCGAGCGCGGCAAGCCTCCCTTGCCGACACCCGCGGGCTTCACGGCGGCACGCTGATGATCACCTGAGTACATCACCATGGGACCGATGTTTTTCCGAATCATCGAGATCACGTTCGCATCGTATATGGTGCCGGCCCTGCTGGTGCCGCTGGTGTGGGGCGCGGCGTGGCTGCTCAAGCGGCGCCTGCATGCCAAGGCACACCCCGCGGCCGAGGTCGAAGGCCAGTCGCGGCGGTTGTTCTGGCTGTTTCTCCTGTGGCTGGTGTTATTTCTTGCTGTCGTAGCGGGCGTGCCCTTGAACCGTGGAGGAAGTGTCGCCGTCGCGCTGTGTTGGCTGGTTTATGCGGCGACTAACGTGCTGATCGCCTGGTTTCTGATGCGCTTTACCACCGCCTACGCTTTGATCCCGGAGGGGCGGGCGGCCGACCGGGCATTCCTGCGCTTCATTGCCATCGTGGCGGCGCAGCCGCTGATGACCGCAGCCGCTTTCGCGGTGCTGAACAATGTCATGGGGGTCGCGTGGAACGCGCAGGTTCCGGAGCTTCCCGCGATTCAAGAAGGAATCTAGAATGGATGTCACCTTCTACCTGTTCTTCAGCGCCTTTCTCATGTCGATGTCGGCGTGGTGCGTGTTCCTGTGGGCGGTGCGCGCCGGGCAATTTCGCGACGTCGAGCAGACCAAGTATCAGATCTGGCCGCAGGATGGCGGCGACGTGAGCGAGTCCACGTTGCAACGCGCGGGGCGCTGAGCCTCGCTCGTCTCGTGCACCATCACCACGCTGCGCTGCCGATGGACGGCGACCTGCTGTTGCTGTTCGGTGCCTCGCTGCTCGGAAGCGCCCATTGCGTGGGCATGTGCGGCCCCTACGTGACGATGTGCACGGCGCAGTTCGTGCCCAGGTGCGCGACGCCCGCGGCCCGTTTCTTCTTGCGGATTCTCTTCAATGTCGGCCGCATCGCGACGTACGCCTTCATCGGCGTCATCGTCGGAGCCTTTGGGCAGATCGCGCAGGCGGTAGCGGCTCGCCTCGGGGTCACGGGCATCGTTGCGATCGCGGCCGGAGTGACGGCCCTGGCCTTCGGATTGTCCATGATCGGTTGGCTTCGCGATCCGGCGCGCGTCCTGGGCGGTGCGGCCGTGGGGCACTGGCTCATGGCCTGCCGCATGCGCCTGAATAAGGCGCCTGCCGCGGCAGCCCCGCTTCTGTTGGGAGCCTTGCAAGGCTGGCTTCCTTGTACGCTGGTATATGCCGCGGCCAGCCGGGCGGGGGTCGCTGGAAGTGCCGGCATGGGTGCGCTCACGATGGTGGTGTTCGGCCTCGGAACAGTGCCTGCGATCTTCGCATTGAGTGTCGTTCCGCACGCCCTGCTGCGGCGCGTAAACGCGCAACGTCTGGCGGGCGTGCTGTTGAGCATTGTCGGGGTGCTCCTGATATTGCGAGGTCTCGCAAACTTCGGGTTGGTGCCTTCCACGGGCTGGTGGTGATGGCTGCAACCCATGCCGGCGTGCTCCGCGAGCTTGGGTCACACCAATGCGCGCATTGCCGGCTCCCGCTGCCCGCCCGACCGCATCGGGAGACCGCGGGCGAGCAAACGCTCCTGTTCTGTTGCGCCGGATGCGTTCTCGTATTTCGCGTCATCGGTGCGGCAGGCGAGGGCGGTCGCTCCGACTGGTTTCTGGCGAAGCTCGGACTTGCGGCGCTCCTGAGCGGCAATGTCATGATGTTCCAGAGTCTGAGCTACTTCGGCACCCTCGAGTCGCTCGGCGCCGAGGTGGTGCGCACCAGCTCATGGATCATGTTCTTCTGCTCACTCGCCGTATTCGCGCTGCTCGGCATACCGATGCTGCGTATTGCGATCCGCGGGTTGTCGCGGGGCCGGCTTACTCTCGAGACGCTGATCGGGTTCGGTGCGTTGGCGGCAATCGGCTTCTCGGCCGCACAAACACTGCGCGGCGGTCACGATCTGTACTATGACTCCGGAACCATGGTGCTCGTATTCGTGACACTCGGCCAGTACCTGGACGCGGAGTCACGACGCCGTGCGCTCGCCCTGCTCGCACCAGCCCTGGTCCGCGCGCGCCGGCAGGCACGCCTCTTCCGCAATGGCGCGGAGGTTCATGTCGCCCCCGGATCCGTGCAAGCAGGCGAAATCGTCCATGTACGTGCCGGTGAGGAGATCCCGGTCGACGGCACGGTGCGCTCGGGCAGCGCCGATGTGCATGAGCCTCTGTTGACCGGGGAATGGCGGCCTCGCCTCGT
Source organism: uncultured Steroidobacteraceae bacterium (assembly GCA_964508005.1). Lineage (GTDB taxonomy): Bacteria > Pseudomonadota > Gammaproteobacteria > Steroidobacterales > Steroidobacteraceae > 13-2-20CM-66-19. The sequence continues at coordinate 47,313 of CAZDTG010000007.1, forward strand.
CGGTGCCGGAGATTCCGTGAGCGCGGGCTCCACAGCCGTGGACGGCGCGCTGACTGTCAGCGCATCGGGTGTCGCGGAGACCCTCGCTGATCGGGTCGAACGCTTCGCTATCGAAGCCCGCGACCGCCGCGCGCCGATCGAAGCGGTGGTGGATCGCGTCATCACGGTATTCATACCCGCGGTGCTGCTGATCGCAGTCGCCAGCTGTTGCTTGTGGGGACTGGAGGGAGAGTGGGCGCGAGGTTTTCAGGCAGCCCTTGCAGTGCTCGTCGTGGCATGTCCCTGCGCTTTGGGGATTGCCACCCCTATGGCGACGACTATCGCTTTATTCATAGCGACCGGCCGCGGGTGCCTCATACGAAGCGGTGCCGTGCTGGAGAGTCTGTCGCAAGTGCGTGTGATGGCATTCGACAAAACAGGCACCATTACAGTTGGCCGGCCGCAGGTGCTCGAGTACCGCGCCTCAGCAGGCGCCATCACGGGGGCCGTGGAAAGCCTCGGATTGGCAGCCGGCGTGGAGCAAGGGGTGAGCCACCCATTCGCCCGAGCGGTAGTTGAGGCGGTATTGGCACGTGGAGAGACAGTGCCCCCGTCGACCGACGTACGCGTGACCGCAGGCGGTGGTGCTCGGGGCCGTGTGAGGAACCACCGCGTCGAAGTCGGGAAACTGTCATGGCTCAGGGAATGCGGCGTCGAAGTGCCCTCTGCAGCGGGGCTCGACAGCGGATCGAGTACAGTCGGAATTGCGATCGACGGACGTCTTGCGGGGGAGTTGATTCTCGAGGACCCATGTCGGCCCGAAGCGCTGCAGGCCGTGCGGGCCCTGGCTGGGATGGGAGTGGCTTGCCATCTGCTGTCCGGCGACCGTCGGGAAGTGGTGGCGCGCGTGGCCGAGAGCATCGGCTGCACCGAGTTCGCCGGTGAACTGTCGCCAACCGATAAGCCATTGCGCGTGCGCGCGCTACGGGCCTCCGATGGGCCGGTCGCGATGGTCGGGGACGGCGTGAACGACGCACCGGCGCTTGGCGCCGCGGATGCCGGTATCGCCTTCGGACCCGCGGCGGACCTGGCCAAGGAGACGGCCGACGTCACTATCTTGCGCGAAGACCTTCTCGAGATTCCACGCCTGCTCGAGCTGGCGCGGACAACATTCCGCGTCGTCCGGCAGAATCTCGCCTGGGCCTTTGCTTACAACGCTGTTGCGGTCGTCGTCGCTGCTTTTGGCCTGCTGCGGCCGGTCTTCGCGGCGGCCGCCATGGTGCTGTCGAGCGTGTGCGTGGTGAATAATTCGATGCGCCTGCGCCGTTTGGCGCGCAGCGGGGGGAATGGACGATGAAGCATCTGGCCGCGGCATTCGCCTTGGTTCTGGGGGGCTGCGGCTCTGTACCGTGGACACCCGGACCTCAAGTCAGCGAATCGGCCTGCACGGCGGCCTGCGATGCGCATTTCGCGCAGTGCCCACAGATCTTCTCGGGATTTCCCGAGCGCGGTGCCGTCGAATGCCCCGCGGAACACCATAACTGCCTGCGCTCTTGCGCGACCCGTCACTCCGCCGCCCGCACGGGCGTAACGCCGCCGGCTGTGCCGCCATCGCCGATGCCTGCACCTGCGGCCACCTCCGGTTCGCCGCCGCAAGCCATGCCCGGGGCCGGCCCTGCCTCGTCAAAGGAAGCGCGGTTGCGTGAGTTGAAGCATCTCTACGATGAGGGTCTCGTCACCGATGACGTTTACAGGGATCGGCAGAAAGCCATTCTTTCCGAACCGTAGTCATTCGCACGAATCCGATCCCGTGCGGGGCGGACTTGCGTGTGAAGACTCAGTTTCGGGGGAACCGGCGCTGTGGCGGCAGCTCCCGGGATTCGCCCGCGGCGTCCAGAAAGCCATGGTCTATGGCATAGCGGGCCACGGCCGCCGCATTGCGCAGACCCAACTTGTGCATCATCTTGAAGCGGTGTTTTTCGATGGTCTTGACGCTGCGCCCCAGGTAGCTGGCGATCCACTTGCTCGAATAACCCAGGGCAATGCCAATGAGCACCTCGCGCTCACGAGCGGTCATCTCGACAACCGGCGCCTCGGCCGGCTGCGCCGCCGAGCGCTCTCGATTCTGTAAAGAGGGCTCCGGTATTGCCGGCCGATCGAATTCACAGCGCTCGGAGCGGATTGCACGCAGCAGGTCCTCGACCGGCGAGTCCTTCACGATATACGCGTGGACACCAGCATTCATCGCGGTGCGCACACTTTCCTCACTGTCGTGCCCCGTCAGCAGTACGACCCGCATACCGGCACATTCGCGGCGCAGCGCGCCGAGCGCCTGAATGCCGCTGCCATTTTCGAATGAGACATCCGTGATGAGCACATCGGGCTGCAGGCGGCGCACCAGTGCGACTGCATCCTCCACATTGCTTGCTTCGCCGATCACCTGCAGATCGGTCTCGGTTTCCAGGATCGCACGCAAGCCGCGCCGCAGGATGGTGTGGTCATCGGCGAGAACCACGCGCAGGCGTGAGCGCCGATATGGAAGCTCCGCTGCGGGAAGCTTGTGAGTGCGTGGCATCGTAGGCAATTCCCCCCCGGATCTACTGCCGACCGTCAGACTTCGCCTGGTTTCATTATGTGCGCATTGTCGGTTCAATCGCCTCTTGTTTGTCAAGACGCGACCGGCGGCTGCGGGAAGCTTATGTCCATTGCCGTCGGCCCGCAAGCCCGCCGGGCACCGCAGGCCGCGCCGGCAAGCCGCACCCACGAACGCCCGTTGCGGACGCTCTCGCGCTCTCCCGACAAAGGCGTTATCTTCACTGTCATAAGTCATAACAAGTAGAAAAGCCGGCGCGCGTATCCGCATTCTGCTGGAGCCCTTGATGCCCCGTCCATCTTCGCGAATAGCCCTGCTTTGCCCGTTCCTGAGCCTTCTTTGGACCCATCCGGCCCTCGCGCAACACGATCATTCATCGGGTGAGTTCGAGGTATTTGTCGCTGCGGAGGCATTTCATGGCTCGGGCGGCGCACGCAGGGACGACGCCGACCCCTGGGTCAACGCCGATGTGGTCGTCGGTCTCACAGAGCACAAGTTCCGCGTCTTCGGGGAATTCCTTGCAACACCCCGTGAATACGATCTCGAGCGCTTGCAGATGGGCTTCGAGTTCGTGCCCGAAACCGTGCTGTGGTTGGGCCGATTCCATCAGCCCGCGAGCGCGTGGAACACCGAACATCATCATGGACAGTACTTGCAAACGGATATCACGCGTCCGTACATCGAACGCTGGGAAGACGAGCAGGGGATCATTCCGCAGCACATCACCGGGGCGTTGCTCGAGTCGCGCCAGTCGATCGGCGGGGAGGGCGCGCTTCAGCTCTCCGCCGGTGTCGGCGCCGCGCCGGCTCTGACGAATACGAAAATGGACCCCTTCTCCCTCATCCGCAACAGTCGAGGCAGGCACGGGCTGTCCGTGACGGGTCGGCTGGCCTATTTGCCCGAGTACGTCGGCGGCAGCAGTGTCGGCTTGTTGTTTGGGCATGATGAGCTCGATGCGAGCTACGGGCTCACTTTGCCGGCCCTGGGCTCGAACCACGCGAACCTGTCCATTTACGGCGCGTATATCGATTGGACCGTGGGCCCGTGGCGGGTCGTGGGTGCCGATTACTACGTGGATGTGGCCCTCGATCGCACGACACGGAACGAAAGCTTCATGTCGGGCTACCTGCAGGCCGAGCGGCAGTTGCCACGCCGGGTCACGGTCTTCGGCCGGTTGGAAGAGTCGGCGCGGATGCAGGAGTCGCGCTATGTCGCCTTGTTCGACCATGAAGACAGCAACCTCGAGATCGCGCTGCGCCGCCAGGCGCTCGGTGTGCGCTGGGACTATGCCCGGCGGCAGGCCTTGACCATCGAGCTGTCGCATCTCGTTTCCCTGCAGCAGCGCTCGAACGAGCTGCGCGTACAGTGGAGCGCGGCGATTCCGTGAGCAGGTTCGCGGCCACTGCTGTGCTGCTGGCGCTTCTGGCGGCAGGGACACAGGCATTGGCCGATGAGCAGCTCGTGCTCATCGTGAGCGCCGACAGCAGGATCGCCCAGCTCGATTCGCTGGAAGTCAGAAAGTTGTTTCTCGGGCTGACCGTGACCCAGGACGGCAATCGGCTGCGGCCCGTGCTCAACGAAACCGATGCCCGCGTCAAGGAGATCTTCTTGCAAAACATCGTTTCGATGTCCGATATTACTTATGACCGCAGTCTCCTGCGGCTCACGCTCATTCAGGGCCAGCGCCAACCGGCCGCTTACAAGGACATTGCGCTGTTGCTGAAGGCCGTCGCAGACGACCCGGGAGCCGTAAGCTACGCATGGTCGAAGGACGTCGCGCACGACCCCCGGATCAGAATTCTGCGCACCTTATGGCACGACTGAGGACATCTTTTGCGAATTACGTCACCGTCTGGGTGGTGGTGCTGCACGTGCTTCTGCTGCCGGCACTGTTCTTCGGGACGGGATATGTGATCCGCAAGAGTCACGAAGACCTGTTCGTCGAGCATGCGCGAACCTTCGCGCGGGTGCTCGCGGAGGAGTTCGAGGCGGGCGTGGCGCTGGACTCTCCGGAGCGCACCCAGGACCTGCTCGACCTCGCCATCAGTCACGGCGAGGCCCGCTATGCGGAGCTTTTCGACCGGGGCCACAGCATCCGCAGCCAGCTGGGCTCCGCCGACATCGTTGCGCCGCGCCACACGGATCTGGGCTTTGCCCAGGGCGGCGACGGCATCTACTTCATCGTATTGCCCATCGTTCATGCCGGGCACAACGCCGAGTTGCGCCTGGGCTTCGATGAGCAGCCCACACAGGATCGGATTCGTCTTGCGCTCACTCGCATGTTGTGGCTGCTGGCGAGCTATTTGAGCGTGGCGGTCGGGATCGCCGTCATCCTGAGCTATCGCCTGTCGCGCCCGATCCATCGGCTGCGCAATGTTTCCCGTGCCATCGCCTCGGGCGACTACGGACAGGCGCTGAATGTCAGTACCGGCATTCGCGAGCTGCACGAGTTGGCGACGGACCTCGAGGACATGCGTCGTGAGCTGGTTGGGGTGAATAACCGTCTGCAGACGAAGATCAAGGAAAAGGAGCTCTCCGAGGTGCGGCGCGAGGAATTGCAGAAGCAGTTGCGCCATCGTCAACGCCTGGAGACGGTCGGCACGCTCGCGAGCGGCATCGCGCATGAAATCAACAATGTGCTGGTGCCGATCATCCTTTTCACCGACACGGTGCTGCAGGATCTGGCGCTCTCCGGCGAGTCGCGCGCGGATCTCGAACGCGTGCTGGGCGCGGCCCGCCGCGCGAAGGACGTCGTGAGGAAAATCCTGACGTTCAGCCGCGAGCTCGACGAGGCAAAGCTCGCTCTGATCGACTTGCGTGGTGTGGTGGCCGAAGGCCTCAACCTGTTCTCCGCGCTGGCACCGCCGAGCGTCGAGATACGAACCGAGATCGACCCGGCCATTCCGCTGGTGAAAGCCGACGCCACGCTCGCTTTGCACCTGGTGATCAACCTGTGCACCAACGCCTACCAGGCCATGGAAGGCTCGCAAGGCTTGCTGACCGTCGGACTTCGCTATCGGGAAAAAGCCGACCAGGGCACGCTCACCCAACCCTGTGTCGAATTTTGGGTGAGCGATACGGGGCACGGCATGGACCCGGTTACCGTCGAGCGCATATTTGAGCCGTTCTTTACGACCCGTTCGGTCGGCCAGGGCACTGGCCTCGGGCTTTCAGTGGTCCATGGCATCGTGGAAAGTTTCGGTGCTAGCATTGCAGTCGAGACGCAAATTGGCGTGGGCACCACGTTCAGAATACGTTTCCCGACGGCCGCCCAGCCCGGCGCCGGCGGTGATGCCGATGTGACGCTCGCCGAACACGAACATGCAGAACATTCTGATCGTCGACGATGAGCCTGACGTGCGTGACGCACTCAAACGTGTGCTCGACCGCGCAGGCTATTCAGTGCGCGCCGCGGCCAATGCGATGGACGCATTGGCCGAGCTCGAGCGCACCCCCGCGGATGTCGTCATCACTGATATCGTCATGCCGAAAGTCGACGGTGTGCAGGCGATCGAGATGATCTGCAAGCAGTTTCCCGCGATACGCATCATCGCGATTTCCGGTGGTGGCAAGTTCGGCATCACGGCGTACCGGCCGATGGCCATCACGACCACCGCCTACCTTGCATCCGCCCGTGACGCCGGAGCCCATCTGGTGCTCACCAAGCCTTTCGAGGCCGGAGAGTTGATCCAAGCGGTCGAGGAAGTCCTCGGCGTCGGGCACGCCTGAGCGGACTCAGCGTCGCTGCCTCCGCGCTGGCGCTAATCCTATGATCCTTCGAATGGAGAAGGCGCCGATCCTCGTCATGGGTGTGTCCGGTTCGGGCAAGAGCACCGTGGGCGCTCGCCTTGCGGAGACTCTCTCACTGCCGTTCGTTGACAGTGACGAGTTGCACTCCGCCGCGAACAGGAAAAAGATGGCTGCGGGCATCCCACTCAGCGATCAGGATCGGGAGCCATGGCTCGATGCCGTCGCCGAAGTCCTTGCGCGGGGTGGCGTTGTCGTCGCGTGTTCGGCTTTACGCAGACGCTATCGCGATCGATTGCGGATGGCGGCACCGCGGCTGCGCCTCATTTACCTGAGCGGTTCCGCGGCACTCCTGGCCCAGCGGCTTGCCGGGAGATCCCACCCCTTCATGCCGGCGAAGCTGCTCGCCTCGCAGCTCGCGGTCCTCGAGCCACCGGATCCCGACGAGCAGGCGTTGGTTCTGGATATCGCGGTTGCCCCCGCGCAGATCGTGTCTCGCGCGGCGGCTTGGTTTGCACACCACTGACCGTAGTTGCAGTGCAACACTCGTCCTTGCTTCCGGGGTAGGGCAGGCTGTAGCGCAACGGCACTCTCGAGCAGAGCTCAGTTGACAGGTCTCGATCAAGGGCATCACATGCCGCAGCGACCCCGACGAAGTGGAGCAGATCATGGGCCCCAAAAATCAGCCGAATACCGACGTGCAGCTGCCGGGCGCGGCGCTGCACATGGCTCGCGAGCATCCCAAGCTGTGGGAGGCTTTCCAGCAGCTGGGAGAAGAGGCGAGCCGCGCAGGCCCGCTCGATGCGCGTACGCGACGTTTGATTCACCTCGCGCTGGCCATCGCTGCCAGCTCGGAAGGCGCGACGCATTCACACGCACGCAGAGCCGCCGCCGAGGGAATCACTCCCGAGGAGCTCGACCACGTAGCAGTCCTCGCCATCACCACTGTGGGATGGTCGCAGGCCATGAAAGGCCTGACGTGGGTGCGCGATATCACGCGCGCGAGGCCTGGCGGAACAGGTGTCGAGCCGCTCGAAGCTTGACAGATGTGGGGTGCACGTTGCGGCGTGCGGTCCCCTTCAAGGATGTAACGTCAGAATGTCAGTCGTGACAGCGTCCACCGCGGCCCTCGAGAATTTCAAGGGAAAGTAGTGTCCCGCGCTCCACAAGGGGAGCAGATCATCGAAATGCGGGCTGGCCGGCTGGCCGCTTTGGCCCGGCACATTGATCGCGACCGCCCGGTCCCAGTCGCTGAGATCGAAGATCTCCCGATAGCTCGCGCCGGAGATCTGTTCGAAGGAGCTGTCGCCGAACGCGGTCGACTGCACGACATCACCGTCGCCGGGGCGCTCCACAGGCCCGCGATCAAGCAGGCCTGTCAGCCCGGGTGCGCTGTCCAGTGCGTGCCGCAGGTTCGCCTTGTGAAGCATGCCCCACGACCACTGCCGGGGATCGGGGCCCTGTTTGTCTGAGAGCTCCTCGTAAGCGGCCCGCAGCGTGTCCCGGAGGACCGCATCACGCGTCACGGCGGCATCGGGGCCAAATACCGCCGCACGCGGTTGCGACAGTTCGGTCACGACCTGGTACAAGCGCCACGTTTCCAGCAGATCTCGAGCGGATTCGGGCAGCGCGCGGCGCGTGATCTCCTTGCGCAGTCGCTCAGCCCACAACTCATAGAGTGCGGCGGCTGGGGAATCGGTACGCAAGGCGCAGTCCCAGCTCAGCAGCAAATTTACGCCATTCGCCGCCAACTCCTCCGGAGTGCCTCCCGAGTCGACCGCCTGACGCAACAGGCGCTGCAAGCGTCTCGCAAGGAGCGACACGACATCCGTTTGCAACGCTTCCATGTCTGCGACCGTCAGTTTGCGTCCTGCGGCCTTCGCCTCCTCGAGTACCTCGCGAATCCGATCGACGCGGGTCGGCGCGGCCCATTCGAATCCCACCGTATAGGGATACGCGTCAGGGGTCATCCGCTGATTGGCCGTGGCGATGTAACCAGTAACGGGGTTGTAGCTGTGCGGCAATTCAGCATTCGGTACGAAGCCCGCCCACTCGAACCCGCCATTGCCCGGCAGCGGCAACAGCCCGCTGAAGTTCTTGCGCAGCGGCGCCAATCCCGTCGAATGCTCGCCGATATTGCCGTCCCGGTCGGCGTACACGATGTTCTCCGAAGGCACTTTCCAGTGCGGCATTGCGCGTTCGAACTCCTGCCAGTCGTGCGCACGGTCGAGCGCCAACGAGCCCAGGTAGCCGGCTGTTCCCGGCTCGGCGCCGATCCATCGCAGGGCAAGAGCCCGCTTGCCGTCATCCCACAACACGGGACCGTGATTCGTGAAGCGGAGGATAACCGGCACGTCCGGTGCGCCGCGCACGCGAATGGTTTCGTGTTCCTCTCGCATTGGCGCCCAGCCGTTCCTCGTCCTGTAAAGCCTGGGATCATGCGGGTTCAGCGTCTCCAGATACAGGTCCTCCTGGTCCAGTCCAAAGATAGTGAAACCCCAGGCGATGCTTTCATTGTGTCCCGCGGCGACACCCGGCAGAGCCGGCTCTCCGGCACCGATGACATTCCAGCCCGGCGCGTTCAAATGCACGATGTAGCGCAAGGAGGGTTGCGCGATCACACGGTGAGGGTCATTCGCCAGCAACGGCTTCCCGGTCGCCGTGAGCGCACCCGAGACGGTCCAATTGTTGCTTTCCTGCAGTGAGGATGCCGGAAAGGGAATGCGTCCGTCGCTGCTGACGATGTCTGCGAGCAGCGCGGGCGACAAGCCGGAGAAGTCGCTGCCGGGGGCCGGGTCGAGCTCGATGCGCGGATCGAATGGAAACAGTTGAGATGCCCGGGCTGCCCCCAGGACTGCCACGAGCTGCGCATGCCGCAACTCGCTCGATGCGTTACCCATCATCGAATACGCCGCGAGCCGATTCAAACAGTCCGCCGGCCGCCAGGGTTCGGGCCTGAAGCGGGCAATGGCGAACTCAATGGGCAATCCGCGCCCGCCAGGCTTTTGAGCGTCTGCAATGTACGCGTTGATGCCCGCCGTGAATGCCTGCAGGATCTCCAGGGCATCCGGCGCGTAGCTGCGATATTCCTCCGCGGCATTGCCGCGATACTTCAGGCGGCGTGCGTTGACGTCGCGCTGTACGGCTGAGGGGCCGAGGATCTCGGCCAGCCGGCCCTCGCCGGAGCGCTTCCACAACTCCATCTGAAACAACCGGTCCTGCGCGACTACGAAGCCCTGTGCGAAAAACAGGTCGTGTTGATCGCGAGCATAGATATGCGCGACACCCCAGGAGTCGCGCTGCACGCGCACCGCGTCGTGAAGTCCCGCGACCTTCAGATCGCCACGAATCACGGCTACACGTGCCGCCGCCTCCTGCTGCCATTGGCCGCCGGACGGCAGGGCGCTCAACCTGACACTGCAGATCAGGATGACGAGCGTCGAAACGAAGGTTCCGGAACGGGCGCCCCAACGGCGGCGCACAGAAGTCGACTTGACCTTCAAGGCTCGGCACCTTCCCCCTCGAGAACTACCTTCAATCCTAACACACCGTACCCATCGTATCCCGCAAGCTCATGGTGCCGTTCGCGCCGCCGCATCCGCTGCGCCGTTCGCCCCGGAGAAATCGAGATTGCGCGGGTGCTAGGAAGTGCAGTACTATACCCCCGTAGGGTATAATAGCCGGGGCTCACATGGGACACACGGTTCGCGACAAGATCAAGCTGCTCGCGCGCGTGCGGCGCATCCGCGGGCAGGTGGAAGCCCTGGAACGGGCCCTGGAAACGGAGAAGGGTTGCAACGAAGTGTTGCAACAGATCGTCGCCGTGCGTGGCGCGATGAATGGGCTCATGACCGAAGTGATCGAGGATCACGTGCGCACGCACATCGCGAGCCCCGCGATTACGAGCCAGGCCGAGCGCACCAAGGGCGCCGAGGAGTTGATCGATGTCGTGCGTTCGTATCTGAAGTGAGTTGCGGGAACCGACCATGAATGCTCACCACGATCACGATCACGACGGTGAAGATCATGACGGCCACGATCATGACCACGCCTTCGAGTGGCCCGAGATGCTGCGCATCGCGTTCGTGGCGCTGGCTGCGGCCTGTGTCGGATGGCATGTCTGGGAGCCGTTCAATGGCCTCAGTCTCATTGGGGTGATCGGCCTGGCTGTCGGGGGCTGGCCCATCTTCAAGGAGGCGCTGCAGAACGTGCTGGCGCGACGGATGACCATGGAGCTCTCCATGTCGATCGCCATCATTGCGGCGGCGGCGATTTCGGAGTTCTTCACGGCCCTGGTGATTACGCTGTTCGTGCTGGTGGCGGAAGTGTTGGAAGGCATGACAGTCTCCCGAGGGAGGCGGGCCATCCGCGATCTGCTGGATTTTCTGCCTCGAGCAGTGTCTGTCCGCCGCAGCGGAGCCGTGGCGGAGGTCGATGCGGACACGTTGCGGGTGGGCGATGCGGTCCTCGTGAACCCGGGCGGCCGCATCCCCGTGGACGGCACCGTGATTGGCGGCCATTCCTTCGTGGACCAGGCGCGCATAACCGGGGAGTCGCTGCCCCTGGAGAAGACTGCCGGGGCTGCGGTGTTCGCCGGTTCCATCAACCAGTCGGGGGCGCTCGAGATTCGCGCGGAACGCCTCGGCCGCGAGACCAGTTACGGCAAGATCATCGATGCCGTGGAGCAGGCGGAGCGCTCCCGCGCGCCGGTGCAGCGCCTGGCCGATCGCCTCGCCGGCTATCTGGTGTACTTCGCCTTGGGCGCCGCGGTGTTGACCTATGTACTCACGCGCGACATTCGATCGACGATATCGGTGGTGATCGTGGCGGGAGCCTGCGGTATCGCCGCCGGCACACCGCTCGCGATTCTTGGGGCGATCGGCCGCGCCGCGCGCACCGGTGCCATCATCAAAGGCGGCCTGTTCCTGGAGCAATTGGGCCGGGTCGACACCGTCGTCCTCGACAAGACGGGTACCTTGACCTACGGCCGGCCGCAGGTTCGCGCCCTTGTGCCAGTGGGAGGAGCGGATGAGCTCACTCTTCTCGACGCCGCCGCATCGGCCGAGATTCGATCCGAGCACCCCCTGGGCAAGACCATCGTCGCCCACGCGAGAGAGATGGGGCGGCCGGTGAAGGAACCCGAACGCTTCGTTTACACGCCCGGCCGCGGGATCGATGCTGTGGTGGACGGTAGAGGTGTTCTGGTCGGTAACCACGTTCTGATGCGCGCGCACGGCATAGCGATACCGGACGATCTCCTGTCCCAGTATCCTGAAGCCTCAGAGGTCTTCGTGGCGCGGGACGGCCGGCTGCTCGGGGCTGTTGTCATTGCGGATACCCTTCGTACGGAAGCGGCTCAGGCGATCCGGGCGATCCAGTCCCTGGATATCAGGACCATCCTGTTGACCGGCGATGCGCAGGCGGTCGCGCAGGTTATCGCCAAACAGCTCGGCATCTCCGAATGGTCTGCCGATCTGCTGCCGCAAGACAAGCGGCGCAAGGTCAAAGAGCTCGTCGAGCAGGGACGTACCGTGGCGATGGTCGGCGACGGCATCAACGATGCTCCGGCCTTGATCGAGGCTCACGTGGGAATCTCCATGGGTTCCGGCACCGATGTGGCTCGGGAGAGCGCCGACGTCGTGCTGTTGGGCAATGACCTGTTGAAGTTTGCGGAAACGTTGGCCCTGGCGCGCCGCACGCGCCGGATCATCTGGGCTAACTTCGCCGGTACGATCGGTGTGGATGCGTTGGGCATCGGCCTTGCGGCGTTTGGGTTGCTAAACCCCCTGCTGGCCGCGTTCATTCACGTGGCCTCCGAGATGGCGTTCATTTTGAACTCCGCGCGCCTGCTGCCGGCTCGTGAAGCGGGGCGCAGCCGGGACGCGGCGCAGCCCGTGAAGGCGCTACCGGCGGCTTAGATCCGTGTGGTTTGACCGCTCCCGGTATTCCTGAAGGGACCCCGATGCGCTGAGCCGCGCCGATTTTGCCGGTAACGTGCTACCCTCCAAGCCCGGGGGGACGACATGCCAATTCCTGGACATAACAGGTCGATGTCCGGCGCGATCGAAATCAGGTCGATCGACTACGTGCCCGAGAGTGAGCGGCACGGCGGGCTTGCGAGCCAATTCACCCTATGGCTCGGAGCCAATCTGCAGATCACGGCGATCGTAACCGGGGCTCTGGCCGTTGTCCTCGGGGGCGACGTGTTCTGGTCGCTGATCGCGCTCTTCGCCGGTCAGCTGCTCGGGGGCGCGGTCATGGCGCTCCACGGGGCGCAAGGCCCCCAGCTCGGCCTGCCGCAGATGATCTCCTGCCGCGTCCAATTTGGCGTCTATGGCGCGGTCATTCCGATCGTGGCGGTGTGTCTGATGTATGTAGGCTTTTCGGCCAGCGGCTCGGTATTGGCCGGACAGGCCATCGGCCAGCTGCTGCGGGTCGATGACGGCGTTGGCATTGCGATTTTCGGCTGCTTCATCATCATCGCAACCCTGTTCGGCTATCGATTGATTCATATGCTCGGCCGCGTGTCGAGCCTGGTCGGTGTTGCGGCGTTTCTCTATATGTTCAGCAGGCTTTTCGCGCATCACGACGTGGGCGCTCTGCTGAGCGTGCGCCATTTTTCGCTCAACAAATTCCTCCTCGCCATGTCCCTGTCGGCGTCGTGGCAGATCGCCTACGGCCCCTATGTGGCGGACTATTCCCGCTATCTGGCGCGCGAAACTTCCGGACTGGGCATTTTCGCGGCCGTAGGGCTGGGATCGGTCGTGGGCTCACAGATCTCCATGACGTTCGGCGTCTTCGCCGCAGCTTTGAGCGGCGCGCAATTCGAGCACCATGAGGTGGCCTATATCGTCGGGCTCGGCTCCACCGGCATGGTCGCGGCCCTGCTTTTCTTTTGCATCGCCTTTGGCAAGGTCACGGTGACGACGTTGAACGCCTATGGCAGCTTCATGTCCATGGCGACGATCGTCAGCGCCTTCCGGCGCGGGCTCAGGATCTCGATGCTACAGCGGTTCTTCTACATCCTCGCCATGGTCGGACTCTCGACACTGTTGGCGCTGATCGGACGTCACTCCTTCCTGAAGGGCTTCGAAGCCTTCATCCTGTTTCTGCTCGCGGTGTTCACGCCCTGGAGCGCGATCAATCTGGTCGACTATTACTTCTTCACCCGATCGCGCTATGACGTGCCGGCATTATCCGACCCTGACGGGCGCTATGGTCGATGGAACACAGCGGGCATCGTGATCTACATCATCGGCATTCTGGTCCAGATGCCTTTCCTCTCGACCGCCTTCTACACCGGCCCCCTCGTCGCGGCGCTCGGCGGCGCCGATATCTCCTGGATCGTGGGGCTCATAGTTCCCGGCGCTCTGTACTACGCAACCGCGCGAAGCTCGCAAAGGCAGATCCCACCGCGACTGATCCTGCCCGAGGACGTCGCGGCGGCTGCGTCTTTGCCGCGAGGCCGATGACCATCTCAGAGGATCCCGTGCATCAAGTCATTCCCGGGCTTCGGGTGTCAGGCTCGAGGGGCGCGAGCCGCTGAGGCATTAGCGCGCGGCTGCCTGCCTGTGTTACCCCCGTAGCTCTTCCGTTCGACCGGAAACTTTCGTGTAGCGCTGCCCAGTGCATATTGCCTCCCTGTTGAATGGAGGCGGTGATGCGACTGCATGGCGGGCGCCGGCAGCTTTTCACGCCTCGCGATCGCGCGAACGTGAAATGAGGCCGAACGATGCAGCTCACTTCCTGGCAAGTTCGAACCACAGTACTGATTGCAACCGGGGGCCCGCCTCTCGCAAGTCTCATCCTCATGACGGTTGCGTATCTGCCGTCCTTCACCGGGCGAGCCGGATCGTTTGACGTGTCATCGTTCGTGGTCGCCTACGTGTGTTTTGCCGTTCCCGTTGGTTATGCGTTCGGAGTTGCTCCGGCCCTGCTCACCGCAGTCCTGTATTGTGGAGTGCTGAGCGCCACAACGGCACTGCGCCCGGGGATACTGTTGCGGGCATGCCTCGGGGCCATGTGTGGCGGACTGGTCGGCGGGGTCTGGTTTCATGCCGTGATCGGGTCGGAGTCGCGCCGCTACGGATCGGTAGCGGCATTCGTGGCAGCTCTGCTATCGCTGCGCCCGCCGCCTGCCTCGCGAGCATCCTGCAGCGAGCGCTCGACGAGCCTCTGCGGCTCGGACGCGCCGCTCAAACCCGCGTTGACGCGCGCGACAGAGGTGATTGGGCGCCGGGGTCGTGTTGACCGAGGATACGCACCTTGGCCGCCTCGTACTCGTCTGTAGAAAGCAGTCCGATTTCCTTGAAGCGAAAGTGCTCGCGCATCTCGTCGCGCAGGTGCTCGGTCTTGGAGGCCCGGCGCGCCGCCGTCGCAAGCCGAGTGTGTGCCGCCAGCTTTGCCATGAAGAGCCGGACGGCACGGAAGGTTCCGAGACCGCCTGTAAATTGCAGCAATTTCGCCCGTCCGTGCGCGCTGTACAGAGTTACAGTCTCCGTCGTCCTGTATACGCAGGCGAGTGCCGCGAGGGCCCCAGAGGCCATTACGGCGATACACAGTGGAAGCCAATCGTGTTGCCACCAGTGCGACGCTGATGAGCCGATCCGTGCGGCGATCCCCGACGCCACCGCAATCAGACTGAGTGCGGCCCCCATCGATCGCCATGCGATATGCCTCGACAGCCCGGGTATTCCGTCGACGAATCTCAGGTCGAGGACGTACTCCGCCACAAGGGAGCGTGAACGCCACGATCGCACGGAAATATAGCAGTAGTCGAAGATCTCCAGCTGCAGAACACGTCTGCGAAGCCGGCTCCTGAGCCCAATGCGTGCGTGGACTTTCCGCGCGGCCCGAAGATCCGGCACCTCCCGCACATCTGACTCGAGCAGGATATGTTCAGTCGTTGACATTCGAACGACACTCGCGAGTATCCACCGCGCTGATCTAAGCAGGGATTGCCTCACTCTACCGAGAACTGTATCCCGCGCCCAGTGATCGGTGGCTGCTGGGCGAGCCGGGCGGAGCCGCGGCGGGATCGAGACGCGACTCCCACAGCGTTTCCCAATGCGCCCGCGGCAGCGGTCTGCGTCTGCTGCGGTTGCTGGATCACCCTGGAGATGTTGCGGTATTAGGCCCGCTCCTCGAGCGCGAAATCCTTTGGCGACTCCTATGCGGCGAACAGGGCGCGATGCTCCGTCAGATCGGCTCGGCCGATAGCCGGCTTTCCAAGATCAGCCGCGCGATAGGTTGGATAAGAGCCAACTATGCAGAGATGCTCCGCGTCGCGGATCTGGCGTGGATGGCGTCGATGAGCGCCTCGTCGTTCCACCGGCATTTCAGAGCGGTGACGTCGATGAGCCCAATGCAATACCAGAAGCAGATCCGCCTTCAGGAGGCGAGGGCGCGCCTTCTCGCCCGGTCGGAGGATGTGGCCGCAGTTGGGTTCTCGGTCGGGTACGACAGTCCGTCTCAGTTCAGCCGGGAATACAGCCGCGGGTATGGGTCGCCGCCAGGCCGTGATGCTGCGGGACTCCGCAGCGTTTCGTCGCTGGAACCGGGTCCGGAGTGATGTCAGGGGGGCTCTCCAATCGTTGCCGGGAGCGTCGATTGCTTCCTACGGTCGTTACGAAACATCCGGCAGGCGTACACTGAAGCCCATGGCCAAAGAAAAGCTCGTCTGGAAGAAGAGGCCGGAATCCGCGGACTACGCTGCAGCGGCAGCCTATCTGGCGCTGATCTTCGGGACGACGCGCGTAAAGGATGTTCTCAAAGCGCTGCGGGCGGCCCCTGTCACCGAAAGTTCGGCCAAGGATCTGTTGCGCGCCAGCGGCCTGCCCCTGCTGCCGCCGGATGAGTCGAGTGTCAAAGAGGACCTGAAGAGAGTGAGCAAGGGCAAGCCGCTGGCTCCCGTTCTGCTCCTCCGCGGGGACATGTCCCGGGGGATTCCGCTGATCGTGGCGGACGGCTATCACCGCATCTGCGCTGTCTGTCACTACGACGAGCACGCAGCGGTGGCCAGTCAGATCATCGAACCCTAGCCGCCGGCCGTTGGCGCGGCGCTGAGCTCGCTCGGGGGCAATGAATCCTCGCAGCCAGACGGGTGCGGATGGGCCGACGAGCGAAGCAGCCGCAGCGTCGACATCGCCCCGACGTTGACGTCGGCGGTGTCAAAGCCAACATCGAGCACCCGATGTGCAACGCGGGCGATCTCCGCAGCTCGATTGCACAGAGCGGCGGACAAGTGATCCCGCGATGCACCGGGCGACAAACCGGCCCGCGTAAGCGTGCTCCAGGCGTCATCGACATAGCGGCGAAGAGCGGCTTCCGCATTCGGACCTGGATCAGTCGCGACTACGTTGAAACCGCGCGCTAGATAGTAGGCAGCCCAGCTGGCGCCAATCACACCGGTGCCGACGATGGCAATACGACGTATCGGGTAAACGGTGGGTCATAGCATGTCAAGCGTGGGCCAGACCGAAAGGCCAACAGCCTTCGGCGTGCTCGAGGTTCTGTGCGCTCGAGATTCACGCGTAGTGTGGCACAAGAGGTGGCAAAATTGACCCCCATCAAGGCGGCGTTAGATGCGCCATTCCAAGCTCGCAAGAAAAGCGCGTCCCGATTTCTCGTTCAGGCAACGCGCGCCGCACTGCAACCGCAGGTCAATGACGTGATGGATAGTCTCAACTGCAATTGAGGCGCAGATGAGCATTTCTCAATCAACAGACAGCGGCGAGGTCGCGATGACCGGCGTTGCGCCTGCCACCGCCAATGCCGTTTTTCATGCCACGGGTCGTCGGCTGCGCGATCTGCCCATCCGGATCGAGCAACTGCTCTGAGGAGAAGAACTGGCGGGTCGCCAAATCGATCTGCGGCGGACTCATCAGTCCTCAGCCAACGTGTCCAGATAAGGAGTACCGCCATGGTCCGAACCCACCAGCCGGGCGAAGGCGTTTTCAAATCGATCCTGCCCGAAGACATC